>JAKAMQ010000004.1 GCA_021812805.1 Acidobacteriota bacterium
GCACCACCGGGAAGAACACGATGCAGATGGCCAGGGTGGCCACGATGGCGGGCACGGCGATCTGGCGGGCCCCGTCCAGGATGGCCACGGTGATGGGTTTGCCCATGGCCTGGTTGCGGTGGATGTTCTCCACCTCCACCGTGGCGTCATCCACCAACATGCCGATGGCCAGGCTGAAGCCGCCGAGGGTCATGAGGTTCAGGGTCTGTCCGAAGAGCTTGAGGCCCAGCAGGCCGGTGAAGATGGCTAGCGGGATGCTGGTGCAGACGATGGCTACGCTGCGCCAGGAGCCCAGGAAGAGCAGGATCATCAGGGAGACCAGGATGCTGGCGGCCACGCCCTCCTGGATGACGCCCCGCACGGCGTTGCGCACGAAGCGGCTCTGGTCGAACGCCATGTTCAGCTCGACGCCGTTGGGTGCCGCACCCTGGATCTCGGGAAGCATCTCTCGAGCTGCATCCACCACGGCGATGGTGGAGGCCTGGGCATTCTTCATGATGGCGATGTAGGTGGCGCGCTTGCCATTGATGCGGACGATGTTGCTCTGGTCCGCATAGGCGTCCTTCACCGTGGCGATGTCCCGGATGAGCACCGGCGCGCCGCCCACCACCTTCACCGGCACGTTCTCCAGATCCTCAAGGGTGGCGGTGCTGCCGTTGGTCCGCACGATCCATTCGCGGTTCCCCATGCGGGCGCTGCCCGCGGGGGTGATGACGTTCATGTTGTTCAGCGCGTTCACCACGTCTGCCGGGCTGATGCCCTGGGCCGCCAGTTTCATCGGATCCACATCAATGTTCACCTGACGGGTCTTGCCCCCATAGGGCGAGGGGATGGACAGGCCGGGGATGGTGAACAGGCGGATGCGCAGGGTGTTCATGGCGAAATCCCAGAGCTTCTGCTCGGGAACCTGGGCGCTGCGCACTGTCACCTGCGCCACAGGCACGTTGGAGGCATTGAACTGGAGCACCAGGGGCGGATTCATCCCCGGCGGCATGAAGCGCAGCAGCATGCTGTTGCTGGCGGTGATCTGGGCGATGGCCGCGCCGATGTCTGTGCCGGGGTGGAAGTACACCCGGATAAGGCCCGAGCCCTGCAAGCTGCTGCTCTCGATGTGGGAGATACCGCCCACGGTGGTGGAGTAGTTCTGCTCCGCCTTCAGCACCACCCGCCGTTCCATCTCCTCGGAGGAGAGGCCATTGTAGTTCCACACCACCGACACCACAGGGATGTCGATGGTCGGAAGGATGTCCACCGGCATGCGCAGGGCGGCCAGGGTGCCCATCAACAGGATGAGCAGGCAGAAGACCGCCGTGGTGTAGGGGCGCCGGAGGGCGAGGCGAACAATCCACATGGGGTGCTCCGAAAGGGTGGAACGTGGACTTCCCGGGCCGGGAGGCTACTTCCGGTACGCTTCGTCCTCCTGGCGGATCCGGTCGGCCCGACCCTGAAAGCCGGGATGCAGGTCCACCAGGGGCCAATCCGTTTCGGCGTGATAGGTCTGAAAATGACCGGGATCGTTCACCGCTTCCGTGGGCCGGAAGACCACGTGTTCCGAGCGGTGCAGCGTGTCCCAGCGGAGTTGGCCGTTCATGGGTTCCCGGGGCCGGAGGTGCTTCTGCACATCCACCGGCGAGAAGCCCGGGCTCGTGAACCGGTGGCCATCCCACTCAAGCGGGTGGTTCTCGGCGGTGAAGATCCAGAAGGCCGGCATGGGCGCCGGGGCCTTGGGCAGGGTGAGCACGGGATCGTGGCGGACGAAGGTGCCATCGGCGGGCTCGAAGGCCGCCAGCGAGCCCCACTCCTGCCAAGAACCGTCATACATCCGGATCTGCTTGAAGCCGCAGATCTCCTGCAGGGCGTAGACGTACACCGCGGAGAGGGCGCCGGTGTTGCAGTAGAGCACCACGGGTTTCGTGCCGGCGATGCCCGCCTTGGCGAACAGGGCGAGCAGCTCCTCCCGGGACTTGAACCGGTTGTCCGGCCCGAGCAGCGACGGCAGGGTGATGTCGTAGGCGCCGGTCTTGACCAGGTGGGCGCCCCGGATGATCCCCTCGAAATCCGTGGGCTTCTGACTCAGGGGGACGGCGAGGGGAACCTCCTGGCCCGAGGCGGCGCGCAGGTGGCCGTGGGCCAGGAAGGAGTTATCCTCCGGGACCGGCGGAAGGGCCACGGGATTGAAGGCGGCTCGGACCGGGGCCCCGGGCGCCACGGTGGCGGGGCTGAAGAGCATCTCGCCGATGGAGAACCGCGCGGACTGGCCCTCGCGGGTGAAGGTGCGGTCCTCCGGGTAGAACTGGAAGCCCGACACCTGGAAGAGGTCCGGAGTGCCGTCGGCGCCGGCGGTGCCATCGGCCCGGCGGACATCCTTCAGGAAGAAGGCGACGGGAGGCTGGCGCACATCCAGGAGGACCATGGAGCCGTTCGTGGTCTTCCCGGAATCCACCAGATCGATCATCTCCTGCAGGCTCACCCGGGCGTCCAGGCGACGCTCCGGGGGCGGCGGCAGGCGGAAGGTGGAGACCTTTACCTCGGCCTTTTGCGGGCCCCGCTCCATCGGCAGGCCCGCCATGGCCCAGGCCTTGTCGCCGCCATCCAGGAGCTTGAGGCGGTCCGCGGGAAAGCCCCAGTAGGTGAGTGTCCACCAGAGCCGGGGGCCGCACAGGGCCGGAGGAACCTGCTGGGCGCTAGCGATGACCACCACATCCTCGAGTGTGATGCCCTGCTGGCCCAGAAGGGCCTCGATGGCCGGGCCCGTGCCTACCTCATGCTCCATGCTGCCCGGGCCCTCATCACGGTCCATGACCTCGAGCCCGGTATGGGAGGTGTTCGCCTGGGCGCCGGGGACATGGCCGAGCAGGCCCTTCTGGTCCAGGGCCGAAATCATGCGCACTTGGGCCGAGTCCGGGCCGTACTGCCGGCCCATCAGCACTTTCAACGCCGCGGGATCTCCGGTGTACCACGCCTTCAGCTCGGCGGGGCTCGGCAAGGCGTCGAGGATGACCACCCGCCGGCCGCTTCCGGTCCGGTAGCCGGCCTTGATCCATTGGGCCAACTGGGCGGGTTCCACCAGGGAGGACGCGGGTTCGGGCGGCGTGGCCAGGAGGCACGTCGAGGCGGCCAACAGGCTGGCGAGGAGGGAAACGGGTCGTGTCATGGGGTACCTCAGAGGGCGACGCGGGCCTGCCAGGCGAGGGCCAGCACCCACAGCGCGAAGGCACTGAGGAGCAGGCCCATGGCCCTGGGGATCCAGCGACCGAGGAAGGAGGAGAAGCGGCTCTGGGCATAGCGGCTGGCCCAGCCGGAGGAGGCTCCGGCCAGGAAGAGCAGCAGGCCGTGGCCCAGGGCGTAAGCGAAGAGAAGGACGCCGCCCCACACCACGCGCTTCTGGAGCGCGACGAGGGTGAGCACGGCGGCCAGGGCGGGGGTGGCGCAGGGCGCGGAGAGGGTGCCCGTCAGGGCGCCGAGCCCCAGGGCCCCCAGGAGGCCCGCGCCCCGGAACCGCCCGGGATCATGTTTGAGGATGGGCAGGGGGTAGAGGCCCAAGAGATGCAGGCCGATGCCCAGGAGCACCAGGCCCAGCAGCAGCTTCCAGCCCCAGCCCACATCGCCCAGGAGGCTGCCGGTGAGCGCCGCCAGCAGGCCCAGCAGCGTGAAGGCCGCAGCGAGTCCCAGTACGAACACGCCGCTGAGCAGGGCCGGGTGATGGCGGCCCTCCTCGGTGCCCCCGGTGAACCCCACCACCAGCGGCGCTGCCACGAGGACGCAGGGGTTCGCCGAGGTGATGAGGCCGCCCAGGAAGACGAGGCCGAGCTGCTGGTAGGCAGGCGCCTGGGCGACCGCATCCGCGAGCCGCTGCACCCACTCCGTCATTTCAGGCCCAGCTTGGCCAGGGCCGCCATGAACACGTCCTGGGGCCAGAAGCCCACGTGGCGGAACACCTCCTGGCCCTTCGGATCGAAGATGACCTGCGTGGGCATGACCATGATCTGGTGGGCGCGGGCCTCCTTGAGATGCTCCGTTACATAGAAGTTGTAGAACCGGGCACGCGGGCCGTAGTGGTGCTGGAGCTGGCCCAGGATGGGCTGCATGTGCATGCAGGGCACGCAGGTGGGGCCGCCGAACTCGACGATGGTCCAGGTGCGCGCGGTCAGGGCCCGTTGCAGTCCTGCCGGGTCGAGCGCCGGCACACGCCCCTGTGCAGCGAGCATCACGGGGGCCGCGAGGAGAAGGAGGATGGGGCGGATCCGGATCATGGGGGACTCCCGGGGATGGGTCAGGGGCGGGGCGAAGGCTTGCGGAGGGGCGTTTTCGTCGCTCTGGCGCAGGCGGCGGGTTTGGGGACCGGCTTGGTGTCCAGGGCCAGGGCCCGGTCCTGCTGGATCTCTGCCACCAGGCTCGCCTCGATGAGGATCCCCCGGAGCAGGGGGGGCGCTTTGCGGCGGGACACGACGGACACATAGACCCGCCGCCCGACCTTGCGCTCCTGCACGAACCCGGCCCGGCGCAGTTCCCGCAGGGCCTCGGAAACCGAGGATTGGGGGACGCCCAGCACTTCCGCGACCTGGCACACACAGAGTTCGGCCGGTTCGAGCAGCGCCAGGACGCGCATGCGAAGGGGATGGGACACCGCCTTCACCTGCTCGATGAGGGTTTCCAGGTCTCCGGACATGGACATCAGCCTCCTAGGGGATGCAGGGAGCGCAGCGGCTTGCGGCCGCCCCTTCCCTGGGATGACGCTCACCGGCTGTAGCCGGAGCAGGGAATGCAGTGGGGCTTGCCGTCCTTGAGGCGCACGTAGCGCTCGAAGACGGTCTCCCCGCAGGCGGCGCAGATCGCCTTGTTGAAGGAGCCCTTGGGCGGCATGTACTGGAACTCGGGGCGCTCGGACACCGCGTAGATTTCGTCATCCGGGAGGGTGAGGGTCCAGTCGATCACTTCCTGTGTGACGGCCGGCGGAATGCCCGAGGGTTCGATGCCGCGCTTGCGATAGGCGAAGAACTCGAAGCCGCCCATCTGGTCGAGGAAGGCGGGCTTCAGTGCATAGCGCATGGGCGTCTTGCCCGGATACCAGAAGGTGGCCGCCAGTTTGCCCCAGTACAACTTCTCCATCAGGCCCTTGGCGAAGGTGGCGCCGGTCGCGGACTGCAGGCCATCGCCCATGCAGGTCTGCGGGTGTCCCTCCCCGATCTCGAGGAACACATGGAGGCCGTGGTCCTGTTCGCGTTCGAGCCCCATCCGTTCAAGCGCCAGAAGCCCCATGCGGTAGCCCAGGGGCATGAACGGACAGCGATGGCCGTGGAACGCGAAGGCCCAGTCCGGGGGAAGGAAACGATCGTGGGGGTGGCTCATAAGCCCTCCTGGGAAGATTGGTCCCTGGCCGCGTGTAAGAGACCGAGCTCAGGAGACCACGGACCATGATTGGATATATCGGAAAAGTTCGAATAATCATGACATCGTGATTCGGGTCACACCGGCAACCACGCAAGTTCTGAAGCGCGGCCAGGCACTGCCCGGCCGCGCTTCAGAACCCGGTCGGTACCCGGCCTTGACGCCGTTCCACCGGTCTAGAGGTCTCGGCTACGCCAGGAGCAGCTTTTCGATGTTGCGGGAGGTGGGCACGTGGCCCTGGAGCTTCACCACCCCATCCACCACCAGCGCCGGCGTGCTCATGACGCCGCGGGCCAGGATGTCGGGGATCTCCTTGACATAGCTCAGTTCATAGTCGAGGCCGAGGGAGCGTGCCGCCTCGTCGGCGTGCTTGCCCAGCAGGGCGCACTTGGCGCATCCGGTGCCGAGGATTTCGATCTTCATGGGCGGCTCCTACATGATGGCGTTGAACAGGTAGCCCACCAGGAGGATTCCGACGGTCACTACCGTGATGAAGACCGCGATGAGGCGGGGCTTCAGCACCTTGCGGAGGATGATGGTCTCCGGCAGAGAGAGGGCGGTGACGGCCATCATGAAGGCCAGCACGGTACCCAGGGCCGCGCCCTTGCCCAGGAGGGCCTGGACGATGGGGATCACGCCCGCCGCGTTGCTGTAGAGGGGCACGCCGATGAGCACCGCCAGGGGCACGCTCCACCAGGCGGCCTTGCCCATGATGTGGGCCATGAGGGCCTCGGGGGCGTACCCGTGGATGAAGGCCCCCACGGCGATCCCCGCCAGCAGGTAGGGCCATACCTTGCCCACGATGTCCCGCACGCCCTCCACCGCCAGGTCGAGCCGATCCGAGAAGGATTTCCTCGCCTCTTGGATCGTCGAGGGCTTGAAGTCGATCTGCATGACCCAGTCCTCCAAGTGCCTCTCCATGCGCAGTTTCCCGATCACCCAGCCAGAGAGGAAGGCCACGGCGAGGCCCGTGCCGGCATAGATCAAGGCGATCTTCCAGCCAAAGAGCCCCAGCAGCAGGAACAGGGCCACCTCGTTCACCATGGGGGCGGAGACCAGGAAGCTGAAGGTCACGCCCAGGGGCACGCCCACGCGCACGAAGCCGATGAAGAGCGGCACCGCCGAGCAGGAGCAGAAGGGGGTGAAGATCCCGAAGACGGAGGCCAGAAGGTTCCCCCAGATGCCTGCACGGCCCGCCAGGATATCCCGGGTGCGGTCCGGACTGATGAACGTCTGGACGAAGGTCACGCCCAGTACCACCAGAGCCAGCAGCATGACCACCTTGGGCGCGTCGTAGGCGAAGAAGGCCACGGCCGAGCCCAGACGGCTCGCAGGCGTCAGTCCCAGGCGCGTGTAGGCCAGCCAGTCCGCGAAGGGTTCCAGGAAGTGGTAGAGCACGAACCACAGGGGCAGGGCCAACAGCAGCCAGCCGCCCCGGCGCCAGAAACCGGGTTCCCGGGGCACCGGCTGGCTGCCGTCGCAACAGGCCATCTCGTTAATTGCTTCAGGCATGAAAAGTCTCCTTGAGGGATTTGCTGAAGGGGCCGGGGACTTCCCGGCCCTGGTGACGAGTCGATTTTCTGCGCGGGCGACGGTGGATCACCCGGTTGGTCTGTCAGGAAGGCTCCAGGGGAGGCCTCCTGTCCGTCGCCCGTACGGTTCGGAGGAGCTCCCGCAGCAGGGCCTTGGTCGCCTCCTTGTCGGGGAAGCGGATGGCTTCCTGCGGGCAGTACCCTGCGCACTTGTCGCAGAGCACGACGCACTGGCCGGGATTGACCACGTCCATCTGGTTCGTCTGCTCGTTGAGCGCATAGACGCCATTGGGGCAGACATCCAGGCAGTCCCCACAGCCGATGCAGCGCTCGGGGTCGATGCTGGGCGCCCAGGGGATCGCTTCCCGGGGGAGGCCCATGAAAGTGCTTCCTGCCATGGCAACCTCCCCGCCTAGGCGTTCGCAGGCGAGGCGAGGAGCGCCTTTTCGATCTTCTGGAAGACGGAGTCGGTGGTTTCCTGGGCCATGCTGATGGGGATCCAGTGGGCGGCATCCATGGGCACGCCGGCCTTCTGGAAGCCTTCCCGCAGGAGCTTCTCCTGGCGCTTCTCGGCACAGGCGGGGGTCAGGAACTGGATCTGGCGATCCACGAGGTGTCCCATGAGGCGTTCTCCGTCCTCCTCGCACAAGCGGGGATGCAAGGCCATGAATTCGACCTTGTCCCCGAACTCCAGGCGGACTCGTTCCGCGAGCCCCCAGAAATCAATCTGGGCCATGCTCGGGCAGGCGCCGGAACAGGTGCAGAAGAGGATGGCCTTGCGGGTCGAAGCTGGCTCGTGAGTCATGATGACCCTCCTTTCTACCGCACGGGCGGTATGAGCAGTGTCGGGATGGGCGCGTGCCGGGAGATGTGGTGGGCGAGGCTTCCCAGCAGGATGTCCCCGAAGTAGCCACGCCCCTGGGAGCCCATGAGGATGAGGGAGTAGCCTTCCAGCCCGGCTTCCTTCAGGATCTCCCGCTTGGGGAACCCGTAGGGGAGCCGGATCCGGATATCCGATGCGCCGAGCTGTCCGAGGCGGGAAGCCAACCGCTCCAGCCGTCCCGTGTCGATGCGGTTGAATTCCTCCAGGCGCTCGTGGAGGTGACCCCCGATCCGGCTCTCGTCCTGGACATGGATCAGCGTGATCCGGCGGCAGCCCTGCCGCACCAGCTCCTCCAGGCTGGAGAAGGCATGGTCCGCCGTATCTGAGAAGTCGGTGGTGAAGAGGACGTGCTGGAGGAAATCCTGGCACACCATCTCGCAGGCCGGCTCGGGGCCCTCCAGATGCCTCAGCCGGGCGATGAAGACCGGGATCTCGGAGCGGTGAAGGACTTCCTGGGCCACCCCTCCGAGCAGCCTGTCCGGAGCGAGGGAGGCCCCCTGGGACCCCACGACGATCATCGAGGCATCCCTTTCATGGGCCACCCGGAGGATCTCCTGGGTGGGCGCGCCGGAGGCCAGGATGGATTCCGCCTTGAACCCCTGCGCCTCCAAGGCCTCGACCTGCCGGCGGAGGTGGGGTTCAGCCTCTTGGGCCAGCAACTTGGCCATCTCCTCGAGGTGGCGAACACCCAGCGCGTGGAGCAGGGTGATCCGGGTGACAGAGAGGGCCCGCAGCCCATGGAGGCAGGCGATCATGCGATCCGAGGCGGGAGAGAGATCCGTGGCGAGAAGGGCATGGCGGAACATGGCGGGACTCCTTCAGGGGAGGGCTTCCGAAGTGGGGCTGGGCACGGGCAGGGTGAGGGAAAGGGGATGCAATGTGACCCGGGCCGCGTGATCCGCCAGCTCGTTCAGGTAGCGGCCCTCGAGGCGGCGGCGCGCCTGGAGCAGGGGGTCGGTGACGGGGACTGGGGACAGGCACTGGTTCGCCACCCAGGCGAAGGGATGGATGCCGGCCCGGGCCAGATCCTGTTCCAGCGCCATCGCCTCGTGGAGAGGCGTGGCCTCCGGCAGGGTCACCAGGAGCATGCGCGTGAAGGAAGACTCCCTCAGGCGGGGCAGCAGGTTGCGCACGGCTTCGGGTAGGTCGCTCGCGGTGCGCAGCACCTCCCGGTGGTAGGCCTCGGCCGCATCCAGCAGCAGGAGCGTGTGGCCCGTAGGGGCCGTATCGATCACCACGATCCGGTCCTTTCCCTGGGCCACGGTCTCGGCGAAAGCCCGGAATACGGCGATCTCCTCGGTGCAGGGGGAGCGGAGGTCCTCCTCCAGCAGGGCCCGGCCCTCCGCATCGAGATCCCGCCCCGCGGTGGCCATCACCTGGGCGCGGTAGTCATCAAGGACCTGCCGGGGATCGATGCGCGTGACGTGGAGCCCCGCGTGCCCCTCCCCCACCGCCGCGGCCACATGGGCGGCGGGATCGGTAGTGGTGAGGGTGACCGGCAGGCCCCGGAGGGATAGTTCCATGGCGATCCGCGCCGCCAGGGTGGTCTTGCCGACGCCCCCCTTGCCCAGGGTCATCATCACGCCCGTGCCCCCGGCGGCCAGTTGGTCCACGAGGTCGTTCCAAGGCTCGAAACGGGACAGGTCCACCTCAATGTCTGCCGGGGAAGCGAGGCGCGTCATGCCATCCGCGCCCCCCAGGCTGCGGAGGGCCGGGAGGCCCAGCATCCCGTAGGGCAGCAGGGACAGTTCCGTTCGAGGAAGCGACCGGAGCCCTTGGGGCAGGTCGTCTGAGGCCTCGCGGCCCCGGGCCTCCAGGGCCCGGGCGAGGGGATCGGCCGGATCGCCCGCCCGGAAGAGGCCGTTGAGGATCAGATGGACGTTCTGGATGCCCAACTGCGCCAGTTCGGCGCGGGTGCGTTCGGCTTCCTGGAGGGAGGGCTGGTCGGGCCTGGCCACCAAGACGAGGGTGGTCCGCTGGCCGTCGCGCAGAACCGCCTGGGAGGCGGCATAGAGGGCCTTCTGCTCGCCGAGCCCGGACAGGGGACCCAGGCAGGAGTTCCCCCCGACGTTGGATTCGATGAAGCTGGACCAAGCCGACGGCAGCTCCAGGAGGCGGAGGGTGTGTCCCGTGGGCGCGGTATCAAAAAGCACGTGGTCGAAGGAGGCCGTGTGGGCCGGATCCCCCAGCAGGTTCGAGAACGCATCGAAGGCGGCGATTTCCGTGGTGCAGGCCCCGGAGAGTTGTTCTTCCATGCTGGCTACCACGGCTTCGGGCAGCATCCCGCGGACGGGGGCGATCATCCGCTCGCGATAGGCACCGGCCGCGGCCTCTGGATCGATGTTCAGGGCCGAAAGACCCGGAACCCCGGGCACCGGCAGGGGAGATCCGGACAAGTTGACCCCCAGGACTTCGTCCAGGTTGGAGGCGGGATCGGTGCTGACCAGCAGCACCCGCTGTCCCGCATCCGCGAGGGCGATGGCCGTGGCGCAGGCCGTGGAGGTCTTGCCGACGCCCCCCTTGCCCGTGAAGAACAGGATGGGGGTGGGATGGGGCACGAGACGTGACATGATGCTTCCCCCTTCAGCAGCAGGAGCTGCCGCCGCCGCAGCAGCCGTTGGATTCCGTGGTGGGCAGCAGTTGGAGGCCAGCATCCTCGATGCGGTCCTGGGCCGGGGGGGCGGGCTGGGTTAGGTAGCGCTCCGCCAGAGCCAGCACGGCCTTGGCCGGGGCCTCCTTCACGCCCTGGGCGGTGCGTACCGCGCGGAGCATGTCCTCCGCCGAAACCCCCAGTTTCCGGGCCTTGTCGTAGTGGAACTTGAAGCAGGGTTCGCAGTTGGAGGCGATGGCCGCGCCGATGGCCACCAGCTCCTGCACCGCCTCCGTGTAGAGGGAGGGCGAGGGCGTCCCGAGCCCCGCCCAGGCGGCCAGAACGGACCGGGCCGGGTAGGCACCCTGGCTGACGATGTGCCCGTCCACCTTGATGAGCGGCAACGCCTTGTCACCGGCGGCCTCGAGGGCGGCCCGCACACTCGGGTCCTGGGCGAAGGCCTGGGCCTGCTGGGCGAGGTTGAACCGCTCCACGGCCACCCCCTGGGTCTTCAGCCACTCGAGATCTGCGGCGAACCGGGTGAGCTTGGGGTCCACAGTGGGACCGCACACGCCCGTGGCGCAGCACATGGGGGGATCGAACACCTGGAGTCGGGCCATGAGGCCTCCTGAAAGAGATGGGTGGACAGGAATCATCCCGGAGGGATGGAGCCTGGATGAAAGCGGAACCTCAGGCGCGCTCGCAGGCGGCCGAGGCCAGGGGATCTTTGGATTCCTGCGCGATGACGCAGGCTCGGGGCACCTGGTTCCGGGCCTCGAGCGCGGTGCGGTGATCGGAGGCCACGGCGGGATCTTCGGAGAGCTCGGGCCAGAGGACCCCCAGCAGGGCCATGGAGAAGACATCGGGAACCAGGGCGTAGTGGACCCAGCGCCCAGCCTTGCGTTCCGCGACGAAACCGGCCTTCCGCAGGTCCGACAGATGCTGGGAGACCGTTGAAGGAGCCAGGCCCACCACATCGGTGATCTCGCAGACGCAGAGTTCCCCCTCCCGGAGCATGGCGAGGATCCGCAACCGGATGGGGTTGGCCAGGGCCTTGAGTTGATCAACGAGCATGGGAAGCGGTGGTTGGTTCATTTCGGTATTCCCCGAAATGTAAATATAACCCGTTACCTCGAGAATGCAACCATGAATGTCTCCTACCAACAGGTCCCTAACCTCTTGCGGTAAATCATTAACTAAACGTCGGTTGTGAGCCATGCAGCCAGTCTCGGCTCGGCTTGCAGGAGTCTCGAAGCCCTGGTGCGTTCCCAGGACCCTCTTCAGGGGCCGGGAGGTGACTGGAAAAGGACCGCCACCAAGGCCCCGGCCAGGATCAGGAGGACCTCCAGCCACCCGAATTGGCCATAGGGTTTCATCCAGCTCCGGAATCGCAAGGCGGAGAACATGGGTTCCTCCTCGCCAGGGATGGCTTCCCGTACAAGCTGAACCACATCAAGACCGCTGCCATGACGATTCGGTGAACTCGTTGTGAACCCGAGTCAGGATGGGCTGGCGAAGGAAGATCCGTCCTTCAACGCCTGGTCGCGGCTTCGTCGTCCTGCCCGATCTGGGCCAACTTCTGGTGGAGGCTGATCCGGTCGATGGAGGCCAGGGGCAGGGCCAGGAACAGGGTGATCCGGCTCTGGAGCTGGAGGAAGGCGAGGCTGAAGGCGTGGGCCACCTCCTCCGCGGTTCCGGCGACGGCGGCCGGGTCAGGGATACCCCAATGGGCTGTGATCGGATCCCCGGGCCATCCGATGGCGCAGGCCTCCTGGTGGGACTTGTCGCAAAGGGTGAACACAAAATCCATCCGGGGCGCTCCATCGCCGGTGTAGACCTCCCAGCCCTTGCTGTGCGCCGCCTCCCAAGGCAGGCCAAGGACCTTCAACTGGGCCAGGGCGAGAGGATGGACCTCCCCCGTGGGATGGCTACCGGCGCTGAAGGCCTTGAACCGGCCCCGACCGAGATGGTTCAGGATCGCCTCCGCCAGGATGCTGCGGGCTGAATTGCCTTCGCAGAGGAAGAGGACGTGGTAGATCGGGGTGCTCATGGAGCCTCCTGCCGAGTCCTGGGGCTAGAACCGTTCAGCCTTCAATTGCCCCAGGCGACGCCGGATCTCGTCCCGCCCGGCGCGGAATCGGGCCCGCAGATCCTCCGGGGTGAGGGTGGGATCGTCGCTGGCAGGATCGGGAATGGGCCAGTGCAGGCGTTCGGCCTTGCCCAGGAAGAGTGGGCAGACTTCCTCGGCGCAGAGGGTGATGACCAGGTCCACGGAAGCGGGATCGATCGTCTCCACGGATTTCGAGGTGTGGCCGGTGATGTCGATCCCGGCCTCGGCCAGGATCTCGATGGCGTACGGGTTCACGCGGCTGGGGCGGCTGCCCGCGCTCTGGATGCGCAGGCCCGGGAACATCTGCCGGGCCAGGCCCTCGGCCATCTGGGAGCGGGCGCTGTTGGCCACGCAGAGAAAGAGGATGGAACGGGGCGTCACGGCTTCACCTCGGGTTCAGTGGTGGGGCAGCAGATGATGCCGGCGACGGATTCCGCACTTTCGGGGTACCAGCGCCCCTTGAGCCAGAGGGCCACGTTCACCAAACCGATGAGGACCGGCACCTCCACCAGCGGCCCGATGACCGCCGCGAAGGCCGCCCCGTGGGCGATGCCGAAGGTGGCCACGGCTACGGCGATGGCCAGCTCGAAGTTGTTGGAGGCGGACGTGAAGCTCAGCGTGGCGCTCTGCGGGTAGGTGGCGCCCACCTTCTTCGACATCCAGAAGCTCACGAGGAACATCACCACGAAGTAGATGAGCAGCGGGATCGCGATGCGGAGGACATCCAAGGGCAGCTTCACGATGGCATCGCCCTTCAGGCTGAACATCACGACGATGGTGAAGAGCAGGGCGATGAGGGTGATGGGGCTGATCTTCGGCACGAACACCCGGTGGTACCAGTCCAGCCCCTTGATCCGCCCCAGGACGAAACGGGTCAGGAAGCCTGCGAGGAAGGGAATCCCCAGGTAGATGAAGACGCTCTCGGCGATCTGCCCGATGGTGATGCTGACCACCGCGCCGTGGAGGCCGAGCTTCGCTGGCAGCACCGTGACGAAGAACCAGGCGTACACGCTGAAGAAGAGGACCTGGAAGATGGAGTTGAAGGCCACCAGTCCCGCGCAGTATTCCGTATCGCCCTTGGCCAGGTCGTTCCACACGATGACCATGGCGATGCAGCGGGCCAGGCCGATGAGGATGAGGCCGATCATGTACTCCGGATGGTTCCGCAGGAACAGCACGGCCAGCCCGAACATGAGCAGGGGCCCGACGATCCAGTTCTGCACCAGCGACAGCCCCAGCACCTTCTTGTTCCGGAAGACGAGGTGCAGCTCCTCGTATTTCACCTTGGCCAGGGGCGGGTACATCATCAGGATCAGGCCCACCGCCAGGGGCACGCTGGTGGTGCCCATGTTCCAGGCGTTGATGGCCCGGTTGAAGCCGGGCACCGCATAGCCGAGCAGCACGCCGAAGCCCATGGCCAGGAAGATCCAGAGCGTGAGGTAGCGGTCGAGGAAGGAGAGGCGCTTCGAAGCGGGCATGGGGACTCCGTGGGTTACAGGCAGTGGGGATCCCGGCATCCGCTGCCGCAGCAGTCCTGCCAGAGGTACTCGGTGAGGGCCTTGAGCTGATCGAAGCGGGCGGCGTAGCGGATGGTGGTTCCCTCCCGCGAGGCCTTGAGCAGGCCCGCCTCCGAAAGCTCTGCCAGGTGATGGCTGAGAGTAGATGCGGGCATGCGGAGAAGGCTCTGGATCTGCCCCGCTGGGGTCCCTTCAACTGGACCCTGTACCACGGTCCGGATGATCGACAGGCGACCCGAATGGGCCAGGGCCTTCAATTGCCGGGTGATCCGTTCGAGGGGGGGGGTCAGGTCGATCATCGTTAATTATTCTTAATTTCTGGAAACATGAAATCAAGTGAAAAGGCCCGTATCCGTGTGACTTTTCTGGAACGCGCCTGTCGGAGAAAGGCCTTGGGATGGCAGAGCCCGAGCTGGGGGCCTTCATCGGCCAGAAAGTGGCAGGTGCACTTAGCCGGGGATTGCCAGCACCCGATGGGGTTTCCCTGGGGATGCCACCCTCTCTCGCCCATGCCTTAAAGATTCGCGGTCTTCCCCATTCGGAACAGGACGAAGTGCTTGCCTGGGTCAAGGCTCGTCGAGGCCAAACAGGAACGTCGTCTGACTGGCGAGTAGGCTACTCGATTCGACAAGCTCGACATGATGTTTGCCTCGTTGGTGGTCGTTGCGGTGATCGTTGAGGTGCTCAGATTGTGTTAACAGGCCCTGGGCTCTGATTTTCAAATTCGGAGCGAAGTCTACGCGCATCAGACTGGGTGGTCCCACCCTTCTGCCGCTCGGAAGCTGTGCCAGTGGTTGCCGCCCACAATGATGTGGTCCGCCAGGGGCACCCCCAGGCTGTCCCCAGCGCTACGCAGCCGGGCCGTCAACGCGATGTCTTCACGAGAGGGGGTAACCTCCCCCGAAGGATGGTTGTGCCAGGCTAGAGCCGTGGTGGCTCCAAACCGGAGTGCCTCTCGGAAGAATTCGCGGGGGCTGATGAGGCAGGCGGTGGCGGTGCCGTGGGCCAGCACGCGGTCGGCGAGCAGTTCGCCTTTGGCGTTGAGGGCCAGCATCCCGAAGCGTTCCTCGGTCCAGCCCTGGACCTTGGGCAGCAGGTAGTTCCCAGCGACCCTGGGGGAAGTGATCTTCGGGCGCTCGACGCTTCGGGTGGAGCGTCGCTGCACCTCCTTGAGGACCGCGAAGCGGGCCATCTCGGCCTTCGTGAGACCCAGGGCCTGGAGTTCGGCAGGCCCCATCCCGATGAGCCGCCCCAGGCTCTCGACCTGGTGAAGGATCTCCTCGGCCCGGCCGGGCCGGACGCGGTTCAACATGGCTTCGATGATCTGCGCATCCGAGAGGGATTCAGGGCCGTAGAGGGCAACCGTCTCGGCTACGGGGAAACTCCTGGGCTTACTGGAAACAGGGGTGGTCGGCTGATCGAAGAGGGGAAGGCTGGAAGGGGTCATGGCGTTTCTCCGTGCCCACCGGGTCGGGGCACGAAACGCCGGAGTCCCCCGCTCCCCAGGGCCGGACCGGGAACGAACCTGGCAACGCAGAGAACCGGGCAGAGAGCGGGTAGGCCCGCCGTGGCGCGGGATCAGGACAGCCGGCAGTGCCTGAACCGGAAAAGGGCACGGAAAGCCGTGGCCTCCCATGCCCCCGATTCGACCGACCTTTGACCTCTGTCATCAACCCAGACGCTCTGCCATCAGTCGCCTACTGAATGCTGGGGTTACCCTCACTGCCCAGCCCGGCACTACGAAGCATCCTCAAGGATTCAGCCATCTCAACGGGAAGATTCAGGTCAAGATCCACAAGGAAGTTGTTCATCGCGGCAGTGCCCCCAATTCTTAGGGATGCAGCCATGGTGGCGAATCCAAGCTGTTGGCAGAGGGCATACTCCGCATGGACGGTGGAGTCGGCCTCTGCCTCCGTCCGCAGGGCCTCGACATGAGCCCAGGCCTCCAAAGCGCCCGCATGGGTGTGGGCGAGAAGGCAAACCACCGCCCAGTAAAGGATCTCCGACCCCTTGGGGGAAAGCTCGATCTTCATGGTTGATCCTCCTCGGGCGTTACACGCCCAGCTGTGAAATCAGTACCCAAGCGCTGAGCGGCCAGCTCCCGCCGAGATCCGTCCAGATCCAACGCCGCCAATGCCTCTTCTTCGCTCGTGAAGTAGAACCCGAGCACGCCGCGCACCTCCTCGTAGTCCGCATCCTCTGGCCCATCCGTGAGGGCCAACTGCATCACAGGCCAGTGCTCTTCCCCCTCGGTGGAGGGAAGAACCGCCCGAAGCATGTCCGCAGGCGAGAGGCCCACTGCCATGAGCGCCCGCCCGACATCGGCCCAAGAGGCTCGGAGCGTGATGAGGTGGAAGATGATTTCGTCGTAGGGGTAACCGGCAGTCTTCATCTCCCGGGCTTCTGCAGTCCAGACTTCCCGATGGCGTAGCAGGGCGGCTACCTCCTCATCATTGAGGCCTGCCGCCATCAGGTCCTGAACGATATCGGGCCAGCCGTCATCGCAGGACAGGCCTTCCTCGATCATCCCTTCGCCCAAATTCACCAAGCTCTGTCGAATCACAGCCAGTCCTCCCCCACCGGGAGCACGAGAACCTCGGGCGCCTCGGCGGCAGCCTGAACGGTCTTCAGACCAGCGGGGATCGGGATCGGCTCGGGCTTCCAGTCCGGCGGCGTGACCGCCTGGACTGCGGACTTCGCCAGGGCCTCGGCCTCCTCCCAGGGATCCACAGCCACCACAGGCATTCCTAGGGGCGGGCGGGTCACGGTGAGGCTCAAGGGCAGCCAATAGGTGAACCCGTGGGACCGGGCCAGCGCCGCCCGCTCCTCGGACCACCGACCCCAGGCATCCACCGGCATCAGGTCCGCCTCCTTCTCCGTGGGCTGGGCGTTCTTGTTGACCGGGGGGATCCGGCGGGTCCACTTTCCGACGATGCGGCTCAGCTTCTCCCGAAGGTCATCCTCCAGGTTCCGGGTCAGCCAGATCCGGGTCCCGAACCCCTGCAACACCGCCTGCCAGTTCCGGGGGTAGACATCCTGGAGCAGGCCCATGTTCTGGATGCCCGCCACGATGGACACGCCCTTCGAGCGCAGGAGCACCAAGGCCCGCTCGATGTTCGGGAGACGACCGCAATCCCCGAACTCATCGAGCAGGAGGATGATCGGCGAGGCGCCCTCGGCGCGGTTCCGGAGGCGGCCGAAGATCATGCCCCAGAAGCAGTGGACCGGCACCCGCAGGGCATCGGACATCTCGCAGTTCATGACGTACCCGCCCTGGCGGATGAAGTCGTCGATGGTGACGGTGCTGGGCCCCTCGGTGATGGCGCTGATGCGCTCGGTCTCCCAGCGACTCAGGGAGACCACCAGATCCTGGAGCACCGGCACCTGGCTCTTGGGCTCGGACATTGCATCCCGGTAGATGGGATCCAGACCATCAAGGAACGGCTCCAGGCGGCTCTCCCTCAGCGTCCGGGCGATCTCCTGGATGCTGGACCAGCGGCGGGAAGACAGAATCGCCCCAAAGACTGCCCGGGCCATATCTCGCACCCACGGATTCGCATCGTGGGGGTTGCTGGGGAAGAGGTAGTCCACCAGCAGATCCCGGTCCTCCTTCGAGCGAACCTCCTCCATGGGATTCCAGACACCCGAACGAGTCTCATGGCCCCGAACATCCAACCCCCAGAGGCAGGTGTTGGGGAAGGTGTCCCGGAAGGGCAGCTCGGCTTTCGAGTCCTGGTAGATCCAGGGGCACAGGGCCGAATGCTGGATATGCCCAAAGACGGTCGTGGTCTTCCCCGATCCCTGGACCCCGAAGACGAAGAGATGGCGGCTGAGGGTTTCCCAGGTGAGGGAGACCAGGGTCAGGAAGCCCTTGAACCGCTGCCGCAGTACCAGAGTCCAGCGCGATGCCAGGGTGGGAGCACGGAATCCGAGCAGTTCGGCCATGGGCCTGCCGTCACCCTTCCGGCGCCCGTCCTGGATCTCGTAGGGACCGAAGTCCTCGGGGACATCCTTGAACTGGGCCTCGGCCCTGCCTTCGCCTGAGCGAATGTACTTGGGCTTCCGGTCCCAGGTGAGCCAGACCAGGAAGGCCAGGAGCACGAGGCCCGCATGAAGGCCAAGGAACAGCGCCGCGTTCCGGAAGGCCCACAGGAGGAATTCCGTCTGCCCCAGGGCCAGGAGCATGCCCCCGCCAAGCCCCACGGCCGCCAGGCTCAGAGGAAGAGTCTTCTTCGACCGGCGGTGCTGGAGCAGCCAGCGGTTCAGCCAGTCGAAGCGGTTGTGGAGGAGGGCTAAGGGATCCTCATGCTCCACGAGGTACCACCGGGTGAAGACCCAGAGGGTCCCAAGGAGCCCGAGAGCCAGGAGCAGCATCGCCCCCCAGGCCTTCCAGGCGGAAAGGAAGTGAAAAACAAGGTCCGTCATCGGTCTACCTCCGGGCCGCGGGATGCGGCATGAGCGACGGTTTGGGTGGTTTCGGCCGCCACCTCGGCGACCTTCGAGACGCTTCCCACGACGGGAAGCCATCCGATCACTTGCAGGGCCCGGCGCACGGGCTCGGGAAGCCTGGCCGTTAGGCCAGCGCTCCGAGCCGCCGTAGCGCCCAGGTCCGTGGCCCCTCCCGCCAGGGTTCGGCCCAGGGAGAGGGGAGAAAGGGTGACGAGATCCTTGGTGGCACCAGCTGCCGTCCGGGCTGTCGTTGCGGCCATCTGGACGCCCGCCTGGACCTCCTGGGGCAGCAGCTCCCGGCCGCTTGCAGCTACGGCGCGGCCAGCCCCCTTACCCAGTTCGGCTCCGGCGCGGGTGGCCCCCTGACCCAGTTCCTTGCCAGCCTGGGCCAGATCCTGGCCTGCCTCCTTTCCAGCCAGCTTCAGCGAGGCCCCGGCGGTCGGCAAGGCCGCCGCCAGGCCCGTGGCCAGCTTCACGGAGGCCTGGCCCACGTGGACTCCGCTCCTGGCAGCGGCCTTGGCTGCCTCCAGTGAGGCCCGCAGCGTGGCCTGTGCCGCCTCCTGGGCCAGCACCAGACCCGCACGGCTCACCTTCCGCAGCGGGGCAGGGACCCCGAGTTCCTTCAGGGCCTTGTCCACGGCCATGCGCCCCACACGTCCCGCCGCCCGGGTCCCGCGCTGCACCACGCGACCACCCTGATCCACAACTCGGCTAATACGGGCCTTGGCCACGCCAAGCTCCCGGGAGGTCTCCCGCTTCTCCAACCGACGCAGGGCCCCCGTACGGCGATGCTCCACCTGCTCCAGCTCCGCCTTGTGCCGCGGGCTGCCGAGCATCCCCCGGGACTCGTAGCGGGCCCGCAGTGCGGCCGTCTCCGTCAGGTAGCGCCGCTCGATCAGAAGCCGAGCCTTCCGTTCGAAGGGACGGGCAGCCTCGGCCTTGCGCCAGGGCTCGGCCCGCTTCACGGCCTCCCGCCGCTGGCGTTCGTTTTCCTTCTGCTCCCGGATGACCTCCTGGAGCCGGGCCTTCTCCGCCTTGAACCGCTGGTGGGCTTCCCAGTCCTGGATTCTCGGTTCGTCTCCGAACAGCTCCCGATCCCAGTGTTTCTGCATGGACCCGTGGCGTCCCAGGGCCTGCTCGGGCATGCTCCCCCGCACGGCGATGTGGAAGTGGAAGCGTCCGTCCTGCTCGTGGATGGCCAGGAGGTAGGGGCGGCCGTTGGCGTAGGCCTTGGCCAGGCGCTGGCCAGCCTCCTCTGCCGCCCTCGAAGGATCGGAGGGATTCCGTCCGAGGATCGTCCGGCACTCCGCTTCGGAGGGCGCCACGATGATCTCGTGGTACGGCACCGCCTTGCCGCCCATGGCTTCGATGCCCTGGGTTGGGGTGAGCTCCTGCCCCTCCATGCCCAGGAGACGCGCCGAATCCCGGCCCTGCTGGGCTGCCAGGTAGTGCGCCCTCCGGCTCAGGCTGGGAGGGGAGGTCCTCCCCCGGAAGCCCGGCCTGAAGCCGGGCTTGATGATGGCCATCTCAGCCCTCCCCACGGAGGGTCTGGAGCTTCGCTTTTCCCGAGGCGGTGATGTCCGCCGCCCGTGGGCTCGACTCCACCACGCCCATCAGGTAGGCGTAGGTGTGTTGTGCGAGGCTCACTACCACCGCCAGCGTCTGGAGGATCTGGGCCTCCCGCTCGGCCTGGCCCTCCTCCACCTTCCGGATGATGGCCACCAGGGCTTCGAGGCGGGTGGCATGGCGGGCCTGCTGTTCAGCCACGCCAACGAGGGTGCGCGCCAGGCCCTCCAGGCGTGGGCCAAAGGCCTGCTCCGCCATGCGCTCTCTCGCATCACTGAGCAAGTTCCTCAGCGCCTGGGTGTGGCTCACGCCTTCGCGATTCGCCAATGCCTCCAGCACTGCCCAGGATTCCGCTCCAACCCGGGCATGCACCACGTTCTTGCCATGCGTAGAACCCAGTATTGATCGGTCTTTTCGTTCGTTCATGTTGCAGCTCCTGTTGCGTTCACCACATCGCGCCACGCGAATGCACCATCCCCAACCTGTCGAATGACAGGGCTTTGCCCATCGGGCGCCACAGTCACGCGCCACGCCGAACTTGCCACCCGAAGGGTTCGATCTTCCGATCGCACCCTCAACCAGCCTTTGCGTCAGCATCGGACGCGCTTTCAATGTCCGCCAGAGGGGGAGTGGAAGATCAGACAGACACTGTCAAAGCCATACAGCTACTGCACCTGGTTGTGATGACCTTCACTCACTCTGAGACCGTCCAAGATTGACTGGCATGGAGGGAGGGGTTCCCCCAAAAGTTCCCTCCAGTCTTTCCCAGCATGGGAACGCAACACGCTCTCTCCCATGGCCCTCTGCCACGGTTCCCAGGATTCCCGCTCTCATCCTTCTGGCATCCAGAGAGTCCTGCGGGGGGGGGCGACGAGTGGGCCTTTTTGGGTCGTCCGGGATACGGGCGGGATACGAAAGCAAAACGCCCGATCATCAGATCGGGCGTAAGTGGCGGAGAGAGAGGGATTCGAACCCCCGTTGAGGTCACCCCCAAACCTGATTTCGAGTCAGGCGCCTTCAACCGCTCGGCCATCTCTCCAGGAAGGACCAGTCTAGCAAACCGGCCGGTAGAATCCAGCGGGGGGCGCGCATGGGCATCCGGTCGTCGGCCGTGGGGGTGGTGATGACGCTCGCGATGGGCGTTCCGGGTGGCGCGCAGGAGGCGGAGCTGGCGCTCTCGGAGGCCGCGGCGGGGCGGTTCGCGGGGCTGGCGCTCGGCTGCGTGGGCCGGGAGTACCCGAACAAGCTGGATCACGTGATGAACACTGTGGAGGAGGTGAAAGGGCCGCGGTCACTGCACCCGGCCTTCTACGGCTGCTTCGATTGGCATTCGTCCGTCCATGGGCACTGGATGCTCGTGCGGCTGCTGAAGGCGCATCCGGGCCTGCCCCGGGCGGCGGAGATCCGTGCGGCGCTGGACGCGCATCTCCGGCCTGATTGCATCGCCGGGGAGGTGGCCTATTTGGACCAGCCCAACCGCCGGAGCTTCGAACGCACCTACGGGTGGGCCTGGCTGCTGAAGCTCGCCGCGGAGTTGCGCACCTGGAACGATCCCCAGGCCCGGCAGTGGTCCGCGGCCCTGCAACCCCTGGCGGACCGCCTTGCGGCGCAGTTCATGGACTTCCTGCCGAAGCAGATCTACCCCATCCGCACCGGTGTGCATCCCAACACGGCTTTCAGCCTGCACCTGGCCCTCGACTACGCCCGGGCCGCCGGGGATGCCCCGCTGGAGACGCGGCTTTCCGAGCGGGCGCGGACGTATTTCGGCAGGGATCGCAGGGGCCCGCTGGCCTGGGAGCCTGGCGGCGAGGACTTCCTCTCCCCCTGTCTGGAGGAGGCGGCGCTCATGGCGGAGGTGCTGCCCCGGGCCCGCTTTGCACGATGGCTGCGGGATTTCCTTCCAGGGCTTCCGGTGGCACTGGCACCGGCGCGGGTGACGGATCGCACGGATCCGAAACTGGTTCATCTGGATGGCCTGAACCTGAGCCGCGCCCGGGCGCTCTACGAGATCGCCGCGGCCCTGGGCCCGAAGGATCCACGCCGGGCTGCTCTCGTCGTCGCGGGGGATCATCATGCCCAGGCCAGCCTGCCGTTCCTGGCCTCCGGCCACTATGAAGGCGAGCACTGGCTGGCCACCTTCGCGGTGCAGGCGACGGCGGCGCGCTCAGGCCTGTGAAGCTGATGGCAGACGTGGTGTCCCGGCTTGGCCGGGATGCCACGTGGGGGTGCACGAGGGGGGACATCGCGAGCCGCAGGCGAGCAGGCGGTCCCCCCTCGTTCATGGCAGACGTGGTGTCCCGGCTTGGCCGGGATGCCACGTGGGGGTGCACGAGGGGGGACATCGCGAGCCGCAGGCGAGCAGGCGGTCCCCCTCCCCGTGTTCAGGTCAGGCTTTCCTGAAGGTGCGGAAAGTAGTGGCGGTCCTCGTTGATGATATGGTCCCGCACCAGGTCGCAGATGACGTAGGAGACGAGTCTTCCGGTCTCCTGGCGGCCTTCCTCGACTTCGGCGCGGAGGGTCTGGGCCTGCTGCAGCAGGCGAGCGTGCTCGCGCTGGTGGGGTTCCAGCCCGGGGTAGGCCACGGCGCGCAGGAGGTCCTCCTCGTCGCTGAAGTGGCGGGCGACATGGTCCAGGAGGGCCTTGAGGCGGTGGTCCACTTGCGCGGCGGGAAGGCCGAAGAGCAGGGCGGAAAGCAGCCTGTTGGCCAGCTCGAACAGCAGCCGATGCTGCCCATCCACGGAGGCGTTGCCACTGGCGTAGGCGGGATCCCAGAACAGCTCGACCAGGCTGCCGGAGTCTCCATCCGTGTCTGAGGCGTGGCCCGGATGGGCCTCGACCCGATTCCGGCCCGACTCCTTGGCGTGGTAAAGGGCCTGGTCCGCCCGCTCCACCCAGGCTTCGATGGATTCCCCTTCGAGGTATTCGGCGACGCCGGCGCTGAGGGTGACCGTCCCGGCGATGGGGAAGACTTCCTCGGCCAGAGCTCTCCGGATGCGCTCGGCCAGGTTGAGGGCGCCTTTCAGGGTGGTGGCGGGGGACAGGACGATGAACTCCTCGCCCCCCCAGCGGGTGAGGGAATCCGCGGTACGAAGCGCCTGCCGGAAGACCCGCCCGGCCCCCTTGAGGACTTCATCCCCCGTGCCATGGCCGAAGGCGTCATTGACCCGTTTGAAATGATCGAGGTCCAGCAGGATGAGGGAGACGGGGGCCCGGCGGCGGGCGGCCAGGGCCATTTCAGCAGCGGCGGCCTCCTCGAACCGGCGCCGGTTCCAGGCTCCCGTCAGCCGGTCGTGGGTGGCCAGCTCCTCCATTACGGCGAGGTGGCTCTGGAGGTGGATGAGCTGGTTTTCCAGCTGGCGCGCCCGCTCCGCAAGACGCCGCCCCTGCCACGCAGCGTGCCCCCATCCCAACCCCGAGGCCAGTACGGCCATAAGGGCGAAGTAGAAAAAGCTATCCGCATCCAGCATTAAGACCGCCTGGGGATACCCAGTTCATCGGTCCATGTACTGGGCCCTTGAGATCGGTTCGGGTCAGCTCCGTCGCCGCCGGAAAAAGGCCTGGAGCTGATCCCGGCATTCGGCCTCCAGAAGACCGCCTTCGAAGGCGACGCGGTGATTCAGGGGCAGGCCCTCCAGCTGGGCGGCCCAGCGGCTGACGCCCACTTTGGGATCCGGGGCGCCAAAGACGACCCGCCCCACCCGTGCGTGGACGAGGGCGCCGAAGCACATGAGGCAGGGCTCCAGCGTCACGTAGAGCGTGGCGCCGGTCAGGCGGTAGTTCCGGGCCCAGGCTCCGGCAGCCCGCAGGGCCTGCACTTCGGCGTGGGCGGTGGGATCGTTGGAGCTCACGGGGCAGTTGTGGCCGCGGCCCAGCAGAATGCCCTCCGAGACCACCACGGCCCCGATGGGAACCTCGTCCAGGCACTCGGCATCGCGGGCGGATTCCAGCGCCATGCGCATGAAGGAGATGTCGTCGCCGCTCCACATGGGAACAGTGTGGCTGATTTGAAAGCCCGGCCCAGCGGGAGGTGATTCCCTCCTCGCCGGGGGCCGACTCCGAACGCGCCCCCGGCGCGTCCTGTGTCACCCGGCGGTCGGGGTGTCGTCGCCGCTCCACATGCATTCCAGTGTGGCCGAATCAGCGAGGCGTATCTCAGGAACAAAGGAGCAGTATGGCGGATTTCCCTTAGAACAAAAAGGCTGATTTGGCGATTTGTGCACCGCTACACTCATCCAGGTCCCCCAAGGACCGACTCTTTTCCATGGCCCCGCGACGGCAGCGCCCTCGCGGGGTTTTTGCAGAGCCGGAGGCCCCATGCAGGCGCACCTGATCCTGAAGGATGGAACGATCTTCCGGGGACGGGCGCCGTTGGGCTTCGGCGGGGGCGGTGAAGCGGTCTTCACCACCGCCATGGCGGGCTACCAGGAGATCCTCACGGATCCCAGCTTCGCCGGGCAGATGGTGTGCATGACCTTCCCCGAGCAGGGCATCTACGGCATCCACGCGGACCTGAACGAGGCGGCCCATCCCTGGGCCACGGGCCTGCTCTGCCGCCGCCTCACCCTCATCCCGGACCACGCGCGCGCCGAAGGCGACCTGGCGGGCTGGCTGAAGCGCCACCGCATCCCCGTGATGACCGACCTCGACACCCGGGCCCTCACCCAGCACCTTCGCGACCAGGGTGCCCAACCGGCCATCATCTGGACCGAGGCCGACGGCGGCCTGGAGGCGGGCGTGGCCCGGGCAAAGGCCCTGCCGGACATGTCCGGCCAGGCCCTCTGCGCCGAGGTGAGCTGCCGGGACCGCACCGAGCTGAACCCAGGCGGAACCCTCCGCGTGGCGGTCCTCGATGGCGGCATCAAGCGGAGCATCCTGGACCAGCTGGTGGGCGTGGGCTTGCACCTGGAGGTCTTCCCCTGGGACACCCCGGCCACGGAGCTCACGGACCGGCGGTTCCACGGCCTCTTCCTCAGCAACGGCCCCGGCGATCCCAGCGCGCTGCCGGGGATGCGGTCGGAAGTGGAGGCCTGCCTCGGGAAGCTCCCCATCTTCGGCATCTGCCTGGGTCACCAGCTGCTGGGCCAGGCCTTCGGCGGACGCACCTTCAAGCTGAAGTTCGGCCACCGCGGCGCCAACCAGCCCGTGCAGGAACTCGAGACCGGCCGCATCGAGATCACCGCCCAGAACCACGGCTTCGCCGTGGACGAGGCCAGCCTCCCGAAGGAGGTGGTGGTCACCCACCGGCACCTCAGCGACGGCACCGTCGAGGGCTTGCGCCACAGGTCGCTGCCCATCTTCAGCCTCCAGCACCACCCCGAGGCCAGCCCCGGCCCCCACGACGCCCACCCGGCATTCCAGCGCTTCGTTGAGCTGATGGAAGCCTTCCACCCATGACTGATGTGAAACCGCAGATGACGCAGATTGCGCAGATGAAAACCGCCAAATGCCCATCTGCGGTTCAATTCGAGGTTTTCTGATGCCGAAGCGAACCGATCTGAAGTGTGTGCTGGTACTGGGGTCGGGACCGATCCAGATCGGCCAGGCCTGCGAGTTCGACTACTCGGGGACGCAGGCGCTGAAGGCGCTGCGGGAGGAGGGGATCCGCACGATCCTGCTGAACTCCAATCCGGCGTCCATCATGACGGACCCGGGCCGGGCCGATGCCACCTACCTGGAGCCGCTGACCCTGGCGGTCCTGGAGAAGGTGATCGAGGCGGAGCGGCCCGATGCCATCCTGCCCACAGTGGGCGGCCAGACGGCCCTCAACCTGGCCATGGAGGCCCACGAGAGCGGGCTGCTGGCCCGGACGGGGGTACACCTGATCGGCGCCCAGCCCGAGGCCATCAACCGCGGCGAGGACCGCCAGCTCTTCAAGGCCCTCATGGACGGCCTGGGCCTGGAGACCTGCCGGGGCGGCTTCGCGCACAGCATGGCCGAAGCCCGCGACCTGCTCACCGTCACCGGCTTTCCTGCCATCATCCGGCCCAGTTTCACCCTGGGCGGCAGCGGCGGCGGCATCGCCTACAACGTGGACGAGTTCGAGACCATCGTGGCCCGGGGCCTGGACCTGAGCCCCACCAAACAGGTACTCATCGAGGAGAGCATCCTGGGCTGGAAGGAGTTCGAGCTGGAGGTGGTGCGCGACCTGGACGACAACGTCGAGGTCATCTGCTCCATCGAGAACCTCGACCCCATGGGCGTCCACACCGGCGACAGCATCACGGTGGCCCCGGCGCTCACCCTCACGGATCCCGAGTACCAGCGCATGCGCGACGCGGCCATGGCCGTCATCCGCGCCGTGGGCGTGGAGACCGGCGGCTCCAACATCCAGTTCGCCCTGGACCCTGAGACCAGCCGCATCATCGTCATCGAGATGAACCCCCGCGTGAGCCGCAGTTCCGCGCTGGCGTCGAAGGCCACGGGCTTCCCCATCGCCTGGGTGGCGACCAAGCTGGCGCTCGGCTACCGGCTGTGGGAGCTGCCCAACGCCATTACGCGCATGACCAAGGCGGCCTTCGAGCCGGTGCTGGACTACATCGTGGTGAAGATCCCCCGCTTCACCTTCGAGAAGTTCCCCCAGGCCGAGAAGGTGCTGGGCACGCAGATGAAGAGCGTGGGCGAGGTGATGGCCCTGGGGCGCAGCTTCCAGGAGGCCCTGCAGAAGGCCGTGCGCTCCCTGGAGGAGGGCCACCTGGGCCTCTCCGGCGCCCTGGAGGGCAAGCTGGACCTCAACCGGCTGAAGGAGCACCTGCTCATCCCCGGGCCCCAGCGCCTCTTCTGGCTCTACCACGCCCTGAAGGCCGGCCACAGCGTGGAGGAGCTGCACCGCCTCACGAAGATCACCGCCTGGTTCCTCCGCGAGATCGAGGAGATCGTGGTACTGGAGGGCCGCCTGCGGAGCTTCCCCGTGGACCGCCTGCCGGAGGAGCTGCTGGAGCGGGCCAAGCGCGCGGGCTTCGCCGACGCCCAGATCGCCGTCTTCTGCGCGGGCACCGAGGCGGAGGTGGCGAAGCGCCGCGAGGCGCTGGGCCTGCGGCCCGCCTACAAGCGGGTGGACACCTGCGCCGGCGAGTTCGCGGCGGAGACGCCCTACCTCTACGGGACCTGGGAGCAGACCAGCGAAGCCGAGCCCACGGACCGCCCCAAGGCCATCGTGCTGGGCTCGGGCCCCAATCGCATCGGCCAGGGCGTGGAGTTCGACTGCTGCTGCGTGCAGGCGGTGGAGGCCATCCGCGCCAGCGGGGTCGAGGCCATCCTCATCAACTGCAACCCCGAGACCGTCAGCACCGACTTCGACACCTCGGATCGCCTCTACTTCGAGCCCCTGACCTACGAGCACGTGAAGGCCGTGGTGGACCGCGAGGCGGCGGGCGGCAAGCTGCTGGGCGTCTTCGCCCAGTTCGGAGGCCAGACGCCGCTGAAGCTGGCCTCGCCCCTGGACGCCGCGGGGGTGCCCCTCCTGGGGACGCCCCTGAATGCGATCCTCGACGCCGAGGACCGTGCGCGCTTCGGCCAGGCCCTCCAGCGCCTGGGCATCCCCGCGCCCGCCTGGGGCATGGCCACCAGCTTCGAGCAGGCCCTGGAGGTGGCCCACAGGCTGGCCTACCCCGTGATGGTGCGGCCCAGCTTCGTCCTCGGCGGCCGGGCCATGGCCGTGGTCTTCGATGACGCGGGCCTGGAGAAGTACATGCGCGAAGCGGTGGCCGTGAGCAACGACCAGCCCGTGCTGCTGGACCGCTTCCTGGACGGTGCCCAGGAACTGGATGTGGACGTGGTCTGCGACGGCGAGCAGGTGGTCATCGCTGGCCTGCTGGCGCACATCGAGGAGGCGGGCATCCACTCGGGCGACAGCTACGCCGTCATTCCGGCCCTGGGCGTGCCCGAGGCCATCGTGGAGACGGTGCAGGAGTACAGCCGCCGGCTGGCCCTGGACCTGGGCGTGCGCGGCCTCATGAACCTGCAGTTCGCGGTGAAGGATGGCATCGCCTACTGCCTGGAGGCCAACCCCCGGGCCAGCCGCACGGTGCCCTTCGTGAGCAAGGCCACGGGGGTGGACTGGGCCGGCGTCGCCGCCCGGGTGGGCCTGGGCCAGAGCCTGAAGCAGCAGGGCATCACGGACGGCGTGCCCCGCGCGGTGTCGGTGAAGGGCGTGGTCTTCCCCTTCGCCAAGTTTCCCGGCGTGGACCCGGTGCTGGGCCCGGAGATGAAGAGCACGGGCGAGGTCATGGGCATCGGCGACACCTTCGGCGAGGCCTACGCCAAGGCCCTGCTGGCGGCGGGTATCCCGCTCCCCCTCAGCGGCACGGTCTTCCTCACGGTGAACGACGCGGACAAGGCGCGGCTGCCGGAGCTGGCCCAGAAGCTGGTGGGCCTCGGCTTCGGCCTCTGCGCCACCGAGGGCACGGCCCGCACCCTGGAATCCGTGGGCCTCAAGGTGCGCCGCATCTTCAAGGTGAACGAGGGCCGCCCCAACGCCGTGGACCTCCTCAAGAACGGCGAGGTGCAGTGGGTCATCAACACGCCCCTGGGCCGCGACGCCTTCTTCGACGAGAGCGCCATCCGCAAGGAGGCCCTGCGCCTGAAGATCCCCTGCCTCACCAACCTCAGCGCCGCCCTCGCCGCCTGCGAAGCCGTCGAGACCCTGCGCGGCGAGATGACGGTGCGGGCGATCCAGTCTCTGGGGTGAAATCCACCTGGGGATAGGATGAAAAACATCCCCAGGCTCATGGAGGTTTGCATGGCCGACCTGATGTTGGATCCCGCCCGGACCGCGATCGTCGTCATTGACCTGCAGAAGGGGATCGTCGGCCGCGCCACGCACCCCCATCCAGCCGCCACCGTGGTGGCCAACACGGTGCGGATCCTGCGGGCGGCCCGCCGGGCCGGGGCCACGCCGGTGCTCGTGCATGTCGGAGGCGCCGCCGATGGCCGAGACCGGCTGCATCCCGTGGCGGACGAAATCCTGGGCGGCCAGGCGCCCCTTCCTCCCGACTGGTCGGAGCTGATTCCTGATCTGGAACAGGCGCCCGGGGATCTCGTGATCCTCAAGCGCCAGTGGGGGGCTTTCTACGGCACCGATCTGGAGCTTCAGCTTCGCCGGCGGGGCCTCGCCACGATCGTGCTCTGCGGCATCGCCACGGAGTACGGCGTGGAGAGCACGGCCCGGGATGCCTACGAACGAGGGTTCGAGCAGATCTTCGTGGCGGACGCCATGGGCGCCCTGGGCCCCCAGTCGCAGGAGCACTGCCTGACCCGGATCTTCCCCCGCATGGGTCGTGTGCGCGACACCGAGGCCGTCCTCGCTGGGTTGGGCTGAAGGCTGACATTCGGCTGCCAGTGCCATGTCGGTGCCATCTGCGGTTCAATGTCCCTTCGAGGCACATTTCCCGTGGAGTTTCCATGTCTGTCCAAGACCGCATCCAGTCCTTCCTGGCCTCCGGGCCCTTCGCCGTGGTCGGTGCGAGCACGGATCGTTCGAAGTACGGCAATAAAGTCCTGCGCTGCTACCAGCAGCACGGGAAGGAGGTCTATCCCATCAACCCCAAGGCGCCGGAGGTGGAGGGGCTGAAAGCCTATCCCGCGCTGGCGGCGCTGCCGGTGAAGGTGCCGGCCATCTCGGTCATCACGCCGCCCATGGCTACGATGCAGGTGGTGCGCGAGGCCGCTGTCTCAGGGGTGAAGCACATCTGGATGCAGCCCGGCGCCGAGAGCCCCGAGGCAGTGGCCCTGGCGGAAAGCCTGGGCCTGAATGTCATCGCCGGCGGCCCGTGCCTGCTCGTGATGATGGGCTATCACGAATAGGGCCACGCCAAGCGGAACACGGAGGGCACAGAGAAGAGCCATGCCGTTCTCTGTGTTTTCTGTGGCGCTCAGCGTTCTCTGCGTTCCCGCTTGATCGCCTTCGATTCAGCCTAGGCCAGGCCCAGGTTCTCCCGCACCGTCCGCCGCTGTGCCTCGTGGGCCTGGAGCACCTTCGGCACTTCGCTCTGCCATAGCCTCGACACGTCGGCGGAGGAGATGGTCAGCCTCGAGTCGGCGCCAGGGATCGAGGGTTCGGTTGAGTCCGGCGAGAACGTCGCGCGGGTACCAGGATTCGGGGTCATGGAGTGGGTTCCTTAGGAGTGCAAGGTACGCGGTCTGGAGCTGATAGGCAACTGCGGATTCGGGCCATTCGGGCCGCGCCCGCACCTGGGCCACGGCATCGCGGTCCATGGCCAGGCTGCCGGAAGTGCCTTCGTCCACGCGGATGTAGTAGAGGCGAAGGCCTTGCCTGGTTTCCGGGGTCTGGGCCAGGAAGGTGCGGGGGGCCCGGGCGTGGGCGCGGGCCATGCGGTCCAGGGGCACGTAGCGACCCTCCCGTTCCGACCGCTCCAGCATGGCCTTCACGGCCCCGGCCGGGTCGCGGTCCGCGTAGGCCAGGTGGATCTCGCTGGGCGTGCGGCGGATCCGCCCCAGCAGGAACGCCAGGCCATCCGGATCCGTGTGGGGCGCATCGAAGACGGCGCCGAAAGACCAGCCCAGGGCGGCGGCACCCGTGGTCTTGCTGGTCGCCTGGCCGCCCATGAGGATGAGCACGGGGCGGCCCTGTGCGCGTTCCAGCACGCGGTCGCGCAGGCGCTTCCCCAGGGCGTGGAGGTGGAGGGCCGCGCGGCCGCCGGCATCCTCCAGGGCCTCGTAGCCCTGGGTAGGGTTGCGCCGGAGGCTGGGGAGCAGGGTCGCCAGCAGGTCGGCGTTGAAGAGCTGGCCGCCCAGGGTGTCCGGCAGGGCGGCGTAGTCGTCGAGGGCCGCCTCGGCCCGGCGGGCGCAATCCGCGGCCTCCGCTTCCAGGCTCCCGCGCAGCGCCGCGCGCGTGGCCTCCTCCAACTCCCAGTAGGAGCGGCGGAGGTGCCAGGGCACCCGCTGCCAGGGAAGGGAGGTGGTCATGGGGACACAGTACGGCATCAGGCTGTCCCGCGCCGCAGGCATTCGTGCGCTTCGAAAAGCTGGGACACAGAGGACGCAGAGGGAAAAGGAGGACACAGAGGCGTACGTGAAAAAACGCAGAAGCCGGCGCTTTCCGCGGTGTCCTCTGGGGTGCTCCGCGTCCTCTGCGTGCTCCCTTTTCCTGAAATTGGCCGTGAAGCCGATTTATGCTCTCGTCCATGGATCAGCCGTCCTGCACGCTCCTCTTTCCCGGCCAAGGCACGGAGGCCTTGGGCATGGCTGCGGGCTGGGAGGTCCATGCGCCCTGGCGGGAGACGCTGGCCGTGGCGGAGGCGCGCACGGGGGCGCCGCTGCGGCGGATCATGGCAGACGGGCCCCTGGAGGCCCTGCGGGCCCAGCGATGCGCCCCCTATGCCGTCCTGGCCCATTCCGTGGGGATCTACCGGACCCGCCGCGCCCTGGGGATGCCGCTCCCGGCGGCCGCCACGGGCCACAGCATGGGCTTCTACGCGGCCCTGGTGGCTGCGGAGGTGGTGCCCCTGGAGGCCGCGCTGGATCTCATCACCACCGTGGAGGATCAGTGCGATGCCACGTTTGCTCCGGGCAGCATGGGCATGGCCTTCTTCATCGGGGTGTCCGAGCAGGAGCTGCGCCACCGGATGGGCGGCCTCCCGGAGGCGGTGCTCTCCAACCGCAACGGGAAAGCCCAGTTCACCGTGTCCGGCCCCGTGGCCGCCCTGGAGGAGCTGGTGGCGGCCCTCCAGCCGAAGGCGATGAAAGCGGGCCTTCTCCCCGTCCAACACCCACTGCACGGACCCCACATGGCGCCGCTCCTGCCTGCGATCGCCCGGCGGTTGTCGGCTGTGGCCCCCGCGCCGCCGGCCTTCCCCCTCATTTCGCATTTCGATGGGCGCGTGATCACGGGTGCCGCCGCCTGGGACGAAGGACTGGCTTCCGTGGCGCTGCCCGTGGACTGGCTCCAGGTGGTTCGGCGCCTCCAGGCCCTGGGCGCGCCCCTGGCGGAATGCGGCTACGGCCGGCAGCTCGCGAGCCTCACGCGCTGGGCGGATCGCAGCCTGGAGGTGGCGTCCTTCCAGGGCGCGCTCTGAGACCGAGGATCCCTGGTCATTCCGGGGTGCCACGTGAAGTGAGGATGGCAAAAGTCGTCTTTCCTGCGGTTCATGCCGATAGCGCGGAAATTCCCGCCTCTGCCATGATGGAACCTCTTTCCTCCCAGCTGGCCCCTTCCACAGGTTGCCCATGCCAGTCTCCCCGCTCCTCCTTGGTGAAGCGCTCTCCAACCGGTGCTCTCAGGTTCTGTACCGCTGCCTGGAGGAAGTCGGCAGTACCAAAGGCGCGCTCTACCTGCGCCTGCCGGGGCAGGATGCCTTCGACCTGATCAGCTTCTTCGGGTGGCCGCGGGGCACCCGGCCGCCGCTGCAGCTCCCGGAGAGCCATCCCCTGATGGTGCGGGCCCAGCGGGAGCGCCGGGTCTTTGTGGTGAACGATGCCTCGGACGCGCCGGAACTGGCTGCCTTCGGCCAGGGCACGGACTGGCCCCGCTACCTGATCTCGCCGGTCTATGCCCGGGGCGAGTGGATGGGCCTGCTCATCCAGCGGGATCGCATCAAGGGCGGCACCTTCGACCGCGAGCGCGACGAGCCGCCCACCCTGGCCATCTGCGAGGATCTGGTGCAGGCGCTCCAGGAATTCCCTCCCTTCGGCACAGGAGCCCGGCTGGTGCCCATGGCGACCGCGCCTGGGCAGATGCCGGATGATCTCCCGACGGCCACGGATGTGCTCGAGTCCGTGGCACCTGCGCCGGAGCGTCTGCTGCCGCCGGTGGTCCAGGATGCCGGTGTCCCGGATGCCTCGGTCCCACGCATCCGTCCCGCTGAATACCCTGTGCCCGAGCAGATGTACGGCTTCCAGGCAGGGGCGGAGGGCTACAAGGCTCTGCCCTGGGAATCGGACCAGACCCTCAGCGGGTGGGTCATGCCGCCGGTAAGCCCCGACCGGAAGCCCGGAATGGTCGCACCCGAGCAGCGGGCCTACTTCTGGGAGACTGCGGGCCTGCTCTGCCAGATCCTGGCCGCCTCGGCGGTGGCCCTGTGGATCGAGGATCCCGAGGAGATCCGCCCCATCCTGGTGTACAGCGGGCTGCCCCTGTCGCTGGAACTCCAGCAGCAGGTGCTGGCCCACGCCACGTTCCACCTGCCCGGCGTGAATGAGCAGGATCTGCGGATCATCACCCGGGTGGGGCTGCCCGAGGGGGTGAAGCTTTCCGGGGCCTTCGCCACCTACATGCCCTTCCTGCTCAACGAGACCGTCCAGGGGCATGACCTCCTCATGGTCTTCCGCCAGGAGGACCACTCCTTCTCCCTGACCGAGATCGAGGCCATCCAGCAGCTGGGCCGGATCCTGGCGCTCTACCTGCAGGAGGCGCGGCTCCACGAGCGCTACTACCACGGGTTCCTCTCCGTCAGCCACCGCATCCTCCAGTCCAGCGAACGGCGCCTGCCGACCCTGCGCGCCCACAGCCTGGCCACCGCGCGCCTGGCCCGGGATCTGGCGCTCCGGCTGGAGCTGCCTTCGGAGGAAGTGGAAGCCATCAGCATCGCGGCCATGCTGCACGATGTGGGCACCCTGCTGCTCGATCCCACCCTGCTCGCCAAGGCCGAGCTCTCCTCCGAGGAACTGAAGCGGGTCCGCACCCATTCCGAGCTGGCGGCGCTGTTCCTGAAGGATCTGCGGTTCCCGGGCGACGTGGTGCGGATGATCCGCCACCACCACGAGCGCTGGGATGGCTACGGCTACCCTGACCGGCTGAAGGAGACGGCCATTCCCATCGGCAGCCGGATCATCGGCCTCATCGAGGCCTACGAGGTGATGACCAGCGGCAAGGGCTACCGGAAGGCCCGGGGGTTCCGCCAGGTGCTGGAGGAACTCCAGAACGAGGCTGGCGCCCAGTTCGATCCCGGGGTGGTGGGAGCTTTTGTCGAACTCATGGCACAAAAGGGGAGCCGGGAAGCCGGGTGAGTTACCCTGGTGGAAGCTCTGGATGTGCCCCATGCCGCTCCGCCCATCATCCACCTGCCGCCCCGTTCTTCGGGCGCGCCGGGGCCAGTCTGGCTTCACCATGGCCCTCGCCCTCGCCATGGTGGTGGTGATGGGGATCCTGCTCCTGAAGACGGGGCCCCTGCTCTCCGCGGAGGTCCAGCGGGCCAATGAAGCGGAGCTGATCTTCCGGGGAGAGGCCATCGCGGAGTCGCTGCGGGTGTATTTCGCCCTGTACCACAAGTACCCGACGAGTCTCGACGAGGTGATGAAGGTGCGCCCCCGCATCCTCCGGCAGAAGTACACCGATCCCATGACCCCCTCGGGGGACTGGGAGTACCTCACCCAGGTCCAGCCCGGCGCCTCGGGTGATACGGAGGGCCTGCCCATCGTGGGTGTGCGCAGCCGCTGCCAGAAGGACAGCATTCACCTTTACGAGAACAAGTCGCTGGTGAGCGAATGGATCTTCTCGGCGGATCCGAACCTGATCGGGCTGGGAGGCGGAAGGCCGGGCAATCCGGCCAGTGGCGCCGGCACGGATTCCGGGAAGGGTTCGGGCGTGGATGGCGGGGCCTCGACCTCAGGTTCCAAGAAGTAGGTGCCATGAAACTGCTCCGATCCTTCCTGGCGATGTCCCTGGCCGTCCTGGCCGGGGCGACCCTGCGGGCGCAGGACGCCCAGGCCTGGGCCCGGCGTCTGGAACACCGGGGGGTGTCCGTGTCCGCGGGCCTGTGGAATGCGGACACCGGCAAGACCATCGAGCGCTACAAGGACGGCCAGGCGCTGATCCCCGCCAGCACCACCAAGGTGGTGACCACCTACGCCCTGCTCAAGAGCTGGCAGCCCGAGTACACCCTCCACACGGAGGTCTGGGGCGATCTGCGGGACGGGACGGTGCAGGGGGATCTGGTCTTCAAGGGGGGCGGCGATCCCTTCCTCACGAGCGAGAAGATCTGGCTGCTGGCCCATGCCCTGCGCCGGGTGGGGGTGGACCGGGTGACGGGCGGCATCCGCCTGGACCAGAGCGCCTTCGACGCCCAGCGCCAGCCCGAGGGCTGGCAGGACACCTCCGCCGACACCCTGCCGCGGGTGGAGGCGCTGTCGGTGAACTTCAACCGGGATGAGCGCGGCCATGTCCTGACGGATCCCGATCCCTCCACCCGGGCGACCCTCCGCGAGATCCTCCAGGAGGCGGGCATCGTCTTCGAAGGCCGCCCCGCGCCTGCGGCGGCCCAGCCCCGGCAACTGCTGGACTGGCCTTCACCCCCCTTGCGCACCCTCGTCCAGGACATCAACAAGTGGTCCAACAACTTCATGGTGGAGATGCTCACGCGGACCTTCGGTGCGGGCTCCTGGCCGCGCGGGGTGCGGCGGATCCAGGATTTCTACGCCACCACCTTCGGGCTGGGCGCCGGGGAGATCCACATCACGGATGGCTCCGGCCTGAGCAAGGAGAACCGCCTGTCGGCCCGGACCCTTGCCATCGTGCTGCGCGCGGCCTACCACGATTTCGAGGCCGGGCCCGAGTTCATCTCCTCCCTGAAGATCATCGGGGGCGAGCCGTGGCGGCTGCACATCAAGGATCCCAATCTGGCCCGCCGCATCCGGGTGAAGACCGGCCACCTGGATCAGGTGGACACCGCCTGCGGGTACCTCCAGATGCCCGATGGCCAGGTGCGCATCTTTGCCATCCTGCTGAATGGCCCCGCCTCCGATGCGGATGTCTGGGATCAGGTGTCCCGCTGGGCCAATGAACCTGACTAGGATGGAAGAGGGAGAGACCCATGGCCCGGATCGCCATTGTGGATGACAGTCGCCTGGCCCGTGTGTTCGCGGCCGCGGCCCTGCGTGCCCGGGGGCACGAGGTGGTCGAGGTGGAGCCCGAATCGCTCTTCCGGGTGCTGGCGGTGTTGCGCGAGGCTCCGGTGGATCTCCTTCTGCTGGATCTCCTGATGCCCAACTGCCCGGGCGAGAGCCTCGTCCGGGCCTGCCGTGAGGATCCCGCCCTGAATGATCTCCCGATCCTGGTCCTGTCGGCCCATCGGGATGATGAAGCCCTCCGGCGGATGCAGCAGCAGGGCCTCTCGGGCTTCCTGCTCAAGCCCCTGGATGCCGCGGCGCTGGTGGCCAAGGTCCAGGAGACGCTTGCGGGTTGAGGCGATTCCAGACGAGGGGGACCGCCCGGTCGCTGCGCGCCCTCTGCGTCCCCCTCGTGCTCCCCACGCGGTGTCCGGGCGAAGCCCTGCCTCCGCGTCTGATCCAGACGAGGGGGGCCGCCCGGCCGCTGGGGGGGATCCCGCGGGAACGGCGGGGCTGCTGGCGGTGCTGGCGGGGGCTTTCCTGCTGGGCTTTGCCGCCATGCTGGTGCGCTGGGCGGAACCGGCGGAGCCGCTGGTCATCGGCTTCTACCGCATGGCCTTCGCCCTGCCCCTGGTGGCCTGGATGGGCTGGCGGGCCCACCGTCCGGGCCAGGGCACGGGCCGGGGCTGGGCCTTCCTGGCGGGTGGCTGTTTCGTGGTGGACCTGTGGATGTGGCACACCAGCCTCCTCTACACCAGTGCCGCCAATTCCACGCTGCTGATCGGGCTGGCGCCCCTTTGGGTGGCGCTCATCTCCGTGCTGTGGCTGGGGACGCGGCTGAAACGGCGGTTCCTGGCCGGCCTGGCCCTGGCCCTGGCCGGGGGCCTGGTGCTGGGGCTGGCCAAGGGCGCCCGGTGGGGTACCGGGCGGGGCGAGTTGCTCGCCTCGCTGGCCTCGGTGGCCTATGCCAGCTTCACCCTGGCCCTGGGCCGCGCCCGCCGCAGCCTCGCCGCGCCCGAAGCCCTGGCCTGGGTCATCCTCTGTTGCACCGTGGGGTTCGGCCTGCTCGGCTGGGCCCGGGGTGACGCCTTCCACGGCTTCCCTCTGCGGGTGTGGCTGTCCCTGGCGGCCCTTGGCCTGGTAATGCAGGTGGCGGCCTGGTGGCTCATCACCTGGGGGTTGGGCCACGTCTCGGCAAACCTGGGCGCCGTGACCCTCATGGTCCAGCCCGTGGCCACCGTGGCGCTGGGCTGGCTGCTGCTCGGCGAGGCGGTGCGCCCCCTGCAGGGCGGGGGCATCCTGCTGGTGCTGGCGGGCATCGCCCTGAGCGCGCTCAACCCGCCCGCCCAGGGTTGAGCCCGCTGAACCGCCCGGGTTGACCCTCCCTTTCGGGAAAGCTAGACTTGCGGGTTGCCCGAAAGGAGGTTGCGATGCGCGCGAAATCCGTCACCGCTGAACCTCCGTCGAGTCCCGCCCGCCGGGGCGCGGCTTCCCGCGACTGAGGGAAACCCGGACCCGGCGGGCCGTGAGGCGTGCCCCGTTCTCCACCGGAGGAAGCGCGGTGCCCCGAAGGTTGCCCCCATTCCTCCCGGGGCGCCTCCCACCGTGCGTATCCGGATGTTGCCCCCGCCGTGATCCAGGTCACCTTCGGTGTTGGGTTTATTGAAGGTTTATTTGTTGAGACTCATTCTCCTTTTATGCGAAACCCTGGCCCCGCTCTCCTTCTCCCCCTCGCGATCCTTGTCCAGGGCCCTACCGCCCGGGCCCAGGACCTTGAAACCTGGAGCCTCCACGGCCAGGCCACCACGGTGACCCAGGGCCACGGCGCCTTCCCATCGCCCTATGCCGGCACCAACAGCCTGGAATCCCGCAAGGAGATCCGGACCTCGTTCACCACCACGCTCTTCCTGGGGCGGCGGCTCTGGGCAGGGGGCGAGCTGTACGTGGATCCCGAGGCGGCCGCGGGGCAGGGCATCAGCCAGGTGGAGGGCCTCGCGGGCGCCCCGAACGGCGAGACCTACCGGGTGGGCAGCCCGGATCTGAAGGCCTCCCTGGCCCGGATCTTCCTGCGCCAGACCTGGGGGCTCGGCGGCGGCACGGAGGCCGTGGCGCCGGACGCCAACCAGCTGGGCGGCACCCGCCGGACGCGCCGCCTCGTGCTGACCCTGGGCCGCTTCTCGGCCGGGGATGTCTTCGACCAGAACGCCTACAGCCACGATCCCCGCAGCCAGTTCCTGAACTGGGCCCTCATGGACACGGCCACCTGGGACTATCCGGCCGATACCCGCGGCTACACCTGGGGCGCGGCCCTGGAGGCGTACTGGGACGCCTGGGCCCTGCGCGCCGGGAGCTTCCTGGAGCCGAAGGAGGCGAACGGCCTGCTCTTCGACCACCATGTCGCCCGGGCCCACGGGGATGTGGTCGAGGTCGAGCACGCCCACGCGTGGGCGGGCCTGGCCGGTCGAATCCGGCTGATGGGCTACGCCAACCACGCCCGCATGGGCGACTACCGCGAAAGCCTGGCGCTCAGCCCCGCCGCCCCCGATGTCACCGCCACGCGGCGCGAAGGGCGGCTCAAGTACGGCTGGGGCCTCAGTGCCGAGCAGGCCCTGACGGCGGACCTGGGCGCCTTCCTCCGGGCCGGGTGGAACGATGGCCGGACCGAGACCTGGGCCTACACGGAGGTGGACCGCACCGTGGCGGCGGGGCTCTCCCTGGCCGGGCCAAGCTGGGGACGCCCCGCGGATCGGCTGGGCCTGGCGGCCCTCGTCAATGCCCTGTCGCCGGACCACCGCGCCTACCTCGCGGCAGGAGGGTACGGGTTCATTGTTGGGGACGGCCGCCTGAATCCGGGCCAGGAGCGGATCGTGGAGGCCTACTACGCCCTGGCGGCGGCGCCCGGCCTCACGGTGAGCCTGGATGCCCAGCGCGTCGAGAACCCGGCCTACAACCGGGACCGGGGGCCCGTGTCCATCTTCGCCCTGCGGGTGCATGGGCAGTTCTGAGGGAATCCAGGGCACCGCCCTTTTGTCGGATTTCGCATTGAATCCTCCAGGGACCCCAGGGCATTCTGGGTCTGGATCTGGAGAAAGGAGGCGCTGATGGACAAGAGACTGGCCATTGACGAGCCTCCGTCGCGGACCGTCCTCCGCTAGTCGCGCCCTGGCCGGGCTCTGGGAGCAGAGCAGCGGGCGGGTCTTCCGAGGGCTTCCGCCTCGAACCATCCACCACCCACACGGAGGAGGTCCAACCGTGTATCTCGTCAGCAAGGCCTTCCACCAGATGGAGCGTTGGCGTCGCCACCTCCTGATCTTCCTGGCCGTCCTGGGGCCCGGGATCATCGTCATGGTCGCCGACAACGATGCCGGCGGCATCTCCACCTATGCCGTCACCGGCTCGAAGTACGGTTTCCACCTGCTCTGGATCTTCGCCATCCTCGTCCCGATGGCCTACTACGTGCAGGAAATGACGGTCCGGTTGGGGGCCGTCACCAAGCGCGGGCACGCGGAGGCGATCTTCGAGGGCTTCGGCCCCTTCTGGGGCTGGTTCTCCCTCGCGGATCTGGCCATCGTCAACTGGCTCACCCTCATCACCGAGTACATCGGGATGATCACTGCGGGCCAGATGTTCGGCATCCCTCCGGTCGTGACCTTCCTCGGGGTGACCCTGATCCTCTTCGCGGTGGTGCTCACCGGAAAGTACTGGACCTTCGAGAAGCTCACCCTGTTCTTCTGCGCCTTCAACCTGGTCTACATCCCCGCGGCCTTCTGGGCCATGAGGACACCCACGGCGCCGGGCTGGGGGCTCGTGGGCAAGGGGCTGCTCATCCCCAACCTGCCCGGGGGGCTGTCCGGCGATCTCCTGTTCATCCTGCTGGCCAATATCGGCACCACCATCGCCCCCTGGATGATCTTCTTCCAGCAGAGCGCCGTGGTGGACAAGGGCCTGGACATCCACGACATCAAGTTCGGCAAGATCGAGACCTTCGTGGGGGCCGTCGTGACCTGCGTGGTGGCGGCCTTCATCATCATCACCACGGCTGCGGCGTTCCATCACCATGTCCCCCCCATCATCGTGGATGACGCAGCCAAGACGGCGGATGCCCTGATGCCGCTGCTGCCGCACGGCGAGGGCGAACTGGCGCGCAAGCTCTTCGCCATCGGCCTCTTCGACGCGGGATTCCTGGGCGCCCTGTGCATCTCGCTGTCGTCGAGCTGGGCCGTGGGCGAGGTCTTCGGCTGGGCCCACAGCCTCAACAAGAGCGTGAAGGATGCGCCCTGGTTCTATGTCATCTACCTGGTGATGCTGCTCACCTCGGGCGCGGTGGTGCTCATTCCGCACGCCCCCCTCGTGACCATCACGATGTTCGTCCAGGTCGTGGCGGTGACGCTGCTGCCGTCGGCGCTGATCTTCCTGCTCCTCATCCTGAACGACGAACAGTTCATGGGTAAGCACGTGAACACGCGCTGGGAGAACATCGCCAACTGGTCCATCGTCATCTTCGTGTCCATCATGTCCACCCTGTTCGCGGTCTCCACGCTCTTCCCGGGGCTGCTCGAACATCTGTCCCGGAGGGCCGCATGACCGTGCTCCCGACCGCACAGGACGCAACGCTGACCCCGCCGCGGGCGATCTATTTCTCCCGCATCCTCAACAAGCCGGTCCGGGTGGCCGGCGAAGGGCGCAAGCTCGGACCCGCCTCCGACATCGTCTTCAAGCTGGAGGAGCCGTTCCCCCGGGCCGTGGGCCTCTTCATTGACCACGGCTGGGGCGTGCCCACCGAGTTCGTGCCCTGGGACCGGGTGGTGGACCTGTCGCACCAGGGGGTGATCGTGAGGGCGCCGGAGTCGGGACCCAGCTACCCGCCCTTCCACGACCAGGCCGGCTGGATCCTCGCGGACAAGCACCTGATGGGCCGCACCATCCTGGACATTGACGATCGCAAGACCGAGGTGGTGAATGATGTGCTGCTGCAGGGGGACGAGAGCGGCATGCGTCTCGCCGCGGTGGACACCTCCTTCAACGGATTCCTCCGCAAGTGGGGGCTGGCCCGTCTCACGAGCCTGATCCGGGAGGACCTGGTGCCCTGGAAGTTCGTCCAGCCGCTCTCCCTGGAGGACGCGACGGGCTCGGACCGGCTGCAGCTCTCCATCACGAAGGAACAGCTTCACGACCTCCCGAAGGAGGATCTCGCCGATGCCCTCGAGGCGCTGACGGGGCAGGAGCAGGAGGCCCTGTTTTCGGCCCTGGAGCCCACCAAGGCCGCGGAGGCCCTCACGGAGACGGAACCCCGGGCCCAGCGCCAGATCATCGCCAGCCTGCGGCAGGAACGGGCCCAGAACATCCTGGCCCGGCTCTCCACGCCCCAGCTGGTGGATCTGCTCAGCGTGCTGCCCCACGAGGATGCGGAGGAGATGCTGGTGCTGCTGCCGGAGGAGCGCCAGCGGCGGGTTCGCGCCCTGCTCTCCGAGCGGGAAGCCACGGCGCGCGATTTCATGTCGCCGGAATACCTCACCGTGGAAACCGCGACCACGGTGGCCCAGGCCCGCGCCCTCATCCGGCAGTCGGGGCTGGGGCACAGCGGCATCTCGTACCTGTACGCGACCGCGCCGGACCGCCGGCTGCTCGGCGCCGTGGATGCCCGCCTCCTCCTCATTTCCGAGGATGCGGCCCGGATGGAGGATCTGATGGCCTCGCCCGCCGTGGCCGCGGAAGCCGATGACATCCGCGAGGATCTGGAGGCCCTCTTCGACAAGTACCACTTCCGGATGATCCCCGTGGTGGACCCGGAAGACCGGATCCTGGGGGTCATCCGCTACAACGACATCATGCGGAACCCCGGCCCCCGGCCGAAGGCCTAGGAGTCAGTCATGCCGAGGGTCAAGCTCACCCCCACCACCCGCTTCGCGCTCTACTTCCTGCGCTTCTACCTGATCTTCCTGGTGCTGCTGCTGGCGTTCCGGTTCATCAAGACGTTCCACTGACGGGAACGAGGGGAAGAACCCCTCATCCAGGCTCGCCTATTCGGGGGTGAGGATGCCGCGCTCCTCGCGGTAGGCGAAGAGTTCGCCGAACCGGCCCCACGCCACCAGGGTGTGGAAGGTCCGCTCGGGATCCTCCATGGGCAGGCGCTGGTGGAGTTCGGAGACCAGCTCCTCGCGGCTGAGCTGGCCCTCCCGCATCTCCAGGAGGTCGCTGACAACGCGGAAGAGCTTGAGCTTGAGCAGCTGCTCCTTCCAGATCCGCTTGCGCTCCTCCATGCCGGCGCGGACGAAGCGCTGGCCCAGGGGCGTGAAGAGCACCGAGCGTTTGGGCGTGTCCACGAAATCGAGCATCTCGGCGGCCTTCACGGAGGCCAGCACCAGCTCGAAGGGAACGTGGGTGTGCGACACCACCTGGAAGAGGTCGCAGGTGCCGCCCTGGGTCTCGAGGAATTCCAGCAGGCCCAGGATGTCGCCGCTCTGGGCGGAGGGGAGGGGTTCCGCCAGGTCCGCCAGCAGGCTCGGTTCCGGCGCGGACACCTCCACATCCGGCAGCTCGGTGCTGGTGATGATGTCGTGGAGCTGATCCACCAGCCGCAGGAATTCCCCCGAGCGCGTGTCCCGGGGCCGGGGCAGGGCGTTCTCCACGATGGTGCGGACGCGGCCGGGGTTCGCCGACAGCACCACGATGCGGTCGGCCATGTAGGCCACCTCCTTGATGTCGTGGCTCACCATCAGGATGGAGGAGGGGTTCCGCTCGGCGTCATCCCAGATGTCCAGGATCTCGGCGCGGAGGCCCTCGGCGGTGAGGGCGTCCACCTGGCTGAAGGGCTCATCCATGAAGAGGATCTCGGGATCCACGCTGAGGGCCCGGGCCATGCCCACCCGCTGTTTCATGCCGCCCGACAATTCCCGGGGATAGGCCTCCTCGAAGCCCTCCAGGCCCACGAGGGTGATGGCGTGGTCGGCCCGGGAACGCACCTCGTCCTCGGGCATGCCCTTGGCGCGGAGCACCGTCCGGACGTTCTCCTCCACCGTCATCCACGGGTAGAGCGCGAAGCCCTGGAACACGATGGCGACGCCGGGATTCAGGCCATCCAGGCGCTGGCCATGATAGCGGGCCTCGCCCTTGCTGGCTCCGATGAGGCCCGCGAAGATCCGCAGGATGGTGGACTTCCCGCAGCCCGAGGGACCGATGAGGCAGAGCACCTCGTTAGGCCGGATATCGAGGTTGATGTCCTCCAGCACCCGCAGCAGGTTGCCGCCGCCGCGGTCGAAGGATTTCTGGACGCCCTTGAGTTCGCAAATCGGAGGTTCGGCCATGGGTCACTTCGTCAGAGAATAGCGGGTGGATGCGAGGTGGTAGCAGGGCCGCCAGACCAGGCGGTTGAAGGTGACCACCAGGCAGGACATGAGGATGACGCCGGCGGCGAGAAGGGGCAGATCGCGGTGGTAGGCCGCGGCGCTCACGGTGGAACCCAGGCCCCAGGTGGTGAGGACGTGGCCCTTGTAGTCCGCGTACTCGGCCACGATGCTGGCGTTCCAGGCGCCACCGGCGGCCGTCACCCAGCCCGTCACCAGGTAGGGGAAGATCGAGGGCAGGTAGAGGGCCTTCATGCGCTGCCAGCGGGACAGGTGGAAGCTCGTGGCGGCCTCGCGCAGATCGCCGGGGATGGCCATGGCCCCCGCGATGACGTTGAAGAGGATGTACCACTGGGTGCCGAGCAGCATGAGCAGGATGCAGCCGTAGTTCAGGCCCACGC
>JAKAMQ010000108.1:0-4230 GCA_021812805.1 Acidobacteriota bacterium
TGCTTGTCCCGGAGGTAGCGAAGCTCGAACTCTCCAAATCCGAGGTCGGTCCAGCCTTCCACGGCCTTCAGGAGATGGCAGGCGATCAGCGTCTCCGTCCGAGCCCCCTCATCCGCAATCCCGCTCAAATCGCGGAGGAAGCCTGGCGGCAGGATACGATCACCTCAGACCCCATGGAGCGGGTTTGCAGGCTGGTGATGTCCTTCTGTCTGTTGGGTCCATAACGGGTCCGGCATTGAGTCGAAAGCTCATGAACGAAATGCTTTTGAGCGGAAAGCCTGTGGCCATATCTGTTTCCAGGAATGGAACCCTCCTGGCCTTGCGCTTCCAGCAATAATCCTATCGTTGCGACAGGGGGGCAGACTGGTCTTCCCCCAACCCTGAGACCAAATGACGGATTCGGGTTTAGGCTGATAAGTGATGTGAAAGAAGGTCGATCAAGGTCGGAAGCCGAGGTCCGGTTCAAGACCGACTTATCCAAGCCTCGGAGCGAGACGGACGGCCCTGTCCCTGACAAGTTGATCCAGGCGCTCCAGCACGTCATCGTCGAGGCCCTTGTCGCTGAGGTCTGCCGCCACCTTCGAGGCGGCGGCAGGCAGCATGTCCCGAAGCCGGTCCAGGCGTTTGATCAAGTAGGAGCGCGCGAGGCCAAGGGCCTTGGCCCCTTCCTCCAGCGCATGCCGATCCACTTCTGAAAACCTGAACCTTCCGGCAATGGACATCGCCATCACCGGGGACAGGCCCGGGTAGTACAGCGTGCAGAGGAGGTCGTACAACGGCGCGAGCCGAACGCCACGCGCCGTGTGGAGCAGGGAGAAGTTCTTGGCGTGGGCATCGCCATTGCCGACGAGAAGATTGAAGAGAACGGCATCCAGGAATGTGCGGGCATCTGCTGCGGGCTTCATGCTGTGGTCGAACAGCACCCGCCGGCAGCGGCTCACGCCAGGCCCGAGGTTCGCCTCGTATTTGTGGACAGAACGGACGCCCAGCGCCTGGCAGAAGTCTTCTTGGTGGAGGCGCACAACCCGGCCATCGCGGATCTCGCGGTCGTACCGCGCCACGAGCAGGTAGGTTCGAGGACCCTTCTCGGCCTCGAGTCGGCGAGCCTCCACGTGGGCGACGGGGAGGCCCACTTCCGCGGCCAGGCGCATCACGAAGGCCTCGTTCTCCGTGGTGGCGGGGTAGCTCGGGATCGCAGGCTTGATGATGTGGGTGGTGGGCTCTCCCGGCGCTGGAAGACGCACCCGGCCCTCGGTGAGGCACACCGGGAGCTTGGTCTGGGCTCCCGCCAGGGAGAGGCGCAACTCTCCTTCACCCGCGAGCATGGGGCGCCTGGGGAGGATCTCCAGGAGCTCCCCCAGGCTGTGGTCCTGCAGAGGGCCGGGAGGGGCACCCTGCGGAGGGCTGGCAGGATCCTCGCCCTCCCGCAGAAGCCGCACGGCTCCTGCGACCTCACCACCAAGGAGATCCAGCATGCTGAAGACATCGGATGACGAAATGTGCGTGGACCGTTCGATGGCATCACGCTGCTGGCCCTCCGGCAGGATGCCCTCGAAAAACGGGTAGCACTCCCCTTCCTCGAAGGGGTCCTCCCGGTACGGGAGTGAAAGAGAAATCGGTGTGGCCCCAGGAAGGTAGGTGAAGCGCAGCTCTCCGCCCAGATCCCGATCCAGAATGCCGACATGCTCCTCGGCTAGGTAGACATCCAGCCGGGTCATTCCCCATCCTCGCCCGGTAACCGGATCTCGATGTCGCACCCCAGTACGCTGAGCACGTGCAAGACTCGCCCGATCTGTGCGGTCGCCTTCCCCCGCTCGACCTCGATCAGGAACCGGTTGCCGACACCTGCGAGGCCCGCCAGCTCGTCCTGGCGCAGGCCCTGGGCCTTGCGAGCCTTACGGATGGCCTCCCCGACTTCGATGGGTGTCACTCCCCTGGGCATGAGCCTTCCCCCTCGGGAATATTCTAAGCTCCTTGAATTGTGATTCCACAAAAAATGACTGATCGGGAAGTTTAAAGCGCATTGAGGTATTTTTTCAGTAAAACTTCCTCCTCGGGAATATTCCGACAAGACAAGAAGACCCAAGTTTCGGCACTGCTCCTCGTGGAGCGCACCTTTGGTTGGCTCAGGCGGTATCGGCGTCATTCCAAAGACTACGAGACCGAGCCAGAAAGCAGCTTGGCCTGGATTCACATTGCCTTTGTCCGTCTACTGGTTCAGCGGTTGGAATATTGGGGGAGAGCCCCCGCATGGCCTTGTCCCGCCAGCGCTCCAGGCGGCTGATCTCCACGCCCAGCGAAAGGCCGGGAGACTGGCAGGATGCAGTATTGGGTTAGAGACATACTTCCGCGCTGGAAAGCCGTCCGTCAGGCCTTGGCAGGCATGCCTCCACGGTGAGACGAAAGATCTGAAGGAAGACCAAGACCGCCACTGAAGGGGGGCGAAGTGCCCTTGCCTGGTAGGTGTAGCCAATTCGGCTACACTGAATAAAGAAGGGAGTGCCCCATGCGCCAAGTATCACTGAGAGAGTTCCGGACCCGGGGCGCCAAGGCCCTGGAAGCTGTACCCAAAGGAGAGATGGTTCTGCTGGCGGGTCAGCAGGGACCGGCCTACTTCCTTGTGCCTGTACTCGGAGATGTGGCTTTGGAAGACCAGGAACTGCGGAGGGCCATGGCCAAGGCGAGTTTGCGGGAGAGCTGGCGTTTGGCCCAGGAGTCTGGGCTGGATCAGATGAGCGAGGAGGAGATCGATAAGGAAATCGGGCAGGTTCGTGCAGCCCGTAGCCGTCGGAAGGCCGGATGAGGCTGATCGTCCTGGACACCAACGTCGTCGTTTCCGCTGGTATCAAGCCAGGGAGCGCACCTGCGAAACTCGTCATGGAATGGGTGCTGGAGGGGCATGTGCAGGTGGTAACCAGCCCCTGGATCGTTGCGGAGTATCGGGCGTTTGCCCAGCGAACGAAATTCCACCGCTATGGGTTCCCGCCCCATTGGTTGGAGTTCCTGATTGAGGAGAGCCTGTCCCTTTCGGATCCAAGCCCGTGGCCGCATGTGGGGCCGGACCCGAAAGATGCTCCTTTCCTCGCCCTGGCCCAGACCGCAGGCGCATGGCTGGTGACGGGAAACCTAAAGCATTTCCCGGAATCGATCCGTGAGGGCGTGAAGGTGCTTTCCCCGGTGGACTACCTGGCTCAGCTCGTTGGAACCGAGAAATCCTAGTTTGGAGCCACTGGGATGTGTTTGTATTCGATATTATCGTAAAATGGTCTGGACCAAACAATGGTAAACACGATAATGGGTCCATGACTGAGCGACCCCGGATCTACACCAGTTGGTCCTGAAAAAGTCACAACCCAATTAAAAACAATGATTTGATGGAACAAATGGTCTATCCGAAACACCAGATTGGTAGGGGCGCCCCCTCAGAATCCGGTGTAGTGCGCCACGACGGTGCGGAAAGGCGAAGCCGTTCAACCGGGTCGCACGAGAGCGGAAGAAGCTGAAGGTCTACGCGGGCCGGGTGCAGCGGGATCTGGAGCGGAAGCTGAGCGACGAGGACTACGAGCGGCACAAGGGGACGATGATCCTGGCGGAGCTGGCGCTAACGCAGGCGAAGAAGACGAAGGGCAAGGTCTACTCGATGCACGCGCCGGAAGTGGAGTGCATCGCAAAGGGAAAGGCGCACAAGCCCTACGAATTCGGGGTCAAGACCAGCCTGGCGACGACGGCGTGGGGCGGGTTCGCGCTGGGCGCGATGTCGCTGCCAGGCAATCCATTCGATGGGCACACGCTGGAGGAACAGCTTGAGCAGGTGGAGCGGCTCGCCGGAACGATGCCGAAGCGGTGCCATGTGGATCGGGGGTACACCATTCGCCTCCGGCGAATAGGACGGAATGGCCCGAGAGGGCCATTGCCGCCCGAAGGGCGAGGGCCAAAGGCCCGAGTCAGAGGCCACGGCGTGGACAGCGAGATCTGCCGGGTGATCATCGCCGGGAGCCGGAAGGGCCTCAGCAAGGCCCTCAAGCAGGAGATGAAGCGAAGATCGAGCATCGAGCCCGAGATTGGCCATCAGAAGTTCGATGGCAAGCTGGGCCGGAACTGGCTGAAGGGCATGCTCGGAGACGCCCAGAACGCCATCCTCTGCGCCGCCGGGCACAACCTGAGGAAGATCCTCGCCCACCTCAGGCATCTTTTTGTCCTCATCTGGGCCTGGCTCATGGCCGCGCTCAG
>JAKAMQ010000108.1:4240-9832 GCA_021812805.1 Acidobacteriota bacterium
CGTCAGCGGCGGGTGCCGCATGAGCTATGGAGGCGCTTTTTCAAGACCGACTCCCTTAGGTTGATCGGCACCAAGAAGTCAACAGAGTCTCTGATCTCGCCGATACCCCTGGTATCCGGCCAGATGAGTAGGGGGCCATGGGTTTCACCTCGGACGCCCTGGCCGATGGCCGGGCACTACGAACCCTCAAGGTGAACGGCTCTCGATCTGTTCCTTAATGTGCTCAGGGTGCGCGTCTCACGCACTCCCGGCAGGGAATTGCAAAATTTACCGATCGGGAACAATTGTGTGTGGGCCATCCCGAATTTCAAAAAATATCCCGATCGGGAAAATATCCATAGACAAGCCCCCTGGAGGGTCGATACTTACCCGTACGGGAAATTTTATGAGTCGACCACCCTTTACCCCCTCAGATCTCGGCGCCCTCGTGCGACGAGTTCGCAAGGCCCAGGGGCTGCGCCAGGATGAACTGGCAGGCGTCGCTGCCGTTGGGCTCCGGTTCATCGTGGACCTGGAGGCGGGGAAGCCGACGATCCAGATTGGGAAGGCCCTGAAGGTTCTGGAGGCCCTGGGCTGCTCCCTCTCCGTCACGCCGCCACAGGGGTTGGATTCCAGGAGTGAGCCATGAGGCGCTTGGTCGTGTGGTGGGATGACCGGCCTGTGGGTGAGTTGACCCAAGACGATGGGGGAGATCTGGGCTTCTCTTACGGGGAGGAGTGGCTCGGTGATGAGCGAACCCCAGCGGTGTCGGCCTCGCTCCCCAAGCGGCCTGAACCCTTCTCGCGGCGGGAATGCCGACCCTTCTTCGGCGGCCTCCTCCCGGAGGAGACGCAGCGGCGGGCGGCGGCCCAGGCCCTGGGAATCTCGGCAGCCAACGACTTCGCCATGCTGGATTGTCTGGGTGGCGAGGTCGCCGGGGCCCTGCAGCTCCTGCCACCCGGAGAACGGCCAGAGGCTGCTGCCGGACCGTGGGAGCCGATGCCGCTGGATGAGGGTGCCCTGCTGCGGATGCTGGATGCCCTACCGGCTCGCCCCCTCCTCGCGGGTGAAGGAGGGCTGCGCCTGTCCCTGGCCGGCGCGCAGTCCAAGGTGCCCGTGGTTCTGGTGGAGGGTGCGGTGGCGCTCTCGCTGCCCGGCCAGCCCACCACCCACATCCTGAAACCCGCCATCCCACGCTTCGAGGCCACCACGGAGAACGAGGCCTTCGCCATGCGGTTGGCCGCTGCAGTCGGGTTGAACGTGGCGGCGGTGGATCCTCGCGTCGTCCGGACACCGAATGGAGAGCCCCGGACCTTCCTCCTGGTGGCACGCTACGACCGGATCGAGACCGCCGGACAGGGGACACGACGCCTCCATCAGGAGGATGTCTGCCAGGCCTTGGGGATCCCTGTGGAGCGGAAGTACCAGAGCGAAGGTGGGCCTTCACTGGAGCAATGTTTCGCGGTCCTGCGACGCGTCTCGGCCCGCTCGGCGGCGGATGTGCTGAGGCTCCTGGATGCGGTGATCTTCAACGCGGTGATCGGGAACGCGGACGCCCACGGGAAGAACTTCTCGATCCTATACGACGAGGCTGGCCCAGCTCTGGCGCCCCTCTACGACCTGTTGTCCACCGTGGTCTACCCGGAGCTCTCACCGAAGTTTGCCATGAAGATCGGGGGGCAGACGAGGCTGGAGGATCTGGATGCGCAGGCGTGGTCGGACTTCGCCAGAAAGGCGGAACTGGGCTTTCCGCTGGTGCGCCGCAGGGTCGGGGAGTTGGCTTCGGCCATTGTGGGAGCCGCCGACGCAGCTTGCGAGGGACTTGCAGGCCTCGGGTTGGAGGATCGTGCGTTGGCGCGATTCTCGGCGCTCGTCCGAACGCGAGCAGGAATCTGCCTCTCAGGCCTTAGCAGGCATTGAATGGAGCAGAGTGAGGGCGAGAGTCCTCAGCTCCCAGCAAAGGAAGATCCACCGCTCGATTGACCTGGTAGCCCATGGCGCGGTACCCCTTCATCCGCTTCTCAAACATTTTGCGGAATACCGCCAGGGAATCGTCAAGGTAGTCGTAGATACGAACTTCTTCCTTGCCAGGATGGAGGCGGTGAAGGCGACCTGCGTACTGGATGAGGGTACCCTTCCAGGCGATGGGCATGGCCATGAAGAGGGTATCCAAGCGGGAGTCGTCAAAGCCTTCGCCGATGTACCGGCCCGTGGCCAGGATGAGGCGTGCTTCGCTGGGCGGAACTTCGGCAAGCCGCAGCAGGGCTGTCCGACGGGCCTTTGCGCACACGCCGCCGTGGAGCACCACGACATGCGTTGAGACATCCTTGAGGGCATCCACCAGGAGGTCGAGGTGATCCCGGCGCTCGGTCAGCACGATGGGCGATCGACCTTCGGACAAGGCTCGCCGAACATCCTGGATGATCAGGGCATTCCGGTGGGGGTCTGCCACGAGCGCAGCGTAGAGATCCTGGATGGTTCCCTGTGCGAAGAACCTCGTCTCCCGCACGATCAGCCGGTTGGCGAACGGGCGCCCTCCTTCCTGTGAAAGGGGATGCACCTGGTGCCGGATGGGGCCGCACTGAAAGTGCAGTAGCCGCTGAAGGCCATCGCGCCGGTAAGGGGTCGCCGTGAGCCCCAGCACATAACGCGCCTTCACCTCACGCATCACCCGTTCAAAAGAGACGGCGGGGGCATGATGGCACTCGTCCACGATCACCTGGCCGTAGTTTGCAACGAGGTCCAGCACCCCCTCGCGGCTGGCGAGGCTCTGGATCATCGCCACATCGATGCGTCCGGTTACCTTCTGCTTCCCGCCTCCGATCTGTCCGACCTCCTTCTTCCCCAGGCCAAGGAAGGTCTGCAACTGGGCACACCACTGGTCCAAGAGTGGCCTCCGATGCACCAGCACCAAGGTATTCACGCCCCTCAAGGCAATCATGTGAGCACCAAAGACGGTCTTCCCGGTGCCAGGCGGAGCCACGAAGATGCCAAGGTCGTGGGGGCCAAAGGCATTCACGGCGGCCTGCTGGACCTCGGTGAGGTTTCCATGGAACGCCACTTCAAGGGGCTCACCCAGGCAACGCCGTTCCTCGATGTCCAGCGAGCTTCTATGCTCTGCAAGCAACCCCTGAAGTTCATCCTCGCAGCCTCGTGGGAGGGTGATGTGGGCTGGATGTTCCTCTGCCGCACAAATGACGCGCGGGATGCCAGCGGTGGAGAACCGCATGGCCTGCTTCTGGTAGAACTCGGGGTTTTGGAATGCGGCCAGGCGCTTGATCTCGGCGTGAAGGCCGGCAGGCAGATTTGTCTTTTCAACGAAGAGCTGGTGCGCACGCATGGCTTTCACCCGCGGAGGGATCTCTCCCTCGATCTGTTTTCTCTTCGGCTTTCCAGAAGGCGGACGCTCCCATGGTGTCTCGTCCAATCCGTCGTCGAGAGGGTCGAAACGGATTCCGAGCACCTTCCCCTGGCGGGTAGCTGCATCGACCAGGGTGTCCACCTGCGCTGGCGACATCCGTCCGAGGTTGGCGAGGTAGATCCAGGGATCAGGATATGGATCCAGGCATCGGTCCAGAAACAGGGTATTCCCGTTCTGCCTGGCATCTTGCTGGAGCGGTAGCGCAATCAGATTGCCGAATCCACCTTGGGGCATGGTGTCCTGGTTCGGGAATAGACGGTCGTAGGACGTCATGCTCAATTGGGGGCGACGATTCATCGTTTCCGTGAGAAGGAAACAGCCAAGCTTTCGGGCCGTTGCGGCAATTACCGGGGCAGAGAAGAAGATCCAGAGATGCGCCCCCTCCCCAGACCGGGATCGTTCCAGGGCGGCGGGAACATCATGTCGCCGGCATGTCTCGAGTAAGGCTGTCGCATCCTGGTTCCACCCCTCGCCATCGAAGTCAGCGGCCAGGAACCAGCAGGTCTCGTCCAGAAGCAGGGGATAGACGCCGATGACATGACGGCCTTGGAGGTGGTCCAGTACCGCCTGATCATCCATGGGGGCGAATCGCCGGTTCGGGCATTCTGCGCACTTGATCTTGAACTTGTCGCAGAGGGCGCGATTCCTTTCGTTGGCGCATACCGGGGAATAGCCCTTGCGATCTCCCCGTGTGCTCACCCATAAGCGCGGGAACACGTCCTCTCGACCTCGGAAGAGGCTCCGGAACAGCGCCACTTTTGCGATGGGAGATTGGGGGCCTGGGGTTAGAGCCTCCCGTGCATCAATAGCGGCGATGGACTGAAGCTGCGCTTGGATTTCACGGATCTGTGCGCGTGTCGCTTCTGCGTACCGGAGCTGTTCCGCCAATTGGGTTTCCAGAGAATCCAGTTGCGCGGCCAGATCCTCTCGGTGGGACATGGCTACAGAGCTCCTCGGACCCCATGTCGGCACTGAGTTCTTCCCCATCGAAGCCCCGGTGGTCATTGTCTATCTTGCTCGGTGCGCAGAGAAGTTGCACATCACCCAAATGGGCCTGGAATACCTGGTGTCGTCGCTACGTCGCTGCTACGTCCAAAACGGCAAGCGAGATTGGTCATCCTGCCGTAAGGGCCAAACGTGGTGTCCTCCTTCAATACTATCGTAAAATGGTCTGGACCAAAACGTGATATGCAAGATAATGGATCCATGACTGAGCGGCCCCGAATCTACACCACCTTGCTGAAGGACCATTTCCTGCGGAACCGGCAGATGGCCCTGGTCAGCGGCCCAAGGCAGGTTGGCAAGACCACCTCCTGCCGGGCGGTGGGGAGCGTCTACCTCAACTGGGACAACCAGGATGATCGACGGATCCTCCTGAAGGGCCCGGGGGCGCTGGCGGAGCGGCTGGAGCTTGATCGCCTGCGGGCTGAGCCGGTCGTGGTGGTCCTCGACGAGCTTCACAAGTACGCCAAGTGGAAGGGGCTACTGAAGGGGTTCTTCGATACCTACAACGGCCAGGCACATGTGCTGGTCACCGGGAGTTCCCGTCTGGATGTGTTCCGCCGGGGCGGCGACAGCCTCATGGGGCGCTACCTGCTCTACCGCATGCATCCCTGGTCCGTGGCCGAGTGCCAGCGGGTCGACATCCCCAGCCAGGAAATCCGGCCACCGGCAGCGATCTCGTCCGAAGACTGGGAGGCGCTCTGGATCCATGGCGGTTTTCCGGAGCCCTTTCTCCGCCGGGACAGTCGCTTCACGCGCCGGTGGCATTCCCTGCGCCTGGACCAGCTCGCCCGGGAAGACCTGCGTGAGGTGACCCGCGTGCAGGAACTCGGGACCATGGAAACGCTGATGCGCATCCTGGCCGAGCGCAGCGGGCAGCAGCTCATCTACGCCAACCTGGCCACCGAACTGAGCGTGGCGGTGGATACGGTCAAGCGGTGGGTGGATCTTCTCGGTCGCCTGCACTATGGCTTCCTGGTCCGCCCCTGGTTCAGCAACGTCGCGAAGTCCCTGCGCAAGGAGCCCAAGTGGTTCCTCCGCGATTGGAGCGGGATTGCGGATGAGGGGGCTCGGACGGAGACGCTGATCGCCTGCCATCTCCTGAAGGCCGTGGAAGGCTGGACCGACCTCGGATTTGGAGAGTTCGAGCTTCGCTACCTCCGGGACAAGCAGAAGCGGGAGGTGGACTT
>JAKAMQ010000109.1:0-9289 GCA_021812805.1 Acidobacteriota bacterium
GGACCCGGCCCATGCCGAGACCGTGGCGCATTTGAACGATCTCCAGCAGCAGGGCGCGTTCTTCAATATGAACGAGGCCATGAAGGGCATCGAGAACCCGGAGCCTGAAGAGGCACTGGCACCGGCAGTGGAACCTACCCCCGCCACCGAGGGAAGGCGGCATGACGCTGCAACTCGGAAAGCCATCGAAGATATGAATCCAGCCGAAAAGGACGCCGAGATCACCCGACTCAGGGTGGAACGTCACACGGACCAGCTGACCGGGCTCAAGAACCGCACCGCGTTTGACGAGACCCCGCGCAAACCCTTCCAGTTGTCCATGGATGGCGATGCGCTGGGAGCCATCAACAAGAAGTACGGTCAAACCTCCGGTGATGAAGTATTGAAACACTGGTCCACCGCGCTTCAACAGGCCGGTTTGGATGCCTTCCATATCTCGGGAGACGAGTTTCGCGCCGAAGGAGATAGCCCCGAGCACCTTGCCGCAGCCTTTGAAAAGGCCGATGCTTACTTGCAGGCAAATCCCATTGAGTTCACGGACAAAAGTGGGGAAGTTCATCGCATGATTGGAGGTATCAGCCATGGCATCGGAGAATCAGTCAAAGCCGCCGACTTCGCCCTTACTGAAAACAAGGTTCACCGTGAGGGAGCGGGACTCCGACCCAAGCACGGCGACCTCCCTCCGAGAATATCTGGAAGCGCACCCGGAGATGGTGTCCATGAAGGTGAACGGAAAGACGTTCCCGGCCCTGCCTCAGAAGTAAAACCTTCCAAACCTGCCCGTCTCACCAAAGATGATCTGGATAAGCGCCGCGTCGCGGCCAAGGAGAAGGCCGATGCTGCCAAAAAGCCAAGCTCAACTGGCGTGGATGAACACCCCCGAGGGCCGGAAAGCACTGGGGGACAAGGTGGTGGAGCAAGCAAACCAACTGTCAGCGGACCTGAAACTACCGGAACACGTCCAGCCAATCAAGCCACTGAAACCCATGAAGCCCCTGCGGCGAATGCGGCACAGGTAAAGCCCGGGGATCTCATCAGCACGACCTCGGCCGAAGATGGGATGGAAGTCCAGGTCCGGCACCATGACAAGGGGCGATTCTCGGTGCTCCTGTGGGACAAGGACGCGGAGAAAAGCGCCGGGACAATCATCTTCCCAACCCTGAAGCGAGCCGAAGCCTACGCCAAGACTTTGGCTGAAAAGGCTTCGCCAGATAAAAATACCAAGTCCCCCATCGTGAACCTCATGGGCAGCGTGTCTGAAGTTCTGGACCGACCCGGCGGGAACCTGACCAACAGTGCTCTCCGCACTCTTGGTCTTCACACCATGGGAGAGGGCAAGTTCAGCCAGTCCGACGCGGCCGACGCCGCCGAGGCTGCGCTGAACCAGACCATTGAAGGCATGATGGACTACGCCAAGGGCGGGGCATGGACCCTCGAGCGGGCCCTGGAGACCATCAAGACCCTGGACGAGGAGGCCTCGCGCCTGCCCTCCCAGACCAGCCGGGACGCCGAGAAGGTCCTGAAACAGCAGTTCAGCACCCCCACCAGCTATGCCTTCCTGGTGTCTTGGGCGGCCAACATCAAGCCCGGGGAAGTGGTACTGGAGCCCTCGGCTGGTACCGGCAATATCGCTACGCAGGCGAAGCTGTGGGGCGCCGAGGTCCATGCAAACGAACTGGCTCCCCGTAGGCTTGAACTCCTGAAGCAGCTGGGCCTGGCCGGTCTGACTCGCATCGATGCGGGCCGTGTATCCTTCGATCCGGCACTCAAGGGCGTGAATCCGTCCGTGGTGGTGATGAACCCCCCGTTCTCCAATGATTCCGTGATGGGCCGCAAGGACTCAATGCTCGGGGCCAAGCATGTCCAACAGGCTCTTTCCAAGCTGCAGGATGGCGGGCGCTTGGTGGCCATCGTCGGCGGTGGGATCAACCCGATTCCTGGCGCACCTGCAGGCGGCATGGGCTTCGGCAACCAGACTTTCCGAGACTGGTGGGACAAGATCGGCAAGGCCTACAATGTCCGCGCCAACGTGGTGGTGGATGGGAGCCTCTACCGAAAGTTCGGTACGAGCTTTGACACTCGGATCGTGGTGATCGACAAAACCGGCCCGAATCCTACCTGGCAGAAGGATGCAATCCAAGGCCGTGTGGACAATTACCAGGATCTGCTTAACCTTCTAGAGGGGATCAGGAATGACCGAACCAACCTGGCAAGCCAAAGTGAACAGCCGACCGCTCAGCCAAGCCGCAGCAATCGTATTGCGGAGAGGCAACCCGAAGGTGTTGGATCCCAACCGGGAACTGGCGCTGGCGGTGCTTCCGAGCCTGCTCCCCTGGGAGTCGAACCCCGACCTGCCGGCGAACCAGGAAGCCGTGGACGCAGCGAAGGAAGTGGTGGCGTCCGCGAGTCAGGTGCAGGGGTACGCGAAAATGCTGCTGAACGACCTGGAAGCCAGCTTGAACCCAGAGGACCTGTCCGGGCAGAGTCCGGCGCAAGCGTGTCGCCTCGTCCAATCCAGAGTGGCGTGGAAGCGCCACGACGCGCTGACACCCACGACGCAGGACTAGATAAGGCCACCGCCAAGGACATCAAGGCCCACCCTGACGAAGAGGTGGGGGATGGCACCTTTGCGTCCTATCGGCCGGAGCGGGTTGAGTTCCAGGGCGCCAAGCCCCATCCGGCCCTGCTGGTGCAGACCGCCTCTATGGCCGCGGCCACGCTCCCGGAACCCACCATCAAGACCTTGAACCTGCCGCAGAGCGTCATTGACTCCGGTGCCGTGTCCGATGCCCAGCTGGAGGCGGCGTTGTACGCAGTCAACGCTTTCGAGCGCACGACCCCCGTGGAGGACAAGTACGGAAATTTGACCCCACAGCGGGTCGGCTTCCTGATCGGTGACGGAACCGGCGTCGGCAAGACCCGGGAAATCCTGGCGGTGCTCGCCCACGAGATGCACTCAGGCATGAAAAAGGCCGTCATTCTCACCAAGAACGCGGGCCTCCTCACCGACCTCAACGGAGAGATGGGCGAACTCGGCCTGGATCCCAAGAAGCTCATCAACCTCAGCAAGGTGAAAGCCGGGGGCAGCATCGGAGACGATGGCATCCTGTTCTCCACCTACGACACGCTGCGTTCCGAGAGTAAGGGCAAAGGCGGCGCCGGTATTCCCCGCTTGGACCAGATCCAGGCTTGGCTGGGCAAGGACTTCAACGGCCTGATCGTGTTCGACGAGGCCCATCAGATGTCCAATGCTATGGGCGGCCAGGGCAGCCGCGGCAAGGTGAAACCCTCGAAGCGGGCACTGGCGGGGCTGAGTCTCCAGAACCAGAACCCCAACGCGAAGGTGCTTTACGCTTCCGCCACGGCTGCCACGGAACCCAGGAACCTTGGCTACGCTACCCGGCTGGGCCTCTGGGGCGGTGTGGACAGCGCCTTCAAGGATGCCCCCAGTTTCGTCAATTCGATGGTCTCGGGTGGTCTTGGGGCCATGGAAATGGTAGCCCAGGATCTAAAGCGCCGCGGGCTCTACATCAGCCGGAACATCAGCTTCGAGGGTGTGAGCTACGACACGCTGCGCCACGACCTGACGCCGGAACAGGTGGAAATCTTCGACTACTCCAGCAAGGCCTGGCAACAAATCTTCAACAACATCGAGCAGGCGCTGGGCGTGGTGGCCACGAACGGCGAGGACAAGGTGGATGGCAAAGCCCGTGGGGCGGCGCTGAGCGCGTTCTACGGTTCGCTCCAGCGGTACTACAACGGCCTGCTGACCGCCAGTATGGTGCCTTCGATGCTCACCAAGATAGAAGCAGACCTGCAGGCTGGCCACTCCCCGGTGATCCAGCTGACCAACACCAACGAGGCCAGCGACGAGCGCCAGAAGCAGAAGGCCCGGGAGCGCCAGGTAGAGGCCGGAGACGACGAGCTGGACCTTGAGAGCCTGGACATGAGCCCGCGGGCCATCATCATGGACTACCTGGAGAATTCCTTCCCGATCCACCAGATGGTTGAGCAGACCGTGGGAATGGACGAGGATGGGAACCCCATCACCAAGATGGTGGTGGCCATGGATTCGGCCGGGAACCCCATCGTGAACCCGGAGGCCCTGCGGCTCCGCGACCGGATGCTGACCGAGTTTCGATCCATGCGTGTGCCCGAAGGCGCCCTGCACCAGCTGATGACCCACTTCGGACCCGACCAGGTTGCGGAAGTCACAGGCCGGAAGGAGCGGGTCGTGGTCCGGAACGGGGTGCGCTCCGTCGAGAAGGTGCCCCACCGGGACGCCGAAATCAAAGCCTTCCAGGATGGCACCAAGCGGATCCTGGCCTTTTCTGCGGCCGGCGGGACCGGCGCCAGCTACCACTCGGACAAGCGGGTGAAGAACCAGGGCCGACGCATCCACTACCTGCTCCAGGCCGGCTGGAAGGCTGACGATGCCATCCAGGGCCTGGGCCGTTCCCATCGCTCCAACCAGGTCGAACCGCCCCACGTCACCTTGATGACGACCAACGTGAAGGGGCACATGCGGTTCATCTCCACCATCGCCCGGCGCATCGCGCAGCTCGGGGCCCTCACCAAGGGCGAGCGCAGCGCGGGCGGCGGAGGCGTGTTTAAGGCTGAGGACAACCTGGAGAGCACCGAGTCCCGGGCGGCCTTGCGGCACTTCTGGCAGGACATCCAGCGTGGGGCTGTGGATTCCATCACCAGCCAGGAAGTCCAGGACATCATGCACCTGGCCCTGAACCAAGGCGATGGCACTCCAGTTGCCGAGGACCAGCTCCCCACCATCACCCAGTTCCTGAACCGGGTTTTGGTACTTCCGTTCGAACAGCAGAATGAAGTGTTCGACGAGTTCATGGACTATGTGAAGCGGCACGTCGAGGCCGCGACCGCCAATGGGACGCTAGATGTGGGAGTGCAGACCATCCACGCTATCAGCGCGAAGCAGCGCGGGTCGGAGGAAGTCTACAAGGACCCGATCTCCGGCGCCGCCACGACCTACCACAACATCGAGACGAGGGTCGAGAACAGGAAGATGGCCTGGGATTCGATCCCGCGGGCCGCGGACAACTTCGACGGCTTCTACCGCAACCGGAACAGCGGGGCGATCTACTACGCCCGGACCCACCAGCGGACCAACCGCTACGGCGGCGTGGACCAGACCTACAGCCTGCGCGGGGTTCTCTCCCAGGACCGGCGCTCCGAGGACCACCTGAACACGGCGGCCGGCGGCCCTTGGGAGAAGATCGAGGATCCTGCCGCAGCCGAGAAGGCCTGGAACGATGCACTGATGAAGGCTCCCGAGGCCCGGTCGGAAACGGTGCATCTCGTGACCGGAGTCCTGCTGCCCATCTGGAACCGGCTATCCAGTTCGGACACCAGCCGGGTGCAGGTGCGGCGCGTCAAGCTGGACGATGGATCCACGCTGCTGGGCCGCATGATTCCTGGCGGAGAGGTCTCCGAAGTCCTAAACAACCTTGGAGCCTCCGGCACCCTAGCCTCCATGCTCAAGGGCCTGGGACCGGATCAGGTATTCTCGAACATCGTCAACGACCGGAACAAGGGAACTGCTGGAGCCGGCCAGTTCTCGCTGCGGCGGGGCACCCTCTACGGCTCCCCGGCCCTGGAGATCGTAGTCAATGGCAGCACCCTCCAGGAGAAGGAGACCCTGGCCAAGAAGTACGACATGGTGGCCCAGACTGCGGCGGGCAGCTACAACATGAACCTGTGGTCACAGAACACGCCGGAGTCTATCCAGGGCCTCGGTCGGTTCCTCAAGGATCATCCCCTCGACAGCCTCGGTGGAAGCAAACAGATTGGCGCAGTCCGCATGGACATGATCCTGGCGCCGGCTGTCGCTATCTTCAATGGCGTCTCCACTGCATCTAGGATCGCCCAAGACCTTTACGATCACCTGGAAACCTTGCGTGGTGACGATTCCCGCTCCTTCCTGGAGACCATGGACGCTTCGGGAGTCTCCAAGGCGCTGGAAGAAAACCCCGAAGTCACGCCCTTCTGGATTAACCAGACCCAGTTCCGCGTGGAGGATGGCGAGGCCCAGGTCAAGCAAGGAGACACCTGGGAACCCATGCCCCCTGAAGACTTCACCGCCATGGCCGAGGCGGAGCGGGCCCGGGAGGATACCTCTGTGCAGCTGCTCTACGCCGGGTTGGATCCATTCAAGGCCTTCGAAGATTGGAAGGGTCAGCATGACATCAAGGCGTCCTTGAAGCCCGAAGCCAAGAAGAAGGCAATCGGCGAGAATTTTGGGCTCCTGTCCAAGCACCTGAACCTGCCCACGCGCCACGCCCAAAACCGGCCTGAGACCTTCGGCTGGGTGTATGAGCCGATCAAAATGTGGGATCAAACAGTGAACCAGCATGAGACCGCCCATGCGGAAGCGCGGCGGGCCATGCGGGAGCTTGGGATTACCGAGTCCGAGAAGCTGTTCAAGGTGATGATGGACGCCCGCTACGTCCCCAACCCGGAGGCCACAGCGATACTTCGGGAATTCCACACCACTGAAATGAAGGACGCCACCCAACGGCGGGAGACCGCTAGGAACCTGATCGGACAGATGGAAGAGTACCTGGCTTTCATCGAGACCCTGCCTGACGATGACCCCAACGCCGGGGAATGGCGGAAGCAGGCCATCCAGGGGCGCGCCGCGGCGACCGCCTTGGTTTCACGGTTGGATGATGTGATTCGCTACCATCGCCGAGAAGCCAAGAGTGGGGAAGCCTACGGGATCATCCACACGCCAGAAGAGCTTGAGAAAATGGGCTTCAGCCCCCAGGCTGTGGACGCCTATGCCCCCTACGTCCAAGACTTCAATGTGCAATTCAAGAAGCTGGAGTCCTACGCCCGCAATCTGGCTGTGCAATCGAGTCTCAAGCGGCAGTCTCAAGCGGATGACCTGCGGGGCCAGTTGGCTGATGGCCTTCCCGAGGCGCTGCAAGAGGCATCAATCACCGCCCGCCTGATGACCCTGGACCAGCAACTTGAGGATGCCCAAAGCATCGCAAGGCGCTACAAGGAGGTCATGCTCCGGGAGAAAGCCTATGTCCCCTCGGTTCGCCATGGGGAATGGGGTATCCGCTTCACCCGCACAGAAGAAGGTGAGGATGGTGAGGAAACCAAGACGGTCGCGGCGCTGATCTTCGGCACAACCAAGATGAAGGTGCTGCTCAAGGCCGAGAAGTGGAAGGCGGAACACCCCGAATTGGCGGATGCCAATGTGGTCCAAGGCACCGTATTCAATGCCAAAGTGGACGCCAAGAAGTCGAAACCCTTGGGGCTTGGAACCCTTGAGCGGGCAGCGCGGATCGCCGGCATGAACGAGCGCACGGCCTCTGACCTCATCAATGCTCTGGAAACCATGGAAATGGAGAACAACTACGCCCGGACCTTCAAGCGCCACCTTCGCAAATCCTACGGGGTGCTTGGCTATGAGACCGATCCGGTCCAGGCCAGTGCCAAATACACCGCAGCCGCGGCCAAGTACGCGGCCCACCTGCTCTACACCCCTGAGATAAATGATCGCATTGCGGCCATGGAAGCGGATGAAGTCGAGGGCATCAGCCGTCACAAGGACGACATCATCTACCTGCGGGAATTGGCCCAGGACGTGTTCAGCAACCCCGTCTCAGCGTCGGTCGTGCGGTTGACCAACACCGTCGCGGTCTCTGGCTTGGCATTCAACCCGACCTTTACGGTTCAACAGTTCCTTCAGAAGCTCACCCACGAGAACCCAACCTTCGAAGCGATCTATGGCGCCAGCACCGCGGTCAAGTACGGCTATGCGGCCTTCAAAATCGCCACGGCCATGGAGAAGGCCTCCCTGCCGGGCGAGACCAAGAGGCCCTGGGAATTCATCACCGCCGAACAGATGAAGGGATTGGGGGCAGCCCCCGCAGAACTCGCGCAGGAACTCCGAGACCACATGAAGCGGGCCGAGGAGGAAGGCATCTTCATGGACCAGATGCGATATGAGACCGCCCGGGCCGAGCACGGCAAAGATTCCAAGTGGGCGCAGCGCCTTGAAAAATACCAAAACGCAGCTTTCTACTTCGTCGGCAGGACCGAGACTCACAACCGGCGTCAGACCTACGCATTGCAATACCTGGCCGCACGAACCAAGGGTTTCCCCGTGGCTCCCGGTCTGGACCACCAGTTGAACCCAGACAAACTCGGGGCCGTGAAGGAGGGTTACGAGATGAAGGTCCTCGGGCCCCACGCCGCGGCGGTCATGGCGGCGAAACAGGTTGATTGGGTCCACAATCGGCGCGGTGTCACTAATCGCTCAAAGATCCAACGTAAATGGGGCGGCGTCTTGATGCCTGCGACCCAGTTCAAATACTTCACGCCTGAGTACATCCAGCAGCTCACCCATGTTTACCGCATGGCCTATGCCCAGGCGCGCAACCGTGGCGAATCCAAGCAAGCGGCAACACTGCGGGCCATCAAGCCCGTGGTGAAGTCGTTTGGCTGGCTTATGGCGATGGCTGGCGCACCCATGGCTTTGCCGTTCTTGTCGGGGCTCCTGGATCTCTTGGCGCTACTCCTGAATGAGTTGGTTGGCCCCGCGCTCTTCGGGAAAGACTTCCGGCCGGTTCGCCTCTTCGGCACTTGGCTTGAGGAATCCATGGTGAAGGCAGGCGCTCCGAAGTGGGTTCGTAATTTGGTGCTGCGGGGACTGCCTTCTGTTTTTGGGGTTTCCCTGGAACACTCGCTTGGCCTAGGCGACCAACTCTATGTCAGGCGTGGTGATGGCCTGCCCATGACCATCTTCAAGCAGGGGCTCGGTGCCTCCAGTTCTTTGGTCAAGAACGTCGAGCAAACGGGACAGGCCGCAACCCGTGGTGATTGGATAGGCGCCGCCTTCTCAATCCCGGGTGTCCCCAAGGGTGCGCGGAGTCTCTATTGGGCCTTGAAACCCGGCCCCCTGCAACTTGGAGTCGGTCGGACCATTCCACTCACAACCGGAGATCGGATCAAGATGGCCGTTGGTGCCCAGCCAATTCGGGTAGGAGAGGCCCGCATGGCCGCGGAAGCGCAAAACAATGCGGCCGCCAATGCCCGTGAGCGGGACCAGTATTTCGCCAACGGCATCGCCAAGGCCACCAAGGACCGCGACCCCAAGGCGCTGCGTGAAATCCTAGAGGCCAGGAACGCCTACAACCGGGACATGCTGGCGCAAGGGCGCAAGGAAGAAGTCTCCACTGGCCAGTCCATCCGGCCCACGATGCGCCGTGACATGGGCGCGACCAGGAAGAACCAGCGGTTCCAG
>JAKAMQ010000109.1:9299-9826 GCA_021812805.1 Acidobacteriota bacterium
TGGAGCTGACGATAGAGACGCTCCCCTTCGACCCGGCCGGGGCGGTCAACGGGACAGGCGGCCAGAACGGCAACGGGAACGGCCGGGCAGCGAAGAACCAGCGGTTCCAGGAACGGCTTAACCAGCAGTGACGAAAAACCGTTTTGCAACTCCACTCCTTGCCTTTTCCAGGAAGTGACCCACAATCTTTAGGGGTACTTCACTGGAGAATGGCATGAACCCACTTCGAAAGAAGGTATTGATCGCGGTTGCGGCTCTTGTTGTCGTCGCCTTATTTTTCCCACCGTGGCGGTGCGCCCACCCCATGAATAAAGCCAGCATGGGATACCATCTTATTTTTTCCCCTCCAAAAGACCCTAACCTTTGGGCTGGGTCAGAAATAGACGCAACACGGTTAATCATGGAACTTGCGGCTATTGGGCTTGTGGGGTTCGTGGTGTTGAAAGTCGTGGAATAAGTCCGCCCGCCATCTAACTCTGTTGACAAATAAATTCTGTCGCCCTACCCTTGGTCCATCGGGAGATCGG
>JAKAMQ010000110.1 GCA_021812805.1 Acidobacteriota bacterium
CGACGGTGGCCTTGGCCCGCACGGCGCGGTACTCCGGCAGGAACCGCCCCGCCTGGCGCATGAACCAGACGGGCGGCTTGTCGAGGGCTTCGCCGTTCAGAACGCGAAGAAGAGGCTGCATCGGTACTCCAGACGGGAAAAGGTCAAACGAAGTCCTTGGCGACCACGGCCACGGCCTGCTTGAAGTGGGCCAGTTCGGCGTCCCCATGGGCGCCGCTGAGGAAGGCCACCTCGTAGCCGCTGGGGGGCAGGTACACCCCCTGAGCCAGCAGGGCCCGGTGCAGGCGGTTGAAGCTGCTGATGGCCTCGCCCTTCACGGCGTCGCTGCGGCGGACGCCATCCTGGAACAGGGGCCAGAGCAGGCTGCCGTAGCGGGGGCAGTGGAGGCCCGGAAGGGTCTCGAAGGCGGCTGCCCACGCCGCGGCCTTGGCATCCAGCTCCGCGTAGAAGGCGGGGGTCAGCTTGTCCAGGGTGGCCAATCCCGCGGCCATGGCCACGGGGTTGCCGGAGAGCGTGCCGGCCTGGTAGACCGGGCCGTCCGGCGCCACGACGCCCATGATGTCCTTCCGGCCGCCGTAGAGGCCCACGGGCATGCCGCCGCCGATGATCTTGCCGTAGGTGGCCAGGTCGGGCGTGATGCCCAGGCGCTCCGCCGCGCCGCCGGGGGCCACGCGGAAGCCGCTGATGACCTCGTCGAAGATGAGGATCACGCCGTGTTTCGTGGTGAGTTCGCGCAGGCGCTTGAGGAATTCGGGGCGCTGGAGCAGCAGGCCGTTGTTGGCGGGGATGGGCTCGATGATGGCCGCGGCCAGCTCATTCCCGATCTCCGCGAAGGTGCGCTCCAGGGTGTCCAGGTCATCGAGCGTCACCACGGAGGTCAGCTCGGCGATGCCCTTCGGCACCCCGGCGCTGGTGGGGGCGCCGAAGGTGACGAGGCCGGAACCGGCCTTCACCAGCAGGCCATCGCTGTGGCCGTGGTAGCAGCCGTCGAACTTGAGGATGCGGTCGCGGCCCGTGAAGCCGCGCGCCGCGCGCAGGGCCGACATGACGGCCTCGGTGCCGGAGGAGACGAAGCGCATCTTCTCGATGAAGGGCACCATCGCCTTGATCTTCCGGGCCAGGGCCAATTCACGGCGGCTGGGGGCGCCGAAGGTGAGCCCCTCGTTCATGGACTCGGTCACGGCGGCCAGGATGTCCGGGTGCGCGTGGCCCAGGATCAGCGGCCCCCAGGACATGCAGAGGTCCAGGAAGCGCTGGTCGTCCTCATCCTCGAACCAGGCACCGGCGGCCTTCCGGAAGAACTTCGGCGTCCCGCCCACGGCGCGGAAGGCCCGCACCGGGCTGGAGACACCACCCGGAAAGTGGGTGAGGGCTTCCTGGAAGAGTGATTCGTTGCTCATGAAAACCTCAAAAGGATCAACCGCAGATGACGCAGATTTCGCAGATGAAGACGGCGGTTTTTATCTGCGCCACCTGCGGCATCTGCGGTTTCAAATTCAGGAGATCCAGCCCTTCTCCACGGCCTCGCGGCCGGCATAGGTCACGATCATGTCGGCGCCGGCGCGGCGGATGGCCGTCAGGTGCTCGAGCATCAACTGGTCGCCGTTCACCCAGCCCAGGCGGTCCGCCGCCTTCACGGTGCTGAACTCGCTGGAGACGTGGTAGGCGCAGATCGGGGCGAGCTGGGCCTCCCGGAGGCGCCAGATGAGGTCGAGATTCGGCAGGGCGGGCTTGACCATCAGCATGTCGGCGCCCTCCTGCACGTCGAGGAGCGCGTCTCGCAGGCCCTCGCGGGCGTTGCGGGGATCCATCTGGTAGGTCTTCCGGTCCCCGAACTTGGGGCTGCTGTCCGCGGCATCGCGGAAGGGGCCGTAGTAGGCGCCGGCGTGCTTGATGGCGTAGCTGAGGAGGGCGGTCTGGGTGAAGCCGGCACCGTCGAGACGGGCCCGGATGGCCGCCACCCGCCCATCCATCATGTCGCTGGGCGCCACCACGTCCGCGCCAGCCTCGGCGTGGCGGAGGGCCATTTCCGCGAGGAGCGGCAGCGTCTCGTCGTTGAGGATCACGCCTTCGTCGTCCGACAGACCGCAGTGGCCGGAGCTGGTGTAGGCGCAGAGGCAGACATCCGTCATGACGATCACATCGGCGCCGAAAGCCTTCTTGAGGGCGGCGACGGCCTTGGGCACGACGCCCTCGTGGTCGTGGCAGCCCTTGGCGTCAGGGCTCTTCTCGTGGGCATCGGGCACACCGAAGAGCAGCACGCTCTTCAGGCCGCGCTTCAGATCCTGTTCCACCTGGTGGACGGTCTCGTGGATGCCCGAGCGGCTGATGCCAGGCAGGCTCGCGATCTCGCTGGTGCCCTTGTGGTGCTGGACGAAATAGGGCTGGATGAGGTGGCGCGGGCGGAGGTCGGTCTCGGCCACGAGGTCGCGCAGGGCGGCGGTGGTGCGAAGGCGGCGGGAGCGGGTCAACATGGCGTGTTCTCCTCCTTCAGGTGCTGGGCGAGCATCGCCCAAAGCAAGCTGGGCTTGGGTTCACAGGTACTGTGGGGCGGCGCCCCGGCCCCGGTGAAGGCCTTGGCGGTTCCCTGGCCCCAGGCGAACCGCAGCAGGTGATGGGTCAAGGGGGCCAGGATCTCCGCCTGCAGGGGACTGAGGGCCAACACGGCCTCGACCTCCGGCACCGGTGGAAAGGGATCGCGTGGGGCCTCGCGGTGGGTGATCCAGGGATGCATGCGCCAGACGGTCCCCTTCGCGGCCTCTTCCAGGAATTCCCGGCTGCGCTCTCCGCGCACCAGCACGAAGCTGCCCCCCTGCGGGAACTGCTCGCGCACCAGTTCCCACAGGGCCTCGGCCCGGGCCTCGGTGGGCAGCAGGATCTCCAGATCCTCGCGGTCCAGGACATCCGCCGTTCCCGCCCCCTGCACGAGGCAGACCGTCCCCGGCGGCAGTTTCGGTCCCGCCACCCGCGCCCCGGAGGGGCTGAGCAGAAGCACAGCCCCGGCGCTCTGGAACGGGATCGGAGGCGGGAGGCTGGAGGGCTGCAACCGGGTGAACGAATAGGGTACAGGCTCCCAGCCCGCCTTCCGCACCGTGTCCGAAAGGGGGTGCTGGGCCGGCCGGGCCAGGGCCAGCCGGGGACGCCCGTCCTTCAGGCGCATGCGATGCCCAGGCCCCGCAGGACCGTGTCCAGCATGTGCCGGTCGTCGGTGCCGCGGGCCTCGGCGCGACGGATGCCGGTCTCGTCCGCATAGGCAGCGCGCAGGAGAAGGGTGCCATCCGCCTGAGGTTCGGCCAGGGCGCCCAGAGGCTGCTGACAGCCGCCGCCGATGCCGGCCAGAACCCCGCGTTCCAGGGTGACGCAGCGGGCCGTGATGGGATCGTGCATGTCCGCCAGAACCTCCAGCAGGTCGGGACGGCCGGCGCGGGCCTCCGCCAGCAGGGCGCCCTGCCCCGGCGCGGGCGGCAGCTCGGTAGGCGTCAGGGGGCGCACCACGAGCCCGTCCAGATCCAGCCCCAGCCGCTTGAGTCCGGCAGCGGCCAGCATCGTGGCGTGCAGGGGCTCGTCGCGGAGCAGGCCATCACGCACCCGCTGCAGGCGCGTGGGGACGTTGCCGCGGATCCAGGTGAAACGGGCTTTCGGGAAGATCGCCCGGAGCATGCGTTCCCTGCGCACGGCACTGGTTCCGATGACCAGATCCTCCGGCGCATCCGCGCGCATCACCAGCCAGTCGGCCCAGTCCTCGCGGGCGGGAATGCAGGCCTGGACGATGCCCTCCGGGCGATCAAGGGACACATCCTTCAGGCTGTGGATGAGGAGATCCGCCTGGCCTGCGGCCATGGCGTCCTCCAGTTCCTTGGTGAAGAATCCACCGCCGGACTGCTTGTCCAGCGGGCCCTGCAACCACTGGTCGCCGGAGGTGGAAAAGGTGCGCCAGGAAACCTCGTAGCCCTTGGATTCGAGGAAGCGGACCAGGGGCTTGGCCTGGCCGACAGCCAGCAGGGATCCGCGGGTGGCGAGGGTCACGGACTTCATGGGTTCACCGGGGAGGAAGGGCACAGGCGGGGCGGCAGGGGATCCATCTCGAAACCATGATCGGGGGCAGCCGGCGGGACGCCGTCACCACTTCGTCATTCTCCCCCAAACGTGGCGGTCATCACAGGATCGCACGAATGGCTGCTTCCACGGCCTCCCAGTCCCACTCCGGGAGGTCGGGAAGCTCCCCTGGGCCCAGTTCCTGCTGGGTGAGCCAGGCGTCGTAGACCACCAGCGCGCACATGGCCTCGGCGACGGGCACGATGCGGGGCGCGATGCAGGGATCGTGGCGGCCCTGGGTGGATATCTCGGCGGGCCGACCCTCGCGGTCAATGGTGCGCTGGGTCCGCGCGATGGAGCTGGTGGGCTTCACCGCAAGCCGCACCACCACCGGCGCTCCGGTGCTGATCCCGCCCAGGGTGCCACCCGCATCGTTCTTGAGGGGGCCCCCGGGGCCCAGGGGATCGTTGTTCTCGCTGCCCCGGCGGCGGGCGCTTTCGAATCCCGCGCCCAGCTCGACCCCCTTCACCGCCCCGATGGACATGCAGGCCGCGGCCAGCAGGGCGTCCAGCTTGCCAAAGGCCGGATCCCCCAGTCCCACGGGCAGCCCCTCGATCCACACCTCGCAGACGCCACCCACGCTGTCGCCTTCGGCCCGCGCCGCTTCCACCGCCGCCCGCTGGGCCGGGAAGATTTCCGGATCGGCCACGCGCAGGGGGTTGGTCTCCACGAAAGCCCAGTCGAGGGCGGTTCCCGCCATTCCCGCGATCTCGCGGTTGAAGCCGCGGACAGTCACGCCCAGCCCCGCCAGCTGCTGCTTGGCCCAGGCTCCGGCCGCCACCCGGGCCAGGGTCTCCCGGCCGCTGCTGCGCCCGCCGCCCCGGGGATCGCGGATCCCGTACTTGCGCTGGTAGGTGAGATCCGCATGACCCGGCCGGAACAGCTCCGCGATGGCTGCATAATCGGCGCTTCGCGGGTTCTCGTTGAACACCACCAGCGCGATGGGGTGGCCGGTGGTCCGGCCCTCGAACACCCCGCTCAGCACCTGCACCCGGTCAGCTTCGCGACGGGGCGTCACCAGATCGGACTGGCCGGGCCGCCGCCGGTCCAGTTCCCGCTGGATGGCGTCCAGGTCGAAAGGAAGCCCCGGTTTCACCCCGTCGAGCACCACGCCCACGGCGGCGCCATGACTCTCCCCGAAGGTGAGGATGCGGAAGGCGCGGCCGAAGGTGGAGGGTGAGTCGAAGAGCATGGGCAGGCTCCTAGAAGACGGCGGTGGCGCCTCCATCAATGGGGATCACCGTCCCGGTGGTCCAGGTGCTCTCGTTGCCCAGCAGGTGGGCGGCGAGCAGGGCCACCTCCACCTCCGTACCCATCCGCCCGAGCGGATTCACCGCTGACAGGCGGGCCAGATCGCCATCAGGATCCTCGCTGCCGGAGAGCCGCACGTCCACCATCGGCGTGTGCACGGGGCCAGGCGCGATGGCGTTGCAGCGGATGCGCCGGGGCGCCCATTCCAGGGCCAGGACTTTGGCCAGCATGTGGACGCCAGCCTTGGCCACGCTGTAGGCGGCGCTATCGGGAATGGCCCGCAGGCCGATGTTGGAACCCACCAGCACCACGCTGCCGCCTTCCCGCAGACGGTCGCCCAGGTGATGGCACAGCAGCCAGGGACCGCGGAGGTTCGCGGCCAGCATGCCTTCGAATTCAGGGAGAGATGTGGAGGCCACGCTGCCCATCGCCAGCTGGCCCGCGGCCAGGAACATCCCGTCCAGCTCCGGACACTCCGCGGCAAAGGCCGCCACGGCGGCATCGTCCGTGTGATCCAGCACGACATGCTTCGCCACCCACAGGGTCTCCTGCAGTTCGGCCAGGCGCCGGCCGGCCAGGATCAGCTCGGCCCCGCTGTCCCAGAAGAGGCGGGCGGCAGCCCGGCCGATGCCGCTGCCAGCGCCGGTCACCAGGATCCGCTTGCCCCGCAGGCCGCTCACGAGGGATCCGGTACCCGGAACGCGCCCGTCCCGGTGCGCGGCGGCGCCACGACTCCACCGCTCACGGCCCAGGTGAGGGCCTGATCCGCGCTGAGATCCAGGGGGCGGACCTTGGCGGGATCCATCATCACCACGTAGCCCGAGGTCGGGTTCGGCGAGGTGGGCACGTAGATGGCCAGCATCTTCTCACCCCCGGGCACGGCCCAGGCGCAGTCGCGGCTGGCCACGAAGCCCAGGGTGAAGGCCCCGGGGTGGGGCCACTCCACCAGGACGACCTCCTTGAAGCTGCCGCCCTGGCCCGACTGGATGGCGCCCATGAGCTGGCGCGTGGCGCCGTAGATGCTTTTCACCACCGGGACATGGAGCATGAGTTCATCCAGCCAATCCATGAGCTGGCGGCCCGCGAAGTTGCCCACCAGGGCGCCCACGAGCGCCAGGAGGGCCAGGGTGGCCAGGGCGGAGAACAGCGCCAGGGCCCAGTAGGGGAGGCCGGGAAGGTTGAGGTGCTGGACGATCCAGCTCAGGGGCTCCCGGAAGATTCCCACGAGGCCATTGAAGATGCCCCGCAGGATCCACAGCGTCACGACCATGGGCAGCAGGGTGAACACGCCTGCGAGGAGGTACTTGCGGATCATTCAGGATCCCCCTTGGAACCGGTGAGGTGGCCATTCTCGGCCAGGATGCGGGGGCCCACCACCTTCCAGAAGGCATGGAAGTAGGACACCGCGCTCCAGATGGCCAGGATCACCGCGCCCCACAGCAGCAGCACACCCATGCCCCAGAAGAAGGTGTAGGGCCGGTTGAGCTGGATGAAGAAGCGGAAGATCTCCTTGTGGGTCCACTCGTACAGCCAGAAATCCAGGCGCGGCCCCAGGATCAGGCAGGAGATGGCGGCCACCTGGAAGCCCATCTTCCACTTGCCCAGGGTGCCCGCGGGGATGGTCAGCCCCTCTTCGCTGGCGATGCCCCGGAGCCCCGTCACGGCGAGCTCCCGGGCCACGATGATGAAGGTCATCCAGGCGGGAGCGAGGTTCAGTTCCACCAGGGAGATCAGCGCCCCGGCCACGAGCAGCTTGTCGGCCAGCGGGTCCAGCAGCTTGCCCAGGGTGGTCACCTGCCGCCAGCGCCGGGCCAGGTAGCCATCCAGCCAATCGGTCGCGGACGCGATCCAGAAGACCAGCACACCGATCACCTCGTGGTTCGTCACCTTGGTCATCAGCACGACGACCAGAACGGGAACCATCAGGATCCGGGTGAGGGTGAGGAGGTTGGGAAGGTTCATGCGCCGGCTGCGGGAAAGAAAACGGGAAAGGACGGCGGGTTGGAGGCCCGCCTGCTCCTTCCAGACTACCGCCATCGGTCACAACACCGTGAGGGCACCCCGGATCAGGGACTGCTGCCAGGCGGCATCCGGCATCACCGCAAATGCGCCGATGTCGTGATCCTCCTGGGCGAGGCTGGCCAGGGACACCTGCACCGGCACGCCCCGGGCCTGGAGGCCATTGAGCACCTCGAGGGCAAGGGGATCGTCCAGCAGTTCCAGCGCCTGATGGGCCAGGCAGAGCCAGGGTGTGCCAGGTTCAATCCGGCCAAGGGTCTCCAGCAGGAGGCGCCGGCCGAGGGCCCTGTCCCCGGGCGCGAAGGCGCTGCGGAGCAGGAGCACGGGACGCAGCCCCTGGGCGGGGGGATCGGCTTTCGGGGCGGAGGCTGGGCGCGCGGCACCGGGAACCTCCAGCTCCCAGCGGGGGCCCTGGGCCCGGATCCGCACCGTCCGGCCCTGGCGTTCCAGGAAGCCTGCCACATTCACCTGGAGGATCTCGTCCTCGCCCAGAATGCGCAGGGCCTCGCCCGGGTGCTCCCCGAGAAGGGCCCGCAGCTCCACCAGCGCCTGGGACACGGTGACATCGCGCAGCTCGAGGGTGAGGATATCCATGGGAGGAACCTTCGCGTGCCAGTTGAACATCCGGATCCTCCGGCCTTCAAGACCTGGCTTCGTGCAGAGGCCACCGCCCTCGGCTTCTCGCGGGTGGGATTCGCCCCCTGCGGTCCGTTCGATGGCGAGCAGGGCCGCCTGGCGGCCTGGTTCGGCGAGGGCCGGGGGCGCCTCCTGCCCTATCTGGATCCCGGCGCCCTGATGGATCCCCGGATGGTTTTCCCCGGGGCCCGCACCGCCCTGGTGGGGTTCTTCCCCTATGCGCGCCCCGAGGCGGTACCGGGCGCGGCTCCGGGCAGCCTGAAGCTGAGCCGCTACCTCTGGGGCCCGGACTACCACATGCTCCTGAAGCCCCGGCTGGCCCGGCTGCTGGAGGCGGCGCAGGCCCGCTGGCCCGGGCTGGAGGGACGCATCTGCGTGGACACCGCCCCCATCCTGGAGCGCCAGATGGCCGTGCGGGCGGGCCTGGGCTGGCAGGGGAAACACACCCTGCTCATCACCGGCAAGGAGGGATCCTGGGGGTTCCTCGGCCTGCTGCTCCTGTCCCTGGAGCTCCCTCCGGATGCCCCCTTCGCCACCGACCACTGCGGCACCTGCACGGCCTGCCTGGAGGCCTGCCCCACCGGCGCCCTCGTCCCCTTCCGTCTCGACCCGGCGCGCTGTCTCACCACCTACACTGTGGAAACAGAGGCGGAGCCGCCGCCCGCGGTGGCCCGCGCCCTCAGAGCCAGCCGCTGGGCCGCGGGCTGCGACCTGTGCCAGGAGGTCTGCCCCTGGAACCGGAGCCCCCTCTGGGGGGATCCCGCGCTGTGGGGCGGCCCGAGCCCTCTGCACACCCTGCCGGCCGAGCGGCTGCCGCGGGGGGCGGCCCAGTGGCGGAAGGCCACCCGGAGGACCGCCCTGAGGCGGGTCCGGGATCGCCACTGGCGCGCCACCCTGGCCCGGATCCTGGAAACGTGAGATTTCATTGGAACTGGCTGGCCTTTTTCCCTATAAACGAACTTCCGGCCGCAGGTGGCCGCCTCCTCGAAGGAGCCTCCTCGGATGCCATTGAAGCACTGGACGATCCAGGACGCCGCGACCCTGTACGGGATCAAGGAATGGGGCAATGGCTACTTCGGCATCAACGCCAAGGGACACCTCGAAGTCACGCCCACCAAGGATGAAGGCCTCAGCTGCGATCTCTACGAGATCATCCAGCACCTGAAGAAGAAGGGGCTCCGCACGCCCCTGAACCTCCGCTTCCCCCAGATCCTGGCCCACCGCGTGGTGGAAGTGAACGAGGCGTTCCGCGCCGCCATCCGTGAGTTCGGCTACGAGGGCGGCTACCAGGGCGTCTATCCTGTCAAGACCAACCAGATCAAGGAAGTGGTGGAGGAGATCGTCCGCACCGGCAACAAGTACCACTACGGCCTGGAAGCCGGATCCAAGCCCGAGCTGATGATCGCCCTCAGCCTGGACCTGCATCCCGAGGCCCTGGTGCTGTGCAACGGGTACAAGGACGAGGCCTTCATCCGCATGGCGCTGCTGGCCCGCAAGGCCGGACGCAATGTCGTCGTCACCGTCGAGAAGATGACCGAGCTGCCCCTCATCCTCAAGGTGGCCAAGGAGCTGAAGGTGGAGCCGCTCATCGGGCTGCGCGCCAAGCTCAATGCGCAGGGATCCGGCAAGTGGGAGACCAGCGCGGGCGACCATGCCAAGTTCGGCCTCACCACCCGCGAGATCCTCGACGCCATCGAGGTGCTCGGCAAGCGCGACCTGCTGGACAGCGTCATCGAGCTGCACTTCCACATCGGCAGCCAGATCACGGAC
>JAKAMQ010000111.1 GCA_021812805.1 Acidobacteriota bacterium
GCGGGCCCTGGACGACCTGGTCCGCCAGGGGCTGGTCCGCTACGTGGGCGTGTCCAACTGGGCGGCCTGGCGGATCTCCAAGGCCCTGGGGATCTGCGAGGCGAAGGGCTATTCCCGCTTCGCGACGCTCCAGGCCTACTACTCCATCGCCGGGCGGGATCTCGAACGCGAGCTCGCGCCGATGCTCATGGAGGAGGGTCTGGGCCTGATGGTCTGGTCGCCCCTGGCGGGCGGCCTGCTCTCGGGGAAGTTCGCCCCGGAGGGCAAGGGCCCCGAGGGGGCCCGCCGGGCGGCCTTCGACTTCCCGCCGGTGGACGCGGAGCGCGGCTGGGCCTGCGTAGACGCCATGCGCGGCATCGCCTCGGCCCACGGCGTGTCCGTGGCCCGGGTCGCCCTGGCCTGGCTGCTGGCCCAGCCGCACGTCATGAGCCTCATCATCGGTGCCAAGACCCTCGACCAGCTCGAGGACAACCTCGCCGCTGCGGACCTCGAACTGTCCCCCGTCGAGATGGAGCAGCTCGACGCCGTGAGCGCGCTGCCCCCGGAGTACCCGGGCTGGATGCTGGCCCGGCAGGGGGGCAACCGGCGCCCCAAGCCCTTCCCTGCACCTTGACATGAACGAGGTGGGACCGCCTGCTCGCCTGCGGCTCGCGATGTCCCCCCGCGTGCACCCCCACGGGTGGCCCCGGCCAAGCCGGGACACCCCGTTTGAACCCTGGAGGTAACCATGCGACTGCCCGCCGTCCTGCTGTCCATTCTGGCCCTGGGAGGCGCGGCCGCCCAGGCCCGCCCCGCCCCCTCCTGGCCCGCCGGCCTGCCCGTCTACGACCACGTCGTCATCGTCATCGAGGAGAACAAGGACTACCGGGAGATTGTCGGGAATCCCCGGGCGCCCTACATCAACGATGTCCTGCTGCGGGAAGGGGCCAGCTTCACGCGGATGTACGCCGAGGAGCACAACAGCGAGGGCAACTACTTCTGGCTCTTCTCCGGAAGCAACCAGGGAGTGGGCTTCGAGGACCAGGTGCCCTCGGCCGCCCTCCGCGCCGACTATCCCCTGACGGCCCCCAACCTGGCCTCGGAGCTGATCGCCGCGGGCCGGAGCTTCACGGGCTACGCCGAGGGCCTGCCCGCGCCGGGTTCCACGGTGGTGCATGCCGGAACCTACGCGCGGAAGCACGTCCCCTACATCAGCTTCGGGAACGTGCCCGCAGCCTGCAACCAACCCTTCACGGCCTTCCCCGCCGAAGGGCACTTTAACCAGCTGCCCACGGTCGCCTTCGTGCTGCCGGATCTGGATGACGACATGCACAACTGCGTCCCGCCCAACTGCGCCTCGCCGGACCTGGGCTGCTGCATCGCCAAGGGGGACACCTGGCTGCGGACCCATCTCGACGCCTATGTCCGGTGGGCGCGCACCCACAACAGCCTGCTCATCCTCACCTTCGACGAGAGCGATGACCGGACCGGCTATGCGGGCCTCACCAATCCCGCCATGGCGCCGGGAATCCTGAAGCCCTGCCGCAGTGCGGACAGCCTCCAGCTCCTCCAGGACATCCAGAACCGCATTGTGACCATCGCCGCGGGCGCCCACATCCGTCCCGGGCAGTACCCGGAAGGCCGGGGCATCACCCACGTCAACCTCCTGCGGACCCTCGAAGCCATGTACGGCCTGCCCCGGGCCGGCGCCCAGCAGCCCAACGCCGCGGCCTGGGGCCTCTCCGGCGACACCGTCATCACCGACATCTTCCAGTCAGGGCCCCGGCGTTAGCCCCAGATCTCCACTTCCGGCTCCAGGTCCACGCCATGGACTTCCTTGACCTTGGCGCGGACCGCCTCCATCAGCTCGGCGAACGCGGCGGCGGTGGCGTGGCCGTGGTTCACGAGGAAGTTGGCGTGCTCGGGGCTGACCTCGGCGTCGCCGATCCGCAGGCCCTTGAGGCCGGCCTCGTCAATGAGGCGCCCGGCGCTCTGGCCCGGCGGGTTCTTGAAGATGCAGCCGGCGTTGCGCCGGGAGAGGGGCTGGCTGGTGCCGCGCTTCTGCCGGTACTCGGCCACCCGGGCCTGGATGGCGGCCGGATCGCCCTCGGCCAGGCGGGCCATGGCGGACAGCACGATCCGCCCGCCCGTGAGGAAGCTCCAGCGGTAGCGGAATTCCCCGGGTTCCGGCGCCTTCTCCACCAGCTCGCCCTCCGGGGTGAGGAAGCGGTACCGGTCCAGCACCTCCACCCACTCCCGGCCGTAGGCGCCGGCGTTCATGCGGAGGGCCCCGCCCAGGCTGCCGGGGATGCCGCTGGCGAACTCCAGACCGGAGAGGCCCGCCCGGGCGGCCGCCTCCGCCAGGGCGATGTGGCCGTGGCTGGCGGGGGCCGTCAGGGTGTTCCCCTCGCGGCGAAGATCCTTCGGCAGGGCCAGGCGGAGCACGGGCCCCTCGAGGTCGCCCAGCACCACCAGGTTGGAGCCCCCTCCAAGCACCCGGTAGGGCAGTCCCTCCCGGGCGCAGGCGCGGACGAAGGCCTGGGCCTCGGCCTCCGTGGTGGGCTCGAAGAGCCAGCGGCAGAGCCCGCCCACGCCCAGGGTCGTCAGCCGGGCGAAGGGCACGTCCCGGCGGTGGGGGATCGTCAGCAGCTCATCGGGCAGGGGGCGCGTCATCGGGTCCAGTATGAGGCTGCTCCAGGGCCAGCAGCCGCGCCTTGACCTCGGGGCTTCCGAAGGCGCTCCAGCCGCCATCGTCCTTCGCGCCCACCACCCGGTGGCAGGGCACGAGGAGGAGGATGGGGTTTGCCTTCACGGCCTGGCCCACGGCCCGGGCGGCACCGGGCCGGCCCGCCAGGCGGGCCACATCCCCGTAGCTGAGCCGCTGGCCCGGTTCGGTGGCCCGCAGCACCTCGGCCACCCGGCGGCGGAAGGGCGTCAGGGCGGAGAGGTCCACGGGAATGCTGCGGAGCGCCTGGGGCGATCCGGCGAGGTGGGCCATGAGGCGATGCACGGCATCGTGGATCCAGGCCGGAGCATCCGGGGCTTCCCGGCGATCCCAGAGATCCACGAATCCGAGGCCGCAGACGCCGTCCGCCGTCCAGGCCAGCCGGAGCCGGCCCAGGGTGGTGGCGAAAGTGAGGGTTCGCGCTGCCATGCCGGTAGCATGGCACCATGCGCTGGCTCGCCATTGACCACGGCACGAAGAAGCTCGGGCTCGCCTTCTCGGACGAGCTGGAGATCCTCGCCTCGCCCTTCGAGGTGTGGCCCATGGACGGGGAACGCACCCTGGACCGCCTGGCGCGGCTCTGCGGGGAGGAAGGTGTGCAGGCCCTCTGCGTGGGGCTGCCCCGGCACAAGGATGGCGCCGAGAGCGCCACGGCCCCGGCGGCCCGGGCCTTCGGCGAGGCGCTGGCCGCCCGGACGGGACTGCCGCTGCGCCTGGTGAATGAGCATCTCAGCAGCGCCGAAGCCGAGCGGCTGCTGCGCGAACGGGGCGTGAAGGCCGACAAGCGGAAGCTTCTCCTGGATGCGGCGGCGGCGGCCGTGATCCTGGGTGAGATGCTGGAGGACCGGCGGGCCCGGGGCATTCCGCCCGGCCAGCTGGACTGAACACGGGAGGGGACCATGCGCGTGGCGTTCCTGGGGCTGGGGCGGATGGGGGATGCGATGGCGCGGCGGCTGGCCGGCGCTTTCGAACTGGCAGTGTTCAACCGGGATGTGGGCAAGGCCCGGCCTTTTGCGGCCCTGCGCGCGCGGGTGGCCACGACGGTCCGGGAAGCGGCGGAAGATGCGGACCTTGCCATCACCATGCTCGCGGACGATGCGGCCGAGGAGGCGCTGGCCTTCGGTCCCGGGGGCCTGCTGGAGGTGCTGCCCCCGGGGGCCATCCATGTGTCCATGAGCACCCTAGGCATCGCCATGTCCGCGCGGCTGGCCGAGGCCCACACCGAGGTGCGCCAGGGCTACGTGGCCGCGCCGGTCTTCGGCCGCCCCCCGGCGGCGGCCTCGGGCCAGCTCTGGATCCTGGCGGCGGGGGCAGAGGCGGATCTCGCCCGCTGCCAGCCGGTGTTCGACGTGCTGGGCCAGGGCGTCTTCCCCCTGGGCGAACGTCCCGCCACCGCCCACGCCCTGAAGCTGGCGGGCAACACGCTGCTGGTGACGGTGGTGGAGGCGCTCGGCGAGGTGTTCGCCTTCGGCGAGAAGGCCGGCATCCCCCCCGAAACGACCCTAAAGGTGCTGAACACGGCCCTGCTCAAGTCGCCCCTGGCCGAAGCCTACGGCACGGCCGTGGTGACGGAACGCTTCGATCCCGCGGGCTTCGCCCTCCGCCTGGGCCTCAAGGATGTCAGCCTGGCCCTGCGCGCCGCCGAGGCCTACCAGGCGCCCATGCCCCTCGCCAGCGTCCTGCGGGACCGCCTGCTCACCGCCACTGCCCGGGGGTACGGCGATCTGGACCTGGCGGCCCTGTCGCGGCTCAGCCGGGAGGCGGCGGGGTTGGTCTAACAGCCCCGGGCCATGGCTTCGGAGACCAGGAACAGGGCCAGATCCGCGGGATCGGCCGCCAGGGGCGGGAGGCCGGTGAGGAAGCCGGGGCGCAGGATCCGGTCGTCCAGGGGCGCGGCGGGCGCGAGAGTCTGCAGGCGCGCGAGCAGGGCCAGGAAGTTCGCGGCCCGGGAGGGCTGAAGACCGGCGCCCAGGCCTTGGTAGTTCAGCCGCTGCTCATAGAGCATGAGCGCGGGCTGCCCATCGTTGCGCTGGATCAGCACGAAGGGTTCCCGGGAGGAGGTGCGCCGCTCGGAGGTGATTTCCACCTTCTTGGTGATCGCCAGACCGCTGGTGAGGATGGCCTTCCCGATGTCCAGCTTGTGTTCGATGTGCTTGACGGTTTCGGAGGATTCGAGGTGCCGGATGCCCCGGAGGAAGGCCGCCAGGGCCGTTGCGGGGCAGGCATGTTCCTGCCCGCGCGTATCCACCGCGACGAAGCCTCCGGGCGTGAAGCTCAGGTTCCGGACCACGACGCGGTTCCGGTCGGTGGGGATCGCCGAGGGTTCCGCCGCGAAGGCGATGATGCCTGCGGCTTCGAGCGCGGCCACCAGGCGGGGCCCCTCCTTCGTGCCCCGGACCAGCACCCGGGGGAGTGTGCCCGTCAGCAGCCGTGCGGCATCCACCTGGGCAAGCCCCGTGATCGCCACCATCTGCGGAAGGCTGGCCGGATCGTCAGGAATGCGTGCGACAGCGACGAACATGCCCCATGATGCGCCGCGTTTCAAACAAAAGGAAACGAGACTCTATCTCTTGCTGGATTCAAGGTGTTTTGCGAGTTGCGCGTGATGCCCGGGGGGGTCCCAAGCCCCAGCGAGCGCCTTCAGACACTTTGCGAGGTTTCTCCGCAACGCATCGGCACCCGGATCGTCGCGGTGAACCCTTCTGATCCTCCTGGGGGCCGCCTTGCCGTCGTGTGCCTCTCCAGCCTCACTGATCCTTGGATCCCTTGAGCCGGAGCGCCTCGATCTCCAGTTCCTTCATGCGGAGCTGATGGGCCAGTTCCTTTTCGTGGACCTTGCGCCAGGTGTTGAACCCGATGGCGACTCCGGCCAAGGCGATGCCGGCGACGGGGACGATGTAGGGGCTGAACAGAAGGTCGTGCATGGACGGTTCTCCCTGGGCCCAGGTTAGCCCTGCTTCCTTCCGGGTGTGGGGGGAACCGGCGAACGGTCGCCAGGAGGCGGCGGGTTGCCCTCTACCCCAGGCGCACGATCCGTTCGCAGCGGGTGGCGAGGTCGGGGTTGTGGGTGACGAGGAGGGTGGTGGGGCGCAGTTCGGCGTGGAGGCGCAGGAGGAAGCCGAACACCTCCTCAGCGGTGGCGGGATCCAGGTTGCCGGTGGGTTCGTCCAGCAGCCAGAGGGCGGGCTTGCGCACCAGGGCGCGGGCGAGGCCGGCGCGGGCGGCCTCGCCGCCGGAGAGCTGGGCGGGCAGGCGATCGCCCAGCTCGCCCAGACCCACAGTGGACAACAACTGTTCAATCCAGGCCTCGTCGGCGGCATCCGGGGTGCCGGAGATGATCAGCGGCATGCGCAGGTTCTCCCGCACGGTGAACTCCGGCAGCAGGTGGGGCTGCTGGAAGGCCAGGCCCACGCTGCGGCGCCGGTAGAGGGCGCGCGCCTCGGCGCCGTCCGGGACGGGCGCCCCCTCCACGTGGATCGCGCCGGCCTCCCAGTGGTCCAGGCCTGCGATGCAGTTGAGGAGCGTGGTCTTGCCCACGCCGGACACGCCGACGATGGCGCAGAGGCTGCCTGCCGCCACCTCCAGGTCGAATCCGTCGAACACGGGATGCGCGTTGCCGGGATAGGTCTTGTGAAGGCCTAGGATGGAGAGGGGCAGTCCGTTCATTCCGACCTCAGCGCGTCCACGGGATCCAGGGCGGCGGCCTTTTTCGCCGGGTAGCGGGCTGCCAGCCAGGACACGAGCAGGGGGAACACGGCCACCAGGAGCACATCGGGCACCTTCATGCGGAAGGGCATGTAGGTGATGAAGTCGTACACGGCCGCGGGCAGCTTGATGAGCTTCCAGTGGTCCGCCGCCCAGCAGAGGGGAACGCTGGTGCCCAGTCCCCAGAGGGTGCCCACGGCGCCGATGCGCAGGCCCTGCAGCTCGAAGAGGCGCTGGATCTGCTTCGGCGTGGCGCCCAGGGCCAGCAGGACGCCCAGATCCCGGCGCTTCTCGGTGACGAGCAGCACGAGGGAAGCCACCACGTTGAAGGCCGCCACCAGCACGATGAGGCCGAAGATCGCAGCAAAGGCCCACTTCTCCACGGTGAGGGCGGCAAAGAGCGGCTTGTTGGTCTCCCGCAGGTCCGTGGCCAGGAAGTCGGGGCCCAGGGTCTTGAGGACGCGGGCCTTCACCTTGCTGATGGCGTCAATGCTGCTGGCGCGCACCTCGATCATCTCGGCGTGCCCCTCGGCGTGGGCGATGCGCGCGCCATCGGCCAGGGTGATGATGGCCCAGCTCTTGTCGTACTCGGAGGAATGGCTTTCGAAGGTGCCGGCCATGCGGAAGGCGGCGAGCTTGGGCTGCTGGCCGCCGAGCCCCAGTTCCAGCCGGAAGAAGGCCACGGCCACGGTATCGCCCACATGGACACCCAGCTTCTGGGCCAGCTCCTTGCCCAGGAGGATCTCACCATCCTTCAGATCCTCCACCCGTCCCGGTTTGACCGAATCGAAGATGCTGGACGTGCTGTGGGCGCTGGCGGGATCCACGGCCTTCACCACCACGGGTTCCGGCGGGGCGCTGGTATCCGGCACCCGCAGCAGCCCCTTCTCCAGGCGGATGGGGGAGGCGGCCTTCACGCCCGGCACGGCGCGGATGGTCTTGAGGGTGCCGGCGGTGTCCGGGATGTCGCCCGTGAGGTGGAACACCGTGAAATGGGCCGTGGCGCTGAACAGCGTGGCCTCGATCTCCTCCCGGAAACCGGTCATGACCGCCAGCGTCACCACCATGGCGAAGACGCCCAGGGCGGTGCCGCCCCGGGCGAAGCGCACCATGATGTGGACGAAGGCGCCCTTCCGGTGGGTCTTCAGGTAGCGCTCGGCGACGGTGCGTTCAAACAGGGCCATGCCATCAGGGTAGCCGCCGGGGGGCGCCGCCGCCTATGCCAGGCCCAACTGGGCTTCGATGAGGTGCGCCAGATCCGCATCCGGCGCGTAGGGCTTCACCAGGATGTGGGTGATGCCGGCCTCGCGGGAGGCCAGCACCAGGTCGGTGTCCACATGGTCCTCGGCCAGCACCATCGGGGGCGGGGCGCCCTCGAACCGGTGGTGGATGAGGGAGGCCAGCTCCAGGCCCGCCAGTTCGGCCACGCCGCCATCAATGAACAGCAGATGCACCCCGCCGGCTTCGTCCAGGGCTTCCAGCAGGTCCGTGAGGGTGGAGACGGCCAGGATGCGTCCGTAGCCATCCTCGGCAAGGAAGGCCGCCAGCTGGTCCTGGTCCGGGCCGGGGTGCATGGCGAGGACCAGGGCGCGGGAGCGCTTCTTCACGCGGAGCAGGGCGTGGCTGCGGTCGGAGCCTTCAGCGACAGGGGCAGGGGGGGCCGGAGCGGGCGCAGGCGGTTCAGGGGGGGCGGCGGGAATGGGGACCGGCTGGGGCTCGGGAAGGGGGTGGGGCTCCGGAAGGGGTTGGGGCTCCGGTCTCGGCGCGGCCAGCTCGATGCTCCGGGAGGATTCGGGCTCGGCCTGGGAGGGCTCCTCGAGGGAGCGCCGCGTCTTCGGCGGCACGCTGGATGGGATGCTGCTGGCCCGGGAGGCGACCAGCTGCCGCACGGGGCCCAGCAGGGATTCCTTCCCGGGTTCGAACGTGATGCCAACGCAGAGGCCCTCCCGGTCCGCCTCGAGGTAGGCCACGGTGCCCGTCAGCTCCAGCGTGGGACATTTGGGCAGCTTGGCCAGTTTGACCAGCATCAGGGGCTGCTTCACCGCCAGCAGGCTGGTGCCAGGGTGCATGCGCCGCTGGGTTTTCACATCCATGGCGCGCTCCACCCGCATCCGTAGGCCGCCTTCGGAGAGGTTCTCGATGGGGCCCATGACGCCGATGCCGTCGAAAAGGCCCGTCAGGGCCGTGGCCGTGGCGCCTTCCCGGGCGCTCAGGCGGGCCCGGGGCTTCCGGCGGCGCTCGGCCAGGGCGATGCCCGCGGGCGGTTCGAGCACGGCGGTGCCGGGCTTCAGCTCCACCAGGGTGGTGGAGACCTTCAGGCGCAGGCCATCCATGTGGAGCAGCAGACCCAGGGTGTCGCCCCGTTCCGCCACGAGCGGGCCCTGGAGCGCCAGCGCCACCCGGTCCTCCGTGACGGCGCTCAGGAGGGCCGGGGCCTCCCGTCCCTTCGGGGCCAGCACCGTGAGGGTCAAGCGCAGACGCTGGGCCTCCTCCAGGTAGGCCAGGGCGAGGTCAACGCCTTCCCCCGGTCGCGATTTTTTCTGCCCGAACATGGCCATCTGTCCTGGACTCCTGCTTTCCCATCGTCCCGGCAGGGGGAAGGCTTGATTCCTGCCGTCCCAGCAGTCAGCTTGACGGCATGACCGATGCTCCGACCCGCTGCCTCCTGATCGCCCGCCAGGGCCCCGAAGACCGGGAGGACCGCATCGAGGACCACCTGCTGGAACTGGGGGAACTGGCGCGCAGCTCGGGTTTCGAGGTGAGGGGACGCCGGCGCCTGAAGCGTCATGCGGTAGCCCCCCGGACCTTCTACGGATCCGGCCAGCTGGCGGCGGTGGCGGACGAGGCCGCCCAGCAGGAGGTGCGGCTGCTGGTCTGCGACGACGAACTGAGCGGCAGCCAGGTGAACGCCATTGAGAAGCTGACGGGCTTGCGCTGTCTGGATCGCACGGGCCTCATCCTGGGCATCTTCGAGCAGCGGGCCCAGACCCGGGAGGCCAAGGCCCAGGTGGAGCTGGCCCGCTGCGAGTACGAGCTGCCCCGCCTGAAGGGGGCCTGGACCCACCTGGAGCGCCAGGGCGGCGGCGTGGGCCTCCGCGGGGGGCCGGGCGAGACCCAGATCGAGGTGGACCGCCGCATGATCCGCACCCGCATCAGCCAGCTCAAGCGGGAACTGACCCACCTGGAGCAGGTGCGGGAGACCCAGCGCCAGGGACGGCCGAAGGGCCTGCCCCGGGTGGCCCTGGTGGGCTACACCAACGCCGGCAAGACCTCCCTCCTGAAGGCCCTCACGGGGGAGGGCGA
>JAKAMQ010000112.1 GCA_021812805.1 Acidobacteriota bacterium
CACCAGGGCCACCGCCATGGGATGGCCCTCGGCATGGCTCTGGAACGTGAGCCAGAGGGTGCCCGCCAGCAGGGTGCCCAGCAGGAGCACCAGCACGGCCTTGGTGGCGCGCTTGCCGAGCAGGATGGGCAGGGTTTCCTTGCCCACGATCTGATCGTTCTGCATGTCGCGGATCTCGTAGATCACCGTCCGGACAAAGGCCAGCACCCCCACCAGAAAGAGCGCCGCGAAGGCGCGGAGATCCCAGGCGCGGCCCTGCTGCCACACGGGCATGGCCACGGACACGGTGGCCAGGGCCACCGCCACCAGTACGTCCTTGGATCCGGGGATGGAGCGCAGGCTCAGCGTCCGGCGCCCCAGATGGACGGGCCGCTTGTAGGCCGCGCCCAGGAGGGAGGCCGCCACGATGACCGCCAGGGCCCGGGCCCCGAGACTGGCCGCCAGGCCCAGGGTGAGCGCCAGGGCCACGATTCCGGAGCTCATCAGCTTCCGCCGGTTGCGCTCCAGGAACCTCGCCCGGGCGGGCCCCTTGGCGCCGATCCCCAGTGGATCCAGGAACGGGCTCAGCAGGTACATGGACAGCACATACGAGGCCGTGATCAGGGGATACCGCCAACTGGCAGGCAGGCCCAGCCATCTGTGGACGCCCACGGTCATCAGCGCCGCGCCGAGGGCCAGCAGCGACGAGCTGCCGAAGGCCGCCTGGAGGAAACTGCGCCAGCGGCTGGGGCCGCTGCCAAGCTGCTCCAGCACGTCCACCACCTCATCCACCAGCCAGGTGGGTGTGGAGGCGCCCGCCAGCACCCCCACGGTCTCGCGCCCCGAGAAGGCACCCAGGTCCAGCTCCGCGGCCGTCTCCACGTACTGCACGGGCTTGCCGTAGTGGTGCGCGAGCTCCGCCAGGTGTTTGGTGTTGCTGGAGGTCTTGCCGCCTACGACGATCACCGCATCCACCGTGCGGGCCAGATCGCGGGCCTCTTCCTGGCGCCTCCAGGTGTCCTCGCAGATGGTGTTCTCGAAGATGGCGTCGCCGGCCCGGCCGCGGATGTAGTCCGTGATCGCGTGGTAGTCCTTCACGGTGAAGGTGGTCTGGGCCACCACCAGCACCTTCTTCAGCTGCTCGTCCGTGAGGGCCTGCGCCTCGTCCAGATTGGCCACGATGATGCTGCCGCTCTCGGCGAAACTGCGGTGCGCCACGCTCTCCGCATGGCCATGGCTGCCGAGGATCACCGTGAAGTAGCCCTTCGGGCTCCACTTCTTGATCTTGCTGTGGACCTTCGCGACTTCCGGACAGGTGGCGTTCACGATCTTCAGTTCGCCCTGCTTCTGGCGCTCCTTCAGGCCGCGCAGATCCTGGATGGGAATGCCATGGGCGCGGATGACGACGGTGCCCTGCTCCACCTTCTGGGGATCCGCAGCCACCGCCACACCCCGCCGGCCGATCAGTTCCAGGGCCTGGGGGTTGTGGATCAGGGGGCCCAGCGTCTGCACCGTCCCGCCCTTGCTGCGCGCCGAGGCCTCCAGCACCGCGTCCATAGCCCGCTTCACGCCCCAGCAGAAGCCCGCGGTCTTGGCGACGATCACTTTCATGGCGGCCCCACAATCCCGACCTAATTGGTCAGCTTTTCCATCATACCCCGGGGTTAGACTGTCAAACAACCGCGGCGCCCCCTCCGGGACTTCGGCGCTGGCGGTTCCTCCCCACGGATTCCCATGTCTGCGCCTGCCGGGGCGGAATGCCCACGCCCACGTATCCATGTGCTCGACTTCGCCCGACTCATGGCCATCCTGCTGATGCTCCAGGGGCATACGCTGGAGGCCTTCGTGGCGCCCTCCGCCATGGATTGGAACAGCCTGCACTGGCAGTTCTGGGGGCAGCTCCGGGGGCTCACGGCCCCCCTGTTCCTCCTGGTTTCAGGGGCCGCCACGGTACTCGCCACCCGCCGCGATCCCGCTGGCCGGATCCCACTCCGCCAAAGCCTGCGCCGGATCCGCACGGCGGCCATGGTGCTCGCCATCGGCTACCTCATGGTGTTCCCCGCCGCGCGCCTCGCGGATCTGCGCTGGGTCTCCGCCGATGGCTGGCGGATCTTCTTCCAGGTGAACATCCTCCAGCTCAACGGCATCACCCTGCTGCTCCTCACGGGGCTCGGGGCCCTGACCCGGAGCGCCCGGGCCCAGGCCGCCTGGAGCCTGGGGCTGGGCCTGTTCATCCTCCTGGCCGCGCCCTGGGTCGCCGGGGTCGCCTGGTTCGCCCACCTGCCCGAAGGGCTGGCGGCCTACCTCTCCTTCGCCCATGGCTCGCTGTTTCCCCTCTTCCCGGCCAGCGCCTTCATGTTCCTGGGTGTCGGCCTGGGCACGATGCTGCTGGAGGCGCCCGAGGCCGAACGGCTGCGCCGGTTCCGCCTCACCGCCCTGGGAGCGGGACTCGCGGCGCTGCTGTTGTCCCTGCTGGCGGAACGGGTATCCGGCGCGCTGCTTCCCATCCATGACGCCTACCAGACCGGATGGGCCTCCAGCTTCCATCGCCTGGGCTTCTCCCTGGTGGCGCTCGGCCTCCTGGCCGCCGTGGCGGAGGCTTGGCCCAGGCTCGCCCAGGCCCTGGCGCCCCTCGGGCGGAAGTCGCTGGCGGTGTACGTGGTGCACCTGGCCCTGATCTACGGGACGCCCTGGACCCCTGGGCTGATGGGGCAGCCGCTCCACACCCTCAGAGCTGCCGAAGGTGTGGCCCTGATTCCCGCCGTGGCCGCGGCCACCTTCATCCTCGTCCTGCTGTGGGACCGGATGCGCACCCACTCCCCATCCGCCCGCGCCTTCGCGCATGTCGCCACGGCCTGCGTGCTGGGTTACGCCATCCTGTTCTGAGAGGTGTCAGACGTGGGGGTGCGCGAGGGGGGACATCGCGAGCCGCAGGCGAGCAGGCGGTCCCCCGTCGTTCCGGTCAGACGTGGTGTCCCGGCTCGGCCGGGATACCACGTGGGGGTGCACGAGGGGGGACATCGCGAACCGAAGGTGAGCAGGCGGTCCCCCTTCGTTCCTGTCAGACGTGGTGTCCCGGCTCGGCCGGGATACCACGTGGGGGTGCGTGAGGGGGGACATCGCGAACCGCAGGCGAGCAGGCGGTCCCCCCTCGTTCGCGTTAGAACCGCCAGCCCAGGCTGGCCTGGAGGGTGTTGCCGTCAAAGGTGCGGCTGACGCTGCTGACGACGTAGCGGACCTCGAGGTTCACGCGCGGTCCCACCTGCACACCCGCCCCGGCGGTGAAGGCCAGCTTTGTGGTCCAGTCAGTGGTGCGCAGAACGCCCGTGGTCTGCTCCACATCCCAGCGGGCGCCGCCCAGGCCCGCCACCAGGTAGGCCTGGCTCCAGCCCTGGTTCAGCTTGAACAGGTGGTCGAAGCTGAGGAGGACGTTCTTCGCATAGGTCCGCGTTCCTGCCGCGCCCACGGGCCCGCCCTCCCGGAAGGTGTTCCACTCCAGGCGGGTGCGGCTGGCATTCCAGTCGCCGTGCTCGTGCGTCCACTGGACGCCCACACCCAGGCCCGTGCGGCGGTCCAGGTTGGTCTTGAGGTCGCCCAGCGGCATCACAGCCTGGGCATAGGCCCCGAAGTCGGCGTGGAAGCGGTGGTGGCAGAATCGCGCGCGGCAGTCCTCATGGTCGGGAGGCTTCACGGGAGATTCCGTCGGCAGCGTCGCCTCGGGTTTCGGCGCGGGCTTGGCGGGAGCTTCCTGGGCACCCAGGGCGGCCCCGGACAACCCGAGGGAAAGTAGGCACAGCGTTCGGACGAGGGGCATGACAGCTCCTGGGAAAGGGCTCGTGAACCGCGAGCAACGAAGGGCCTACGCAGGAGCCATGCCGGAGGTTGAGGCCGCAGATGCGGGCTATTCGCGGGGGAGGCCCCCCAGCTCGGGTCGCAGGCTGCATCCTGCGTGGAGAAATCCCACAGGGGTGCACCTTTCACGCACGAAGGCCCCCGCGGACGGGGGCCCTCAGACATCCGGCAACTGCTCAGTCTTCGGAGGCGCGGAAGGACAGGACCGGCTCCACGTTGGGAGCTGGCGCCTTCGCGGCTTCCTCAGCGCTGCGCCAACCCCAGACACCACCCACAGCCTTGAAGGTGAAGAGGATCACCGCCAGGGCACCCAGGCTGAAGAGCACATCCCCCGGCATGCGCAGCCAGGTGCAGGCACGCATGAACGGGCTCTGCACCACTTCGGCGCTGCGGGCGTACCAGGTTCCGTATTCCAGGCTCTGCGTGATCTGGTAGATCCCGCTGGGGATCAACGACAGCACCAGCATCAGGCCCAGGCCCAGGTTCAGGCCCCAGAAGCCCCGTGCCAGCCACTTCGAATCCCAGGCCTTGTCCGGCGTCATGCCGCGCAGGGCGAAGAGCATGAGCGAGATGGCCAGGAACCCATACACGCCGAAGAGCGCAGCATGGCTGTGGATGGGCGTGGTGTTGAGGCCCTGCCCGTAGTAGAGGATGGACGGCGGATTGATCATCATGCCGAATACCCCCGCGCCCAGCATGTTCCAGAAGCAGACCGCCGCGAAGTATTTGAACGGCCATTCGTAGCCGCTGCCCAGGGCCCGGCCGGCCCTCAGGCCCTGCACGAGCTCGTAGCCGACGATGCTCAGGGGCACGATCTCCAGCGCACTGAACACGGAACCCAGGGCCGAGATCGAGGAGGGCGAGCCGGTGTAGTAGAGGTGATGGAAGGTACCGATGACGCCGCTGCCCAGGAAGAGCCCCATGCTGAGCGCCACGCTGCGGAGCGCCGTGCTTTCGCGGAGCAGGCCCATGCGCGTGGACAGCAGGGCGATGGCCACGGTGGCGAAGACCTCGAAGAAGCCCTCCACCCACAGATGGATCACCCACCAGCGCCAGTACTCGGCCACCGCCAGGTTCGTGTGCTGGGTGTACATGAAGCCCGCCGAGTAGAAGAGCGGGATGGCGATGGCCGCCAGCACGAAGAGCTTGAGCAGGCCCAGTTGTCCCTTCTCTCCGCGCAGCGCGGGCCGGAGGGCGCGGACCACCAGCACCAGCCAGCCGACCATGCCGATGGTCAGGAGGATCTGCCAGAGGCGCCCCAGTTCAAGGTATTCGTAGCCCTGGTCGCCCAGCATGAAGGAACCCGAGAGGCGGCCCAGAATGGCCGCATAGCTGCCGCTGAGCGAGCCCACGACGACCACCACCAGGGCAGCCAGAAGGCCTGCCACACCGAGCCACTGGCCCTTGGGCTCCTTCCCGCTGAGTTTGGGCCCGAGGTAGAGGCCCATGGCCAGCCAGCAGGTGGCGATCCAGAACACCGCCAGCTGCAGGTGCCAGGTGCGGGACACGGCGTAGGGCATGAGGTGCGAGAGATCCAGGCCGTAGAACCGGTTCCCTTCCACCGCATCGTGGGCGGTCAGCACGCCCATGCCGATCTGCACGAGGAACAGGGCCATGGCCACGGCGAAATAGAGGGCCGACCAACGCTGACTGGGCGTCGCCGGGGCCGGCGTGATGGGCTTGGGATCCGGGAAGGCTTCCACGGGCTGGCGGGCGTGGTGCCACACCATGAGGCTGATGCCCAGGATGAGCAGCACGAAGGAGAGGACGGTCCAGAGGTGGCTGATCGGCGTGATGGCGTTGCCCACCAGGGGTTCCTGGGGCCAGTTCTGGGTGTAGCTGTGATCGGCGCCCACCGGATGGGCGGCGGCGGCCCAGGCCGTCCACAGCCAGAAGTCCGCGACCCGGTCCCCTTCCTGCATCGTGGGAATCCAGCGCGCTGGAATGGCGGCCTTCCGGTCGCCCAGAACGGCGATCTTCGCCAACTCGTCCCGGGTCTTCAGGTAGGCAGCAGCCTGGAGGGCGTTCAGGCGGAGCACGTGATCCGATGATTCATACCCATTCATCTGAAATATGGTTTTAAGCTGGGCTCGAGCGTCGGCCTCGGACAGGCCCTGGGCCTCCAGGCCCTCCAGGGTGTGGGCCGCCCATTGGTGGAGCGCCTTGGCCGTCCAGTCCGGCGCGAGGTAGGCCCCATGCCCCCAGACGGTGCCGATGTCCTGGCCCCCGTGGCCCAGGTAGCTCGCCTGGCCTTCCAGGATCTGTCCCGGACCCACCAGCTGGGTGCCATCCGCCGAGAGCACCTGCTGGGGAATGGGAGGCGCGTTCCGGGCGATCTCCCGCCCACCCCAACCCAGCACCCCGAAGCCCGCCAGGAGCACCAGTAACACCAGCCACCATCTTGCTTTCATCGGAACCTCCTGTGCGGCCATTCCGGACCGCCGGAAGCCAGTATCAGACATATTTTAGATATTTAAGAGCTACTATTCTTAATTGTGATCCAATGCACCCATCCCGCCTCTTTCCTGGGGATGGCGTCCCACCGGTTCAAAACCTCTGGCCCGGCCCCCCGGATTCCAAGTACCTTGGGCCCAGACGCCTTCCGAGGTATTGAAAGGGAATTCCAGGCCATGGCTCACCCCGCGCTCCTGCCCGTCACCCTGACCTGCAATACGGACTTGCGCTTCATTGACCTGATCCAGGTGGTGGGTTCGGAATTCCTCAAGCACCTCAGTTTTTCCCAGGAAGATGGCGAGCGCCTCTGGCTGGCCATCCAGGAAGGCATCGCCAACGCCATGCGGCATGGCAACCTGCTGGACCGGGACAAGCCCATCAAGGTCACCTTCGTCCCGAAGGCGGACTCCTTCGAGATCCGCATCGAGGACCGGGGCCCCGGCGTGGACCTGGACACCCTGCCCGATCCGAACCTTCCCGAGAACCTGCTGAAGCCGGGCGGCCGGGGCGTCTATTTCATGCGGCAGGTCATGGATGAGATCCACATGGAGCGTTCGCCGCAGGGTTCCACGCTGGTCCTAGTGAAGGCCCGCCGGGTCCGCGAAGCCCACGCCTGACATGAACGAGGGGGGACCGCCTGCTCGCCTTCGGCTCGCGATGTCCCCCCTCGTGCACCCCCACGTGGTGCCCCGGCCGAGCCGGGACACCACGCCTGACCCGATCCCTTCCCATCCCTCCGCAGGATCCCAGGCGGGCGAGGCTTTTCATGACCGCGACTGAGCGCTGGCACTCCGAACTCGACCGGCCCACCGGAGACTTCTTCGCGGCCTTCGCGGTGCAGATCGGGGAACCCGACGGGATCCGCGACGGCGTGCGCGAGGCCATCAAGACCCTGGTTCCCGCCCTGGATTGGGACGCCTACCAGCCCCATCTGCCCCACGGGATTCTGGGACTGCGGGCCGTCTTCCGCCTGCGCCCCCTGCTGGCGCCCCGCCTCTTCCACCGCCTGCTCGCCACCCAACTCCACATGGCCGCCCATGAAGGCCACCGGGCCGCGCCCTTGAAGGCCGCCCCGGGCAGCGGAAGCTGGCGCAACCTGGAGGACTTCATCCGGGCCCGGCGCCCGGGCCTGGCCTATGCGGAAGCCCAGGGGTTCGAGGCCCCCGCGGCTCCGGACTTCGAGCGGCTGGGCGGCCTGGTGGCGGCGGATATGGCCAACGTGGGCCACAAGGCGGTGCTGGCGGATCAGCTGGGCGACCTGATGGCCCTTCTGGACCACCCCCGAGCCACCGGGCGCCGCCTGTTCGGGCTGGCCGCCTGGCTCGCCGCCACCCCCGAGGACACCTTCTGGCACCGCCGGGCAGCCACGCGGCTCGGGGAGGGAACGCTTCGCCTGCCGGAAGGCTCCCCTTCCCGCGAGGCCGACAGCCTGGCGCCCCTGGTCCGCGAGCTGTGCGACCTGGGCCTGGTGGAACTCCTGGACCGCCTCGCGACCCGCGTCAGCGCGGGGCTCACCCTGGCCGATCTGCGTACTGCCCTGGCGCTGGCGGCCGCCGAGAAGCTGCTGGACGCCCGCCGGGATCTGGAGGGAAAGACCGCCTGGTGCCTCGTCTATCTGGCCACACTGGCCCGCTCCGGCACCACGGATGCGCGCACCTGGGCCCAGGCCGCCGCGCTGGTGAACCTGTTCCCCACGGACGAACCGGAGGAACGCATCGCCCCGAAGCCCCCCGCGAACGCGCCGGATCCCGGGGCCCTCCGCGAGGCGGTCCTGGACGCCGAAGCCGCGCAGGCCATGGGCTGGGCCCAGGCTCTGGCGCGGGAAAACCGCCCGGAGGCGGCCCTGGCCGCCCTTGCCGAAACCGTGCCGTTCAATGATCCAGCCTTCAACCACGCGCATCAGGCCCTCGCCGTGGCAGCCGCCGCGGACCTCCTGCCGGCGCTGCCTCCCTTCGCTGGCGAGGTCGTGCTCATCGCCCTCGCCAAAAGCCTGGCCAACTCCCAGGGCAGCGGCGACCTCGGGCGGCAGGCGGATCGGGCGCTCGACGCCCTCCCCTTCCCGGAGCCCGGCCCATGATGTCCCTGTTCGATCCCCCCGACTGCGAGGCCCTGCGGCGCCGCTTCGCGGAGCTTCATCCCGACAGCCCGCGCCGCTGGGGGCGCATGGATCCGGCGCAGATGCTGGCCCACTGCGCGGCCTCCCTGGACGGGGTGCTGGCCGACCGCAGGCTGCACCGCCCCCTTCACTGGCGCCTGCTGGGACCGCTCGTCAGGCCCCTGGCGCTCGGGCCGCGCCCCTTCTCGCGGGGCACGGCGGCGCCCCAGGAGATCGTGGTGACGGATCCCCGGGAGTTCGACGCTGAACTGCGCCGGTTGGCCCACCTCCTGGACCGTTTCGTCCAGCGCGGCGCAGAGGGGATGCCCCGCGAGCCCCATCCCTTCCTCGGCCGGCTGACCGGCCGGCAGTGGGGGCGCCTGATGTACAAGCACCTGGACCACCACCTGCGCCAGTTCGGGGTGTAGTCACATCCGGTAGTTCGGCAGGCCCGGCTTGCGCACCCATTCGAAGATGAGGCTGGTCTGGATGTGGGCCACCTCGGGCCGCGTCGTGAAGGCATCCAGGGCCAGGTCACGCAGATGATGCGCATCGCGGACGGCGACATGCACCTGGAAGTCGCTGGATCCCGCCACATGGTAGAGGGCCAGCACCTCCGGCAGGGCCAGGACATGCTTCCAGAAGGCCTTCACCTGGGCGCGGCTGTGCTGGCGCAGTTGCACGGCGATGAGGGCCTGGAGGCCGATGCCCAGGGCGGCCGGATCCACCTCAGCGTGCGCCCCCTTCAGCACCCCAGCGGATTTCAGGCGCTGGACCCGGGCCAGGCAGGAGGAAGGCGCCAGGCCCACCCGGGCGGCCAGCTCCTTGTTGGAGAGCCGCGCATCGGCTTGAAGGAATTCAATGATCCTGCAATCTGTCCGATCAAGATTCGTTTCCATGGTGTATCACCCACAAAGATTCGGTCCTCGACCGCATTCATCCAGCCTGGGGATCGGGGACGGAATAATCAATGCCCTCGCGCATTCCCGGACAGGCTCCTAGTGGTGCCCGCGCGAAATGACTGGATCATCCACCACGCCCGGGGGCACCACGTGGCGGGGGTCTGGGGGCATGCCAGTGCCCCCAGCGGGGTGACAGCCCTGGCGCGTCTGCGCGCAAGGGCGCCAGAGGGGCCATGCCCCGATGGAAGTGCACCTCGCCTTCGACCCATTTGATCCAGGTATTTCAGGCGAGGTGCACTAGTGGTGCCCGCGCGAAATAGCTGGATCATCCGCCACGCCCGTGGGCACCACGTGGCGGGGGTCTGGGGGCACGCCAGTGCCCCCAGCGGGGTGACAGC
>JAKAMQ010000113.1 GCA_021812805.1 Acidobacteriota bacterium
GGGGGTGAGGATCTTCCCGATGGGGCCGGGATAGACCGCCTCGTAGGCGTGGCCGCCCACGCGGGTGTAGACCGGGCAGTGGTTCATGCAGGCCCCGCAGCGGATGCAGCGGAGCGTGGCCTGGAGCTGGGGATCGCCGTAGATCCGCGACCGGCCGTTGTCCAGGATGACCAGGTGGATCTCCCGGGGGCCGTCCAGTTCATCCTTCGCCCGGGGGCCGCTGATGAGATTGAAGTAGGTGCTGACGGGCTGCCCCGTGGCCGAGCGGGTGAGCAGGGCGTAGAGGGGCGCCACGTCCTCCAGCCGCGCCACCACCTTCTCCAGGCCCATCACCGCGATGTGCAGGGGCGGCACGTGGGTGCTCATGCGGCCGTTGCCCTCGTTCTCCACCAGGCAGAGGGTTCCGGTCTCGGCCACGGCGAAGTTGACGCCGGAGAGGCCGGCACCGGCCTCCAGGAACTTCTGGCGCAGCACCTTGCGCGCCAGGGCCGTAAGCTCGTCCACATCCTCGGTGTAGGTCGCGTCCTTGATCATCCGGCTGAACTGCCGCGCGATCTGGCCTTTGTTCTTGTGGATGGCCGGCATGATGATGTGGCTCGGCGTCTCGTGGTCGAGCTGGATGATGTACTCGCCCAGGTCCGATTCCAGGGACTCAATGCCGTGGGACTCGAGGAAGGCGTTGAGGCGCATTTCCTCGGAGACCATGCTCTTGCCCTTCACGAGCCGCGTGGCGCCCTTCGCCTGGAGCAGGCCGAGGATGATGGCGTTGGCCTGGTCGCAGGTTTCCCCCCAGTGGACCTGGATACCGTTCCGGGAGCAGCTGGCCTCCAGCTGCTCCAGCAGCTCCGGCAGGCGCCGAAGGCTGCGGGTGCGGACGGCGGTGCCCAGGTCGCGCAGCGCCTGGAGATCCCCGGGATCCGGGAACTGGGCGGCCCGCTTGGCCATGAGGCCGTCCATGGCCCGGCGGAAGTTGGCCCGGAGCTGGGCGTCGCCCAGGGCCTTCGTGGCGGAGGCGCGGAAGTTCATGCCGGTCTCACCGTGCATGGGTGCGCTCCCACAGGAACTCGGCGATGTGCTGGACGCGCAGGGGCGCGGCCTGGGCCTCCAGCACGCCCTTCACGTTGAGGAGGCAGCCGCCGTCCGTGGACAGTACCACCTCCGCGCCCGTGGCCAGGGCATCCGCGGCCTTGTCGCAGCCCATGGCGCCGGAGATCTCGGGATGCCGCACAGAGAAGGTGCCGCCGAAGCCGCAGCACTCGCGCTCCCGGGCCAGGGGCGCCAGCTCCACGTTCGCGAGCTGGCCGATGAGCGCCTGGGGCTGGCCCGTGAGGCCCAGGTCCCGCAGGGCGTGACAGGAGCTGTGCCAGGTGACCTTCACGGGCTGGCCGAGATCCTCGAGCCTCACGTCCAGCACATCCACCAGGAACTGAGTGAGCTCGTACACCCGGTCAGCGAAGGCCCGGGCCGCGGCTTCCTCCGGCTGGCCCCGGAAGAGGTCCGGGTAGTGGTGCTTCATCATCCCCGCGCAGCTGCCGGATGGCAGGATGACCGGCAGATCCTGGGGGAAGAGGGCGATCTGCGTGCGGGCCACGGCCCTGGCCTCCTCGAAGAAGCCGCAGTTGTAGGCGGGCTGGCCGCAGCAGGTCTGGCCGTCAGGGAAGACCACCTCCACCCCGGCCCGCTGCAGCAGCTGGATGCCGGCCATCCCGGCATCCGGGAAGAAGAGGTCCACCAGGCAAGTGGCGTAGAAATAGACTTTCGTGGGCGCGTGACTCTTCACAGGGAACGCCTATTCGAGGAATCGTTTCTGATAGCCGAGGTACTGGTCGTGAACGAAGTCCCTCAGGCTGTCCACGCTGTCGAAATGGCCGGGGTCAATGGGATCGAACACGTAGCAGTTGGCTCGGGGATTGGGGGACGTCATGATCTGCCACAGTTTCCTCAGCAGGTGCTGATCCGCCCACTCGAAAGCCTCCTGGGCTTCGTAGTGCAGGAAAACGGGAAGCAGGGGCACCCCTGTGGCCTTGGCGGTCACAAAGGCCCCCCCGAAAAATCGGGGCGCAATCCGCCGCCCTTTGCATCCCCCTTCAGGGTAGAGGGCGATGCAGGCGCCAGCCTTGACGGCGTCAATCAGCGCCAGCTGGGCGGCCTGGCGCGAATCGGGCGATTCCCGCTTCACGAAAAGGGTGCCGGCTGCCTGGGCAATGCGGCCCACGAACCACCAGTCACGAACCTCCTCCTTGGCCAGGGAGCGCACCGGGAAGAGCGCGGGAATGCCGATGTCTTCAAAGGCTGAAGGGTGATTGGACACCAGGATGTACTGGCTGGGCAGGGGCCGCTCGTGCTGCTGGAACAGGCGCAATTCCACCCGCAAGGCCCGAACGAAGGTCCGGCACCAGGCGCGGAAAAGACGAGGGAACAGACGGCGGGTCAGGAACTCCGGGAGCAGGGCCAGTCCCAGCAAGCACAGCGTGAAAAGGGCGAGATCCAGCCAACCCACGATCAGGCGGACGGTACGGGCAATCCAAAGCAGCATGGGCGGGCTCCGCACTCAGGCTGACACAAATGGTGGCCCCGGTGGGGTTCGAACCCACGACCAAGCGGTTATGAGCCGCCAGCTCTGACCGCTGAGCTACAGGGCCAGGGGCAGTGTAGCAAAGGCTGGTTCAAAGGCCGGGCAGGGCGCGCCCGCCAGAGGCGAATTCCAGGAGCTGGAGCATGCGATCCGCCAGGGTGGGCAGGTCCTGCGCCTCCAGAAGGAACTGGCGCTCGGTGGGTTCGAAATCCAGGGCCATGGCCAGGGTGTTGAGGCGAGCCTGATCCTCGAGGGGCAGATCGAGGAGTTCTTTCAGCTGGTCCTCCAGATCCTGGGCGCGGGCGTAGGCGTGGAGGGCTTCCATGAAGCGGCGGCGCTGGGGGCCGGGCCAGAGCAGGGTGTCCTCGAAGGGCAGCACTTCAGTGCGTGCCTGCCGGAAGGATTGCCCCGGGATCTCCTCCAGGATCTGAACCGCCGTCTTGCCCTGGACCAACAGGTTCCACCGGCCTCCCGTGAGGGGTTCGGCCCTCACCACCTCTGCAAGGCAGCCGACTTCGAACGCGGGGGTCCGCAGGCCGGCGGGATCGGCCGCATCGAGCTCCCGCATGAGGGCGATGACCACGTGGTGGTGGGAGTTCAGCACCTGGACCGTCATGTCCTGGTACCGGGGTTCGAAGATGTGGAGCGGCAGGAAGGTGTGCGGGAAGAGCACAACCTGGGGCAGCGGGAAGAGCGGAAGGATGGCTGGTAGCATGGTTCCCTGATTGCAAACCCATCGGAGCCGATGCCGTGAAGGATGAGAACCAGGCCTCTGGAGCCCCCCATGCCGTGCTGGTGGCGGCGCGCAGTGCCCTGGACGACCTTGCCGCTGGCTGGGACCAGGCTTCCGTGGAGGCCTGGTGTGAAATGGTGGTGGCCCGGCGGGGGCGGGTGGTTCTGACCGGCATGGGCAAGTCCGGGCTCATCGCCCAGAAAGTAGCCGCGACCCTCGCCTCCACGGGATGCCCCAGCCTCTTCATGCACCCCGCCGAGGCACTCCACGGTGACCTCGGCATGGTCACCGATTCTGATTCCATCCTCGCCCTGTCCAACAGTGGCGAAACGGAGGAGGTGGTTCGCCTCCTGCCGAGCTTGATCCGGTTGGGGATCCCACTCGCCGCCATCACGGGTAAACCGGAGGGCACGTTGGCTCAGGCGGCTCAGTGGCGATTCATCTACCGCCTTCCGAAGGGAGAAGGCTGCCCGCTGGATCTGGCGCCCATGGCCAGCACCACACTCCAGTTGATCTGGGGCGACCTTTTGGCCGCCACACTCATGGACCGGCAGGGCTTCACGCGGGATCAATTCGCCTTGAATCATCCCGCCGGAAGTCTTGGCGCCAAACTCATGAAAGTAAAGACAATCATGCACCAAGACTGGCCTCGTGTGGCGCCCGAGGCGCCGCTGATGGCCGTACTGGCCAGCATGAGTGCCGGACATCTCGGCATGACCAGCGTGATGGACGGGGAATCCCTCCTGGGAGTAATCACCGATGGCGACCTGAGGCGAGCCTTCCAGCGCAGCGAACGGGACGGCTTGAATCCATTGTCCCTGACCGCCGGCCAGATCATGACGCCCCATCCCGCGACCATAGGGGAAGACGCCTTGGCCGTCGAGGCCGCGAGTCGCATGGAAGCGCGGAAGATCACCTTCCTGTTGGTGGAGCGGCAAGGGCGCCCGTGTGGCCTCCTACATATCCATCAATTACTGGAAGCCAAGGTCTTATAGATCGTTCGGGAAACAGAGCCTGTTTGATTTGATGTTACATAATATACATTATCGAAAGCTAACGGTGCCCCTCTGAAGCCCTCCGTTCTGACCCGCTACATTCTCCGACGGTGGACCATTCCCCTGTTTGGCGCGCTGTTCTTCTATGGCGCCCTTCTGCTGGCGAACGAGGTCGTGGCCATCTCGAAGGACATCTTCACCCAGGGGGCGGCCTTGCGCTGGCTCGTGCCCCTGCTCCTGACCTCACTCCCGGAGATCCTGGGCATGGTCCTCCCAATGGCGGCCGTGCTTGGGGGCCTGCTTGGAACCCAGCAGATGATGGAGGGCTCTGAACTGGTGGCGGCCCAGGGGCTGGGGGCCGGACGGAAGACCTGGGTCCAGCCCTGGGGCCTGTTGGCCCTGGCCCTCCTGGTCCTGGGGGCCTTCAATGCCCATTACGTCGTGCCTGAAGTCAGCCGGGTCCAACAGGGCTTCCGCGTGCGCATGGCTGAAGAGGCCCGTGCACGGTTCCTGCACCCCGGGGGGCCACCCTGGTATCCCCCGGGTTCCCCCGAGTCTGCGTTCTGGATCTCCCATGAGGGGCAGATCCATATGCTTGAATCCACCCCCCAGGGCATTCAGCACCTGGTTGCTTCATCCATGGGCTACACCCTGGTCACCAAGCCCGATGGCGCCACGGAAATCCAACTTCGGCTCCAGGGTCTGAATGGGGTTCTCTTCCAACCGGGGAACCCGGGAAGTGTCATTCATCTTCACCAAGAGCAGCAGATGCTCCGTTTTGATCTACCCTCTGCCACCCGCCTCTTGGCCCCAACGCCTCTACGCCAGGAAACGACGCCGCGTCTGTGGCGTTTGATGAAACACCCCGAGTTGTCGGGCCTGAAGGCCTCGGAATGGAAGACGGTCCGAATCCAATCCACTCTGGAACTCTGCAGGCGGTTCACCCTGCCCATCGCTTCTGCAGCCCTGCTTCTGCTGGGAATCGCCCTGGGCTTTGGCCACCCCCGCTTCTACAAGGGGGGGGCCATGCTTCGCAGCATGGGTGTCATCATCCTTTATTATGTGATTATGAAGTACTTTGAAAACATGTGGATAAGCGAAAAACTTAAATCGCCCATCCCGCTCCTTCTGGTGCCCTTCCCCTTTCTGCTGTGGGGGTGGCTCCTGTTGCGGTCCAGGCTTCGCCCACATCATCCCAGCCAGATCGGGCGCCGGATCTCGCCCCTCTTTTCGCCATTCCAGGGCCGATTGGCCCCTCTGTGGCACCGCATCGAAGACGCCCAGTCCCGCCTGATGCGCTGGGTTCATGGCAAGGGCACCCGACACGGCATCCTGCGCCACTGGTCAACACTTGCGTGGTGGCGACAATGGATGGCCGCGCTCGGCACGTTGCTGCTCCTGGACTTCATGGTCAATTATGCAAGCCTGGCTGGCGACATGTCTAAGAATGGCGTCCATTTTTATGTATTTATTGAATATTGGCTCTGGAATCTTCCCCCGTTCCTGGCCATTGCCCTGCCTGTGGCCTTCCTCCTGGGAACGCTGCTGGCCCTTTCCGAGGCGGCCATGACCCGGGAGTGGCTTGCGCTCCGCGCCGGTGGCGTCAGCCTGGTCCGCTGGATCTGGAGCAGCCGATTCGCCTGGGGCGGCGTCACCCTGCTCACCCTGCTCCTCCAGGTATGGATCGCGCCTTCTGCTGCGGGCCAAGCCAATGCCTACTACCAGCGGATTCTCCACCGTCCCCCCGAGACGTCCACCAGCCGGCCCTGGCTCTACCTGGGATCCACCGGGGTTCTCTGGAACCTCGAGGGGGACCAGCGCTGGGGCTTTCCGCTCAAGCCTCCCGGCGAAGCCCCCATCTTGCTGGCCTGGCATATGGGCGATGCCTATACGAAAGCCCTGGCCTGGGACGGCATGAACTTCACCCAGGGACCGGCGGCAGAACGCCTCTTCCCCGACCGTTCCCTGCGTGACGCTCCCTCTGCCGAGGAGGCCAGCACGCTGGACTTGGCCCAATGGCAGCGCTGGGCTCCGGATTCAGAACGGGCCTACATGCTCTGGAGTCGCATCCTGGGGTGGCTGTCGGGGCCCTGCCTCGTTCTGGCCATGCTTTCCTTCGCCTTCCCGGGCCCCCGCCAGGGGCGGGGGCAGGCCCTGGGCGCCGGGTTTGTCGGCGGGCTTCTTTTCCTGGGGTTGCAGATCCTCTTCGGGGGGGCGGCCCGTGCTTCGGAGATTCCGGCGGCTTGGGGTATGCTGGCCCCCCTGCTGCTGCTGCTGGCCGTCGCCCTGCTCCGTATGCGGCGCCTCAAGACCTGAATTCCCATGGCAAGGTCATAAACCCGTGTATTCCTCCTCCTTGTTTGAGCGTGCCCTCGCGCCGCTGCTCGCCCATCCGGACCTGCGCCCGGGAGCCCGCATCGTGGCCGCCATGTCCGGTGGGGTGGACAGCTCGGTGATGGCTGCCCTGCTCGACCGCGCAGGTTATGAAGTGATTGGTCTTTCCATGCAGCTATTCGACAAGGTGCCTGGTCGAACTTCAGATGGCAAGTGCTGCACTTTGGATGATTTCCAGGACGCCCGCAAAGTGGCCTTCGACCTGGGATTCGCCCACTATGTCATGGACTTTGAAGAGCGGTTCCAGCAGACCGTCATCGAGGATTTCATCCAGGGGTACCTGCGTGGAGAAACACCTAGCCCTTGCATTCTTTGCAATCAACATCTCAAATTCTCCGCGCTCATGGACCGGGCCGAATCCCTCGGCGCCACCTTCGTCGCCACGGGACACTATGCCTCCGTGACGCAGGATGCCCGCGGATGGCATCTCGGGAAGGCTGCGGATCCAGCCAAGGACCAGAGCTATTTCCTGTTCCACCACACCCAGACCACGCTCGCCCGCACCCTGTTCCCCCTGGCCCACCTGCACAAAGCGGAGGTGCGAGCGCTCGGTCGGGAACTCGGCCTTCACCTGGTGGACAAGGCCGAAAGCCAGGAGATCTGTTTCGTGACCCAGGACCGCTACGATGCCTTCCTGGAAGCATCGGGGCGAGTCCCGGCTTGCGTTGGAGCCATCCGCCATCTCGATGGCCAATGCCTTGGTCACCACGATGGGTTCTGGCGCTTCACGGTCGGGCAGCGGCGTGGGTTGGGCGTGGCCTACCGGGAGCCCCTCTACGTCGTGCGGGTCGAGCCCGATTCCAATACCGTCTGGGTCGGAGGCGAGGCCGATCTCTCCAGGACGGCCCTGGTGGCCCGCGCCGTGAGCTGGGTGGGTGCCGCCCCGGTCGGCCCGCTGATCTGCGCCGCCAAGGTTCGGAGCCGCAGCCCGGAAGCGGAAGCCATGCTGATCCCCATGGATGACGGACACCTCAAGGTGGTATTCGAGGAGCCCCAGCGCGCCCTTGCTCCCGGCCAGGCCGTCGTCTTCTACCGGGGGGATGAGGTGCTGGGGGGGGGCTGGATCCACGCGGTCCTCTGACCAAGGCCCTCAGCGCACGGGCGGGCCATCCACCGGGGTGGCGGCGCCAGGCCGGAGGAGGGGCGGGGGGGCGCAGTACAGGGATAGCGCCTGGCCCGTGCGGGGATGGATCAGCTCCAGCGCCAGGGCATGGAGGTGGTAGCCCGGATCGCCCGGCAGGGCCCGGGATCCCGGAATGGGCAGGCCTGAGGGCCCATAGAGGGGATCTCCCACGAGAGGGTGGCCCGCGGAGGCCAGGTGGATCCGGATCTGGTGGGGCCGTCCGGTTTCGATCTCGACTTCGACCAGCGCACACCCCTCCCGGTGCTCGAGCACGCTGACGTGGCTGAGGGAGGGGCGACCCGTCGCGCTCGCTCCGTGGACCGTGCCCAAGAGGGGATGGGGAACCACTCCGATGGGAGCAGTGAGATCAAACCTCGGCTGGTCGGGGTGCCCTGCACAGAGCGCCCGGTACACTTTGCGCAGCCGGTGGCTTCGGAAAGCAGTCTGGATCGCGCCTCTGGCCTCGGGCGTACGGGCGAAGAGCACGAGCCCCGAGGTGCTGCGCCCCAGGCGGTGCATCGGGCTTGCATCGGGGGCCCGCCGCCGCACCAGGGCCAGAAGGGTATGCTCCTGGAAGTCCCCTCCCCCGGGCAGGGTCGGCAGGCCATCCGGTTTGGCCACAGCCAATAGATCCTCATCCTCGTACAGCACCGCCGTACAGAAGGGCACCTCGGGTTCAACCCAGGCAGGACGCGCCCAGCTGAGGCATTGACCGGCCTCCAGGGGGGTGTCGGGAGCGACGGGGTGGCCGTCCAGGCGGACTTCCCGCGCTGCGATCCGCCGAGCCCATTCAGCGGCATCGGCCCGGGGGTAGCGGATCGCGAGATGAGCCAGTACGGTGCTCCCCGCATCGGCCAGGCTGATCTGCTCCCGATGGATCCAGCCGTGGTTGGGTGTTCCGCCCGCCATTACGCATGCCCCAGCACCTGCCGGTAGAGGGCCTCGTACTGGTCCACGATGGGGCCTTCGGCGAAGGTGCTCAAGGCTCGCTCCCGAGCTGCATCCCCCATGGCCAGGCGGAGCTTCTCATCCCGCAGCAGGGTCAAGGCGTCCGCGGCCATGGCCTCCACATCGCCCACGGCCTCCAGGTAGCCGTCCACGCCATGCCGCACCACCTCGGGCAAGCCCCCCACACGGCTGGCAATGACAGGCACCCGGTGCCCCATGGCCTCCAGCGCGGCCAGGCCAAAACTTTCCGTGGCGCTGGGCAGCAGGAAGAGGTCTGAGCAGGCCAGCACCGTGCCGATATCCAGCTGCTTCCCCGTGAAACGCACCTCGTGGGCAAATCCGTGATCGCGGCAATAGGCTTCGGCCTCCAGCCGGTCTGGACCATCCCCCACCATCACCAGGCGCGCCGGAACCTCGCTGCGGACCCGTTCGAAGACCTTCAGCACATCCATCACGCGCTTCACGGGCCGGAAATTGGAGATATGAGTCAGCACCGAGGTGGCATGCGGGGCCAGCCAGGCCCGGCAATCCGGTCGCTCATTCAGCGGAGGAGCCACGAAGTTCCCGATGACCGCGATCGGGCGGTCCACCTGGAAGGTGCGCAAGGTCTCCTGGCGCAGGAACTCCGAGACGGCCGTGACCGCATCGCTCTCCCGGATCGCCATCTTCACCATGGGAAGGTAGCTGGGATCACTGCCCACCACGGTGATATCCGTGCCGTGGAGGGTGGTCACCACCTTCAGCTTCCCCCCGAGGGCCATCCGGGCCAGCAGGGCTGCCATGGCGTGGGGAATGGCGTAATGGGCGTGGAGGATTTCCAGGCCGTGGTGCTCGGCCACATCGGCCATCTTGGAGCCCAGCGCGATGGAATAGGGCGAATC
>JAKAMQ010000114.1 GCA_021812805.1 Acidobacteriota bacterium
CCGGGCCGAAGAAGGCGTGTTTGAACACCCCGGCGAAAAGCCCCACGCCCGCGATCACGGCCACCGCGGCAGCCCTCGACTGGGTGTGGAAGACGTCCTTCTCCTTGTACTTGGTCAGCTCGACCAGCATGACGACGAAGAGGAACAGCACCACGATGCCGCCCGCATAGACCAGGATCTGCGCCACCCCGATGAACTCGGCGTTCATGGCGAGGTAGCAGCCGGCGATACAGAGCATGGTGAAGAGGAAGGCCAGGACGCTATGCACCGCGCGCTTGGAGGCCACCATGAAGGCGGCCCCGGCCAGGGCCAGGAGCCCGAAGACCGCGAACAGGTTCCGGCCGAGCGATTCGAGTTGATGTTCCATGGGGTGTCCTTCGGGTGCGCGGAATGGGGGTGTTTCAGTCCTCGGCCACGCTGTACTTGCCGACGGGCGATGGGGCGAACATGTTCTGGCCGAGGCCTTCCATGCCCAGGGAGAAGTCTTCCCGGTTGTAGGCGGCGAGTTCGAACTGGTGGTTCAGGATGATGGAGTCGAAGCCGCAGCTTTCCACGCAGAACTCGCAGAAGATGCAGCGCTCCATCTCGAAGTCGTAGCGCACGGGGTAGGGCATCTTGCGCCCTTCCATCTTGCCCTTTTCGATGGTGATGACCTGGGTGGGGCAGATCTTCTCGCAGGCCAGGCAGCACACGCACTTGATCTCGCCCTGCTCGTCCTTGAGCAGGGTGAGGCGGCCCCGGAAGCGCGGCGCGAGCCGCACGGGGATCTCGGGATACTCCTGGGTGAAGTGCTTGAGGTGGGCGCGGACCTTCTTCCGGTTGGCGGAGAAGAACACCTTGCCGAAGTACTTGCCGGTGAGCATGAGACCGGCCGCGATGTCGCCGGGGATCAGGGTCTTGAGCAGGCGCACGGATCCTCCCTCAGAACGCATAGCGGATCACGGCCGCGATGAAGAGATTCACCAGCGAGAGGGGGATCAGGTACTTCCAGCCCACATCCATGAGCTGGTCGTACCGGTAGCGCGGCAGCGTGGCCCGCACCCAGATGAACACGAACAGCAGGAGGCTCACCTTCGCCATGAAGAAGAGGAAGCTGGGATGGCCGAGGAACGGGACGCTGGCGGGGATGATCCGCTGGAGGCCGAAGGGGAGCAGGTAGTAGCCGCCGAAGAAGAAGGCCGTAGCAAGGCAGGAGACCACGATCATGTTGGCGTATTCGGCGAGGTAGAAGAACCCGAACTTCATGCCCGAGTACTCGGTGTGGAAGCCCGCCACCAGTTCCGTCTCGGCTTCGGGAAGGTCGAAGGGAACCCGGTTGGTCTCCGCGAAGCCACAGGTGGTGTAGATGAAGAATCCGATGAAGAGGGGAATGACCGCCAGCGGGCTCATGCCCTGGCCGGTGGACAGGATCACCGACATGTCCTTGAAGTTGAGGGTGCCGGCCAGGATCACTGCGGGCAGCAGGCTGAGGGTGAGCGGCACCTCGTAGCTCACGATCTGGGCCGCGGAGCGCAGGCCACCCAGCAGCGGGTACTTGGAGTTGGAAGCCCAGGCGCCCAGCACGATGCCGTACACCCCCACCGAGGCCAGGCCCAGGATGAAGAGCAGGCCCACATTCACATCGGCGATGGCCCCGTTGAAGGGCAGGCCGCCGATGAGGGGCCAGCTTTTCGGCATGTAGAACATCACGCCCGGGTAGTAGGCGATGGCGGAAAACACGCCGAAAGCCGCCACCACGGAGAGGATGGGCGCCAGGGTGAAGACGGCGCGATCCGCCTTGGCCGGGATGATGTCTTCCTTGGTGATGAGCTTCACGGCATCCGCGACGAAGACAGGCAGGCCGCGGAAGAAGGAGAGGACCGGCACCTTGCCCATCGCCCACATGCCGCGGTTCAGGGAGGCGGTGAAGCCTTTGCGGCCGCCGGCCGTGCGCGTCGCACCGAGGCGCACCTGCGCGTAGCCGATGACCTTGCGCTCAGCGAAAGTCAGCAGGGGCACCATGATGAACACAACGATCAGCACGGCCACGATCTGGATCAGGCCCATGGCGATGGTCTGGAGGAGGGTCATCGGCGGCATGGGCGTCCTCAGCGGTCAATCTCGCCCAGCACCACGTCGAGGGTGCCGATGGCGGCAATCACGTCGGCCAGCAGGCGGCCTTCGATCATCTTGGGGAGGGCCTGGAGGTTCACGAAGCTGGGGGCCCGGACATGCATGCGATAGGGGTTGACGCCGCCCTTCTCGCCCACGAAGTAGTAGCCCAGCTCCCCCTTGGGGGCCTCGATGGCGTGGTAGACCTCGTTCACCTCGGACTTGAGGATCTTGGGGATCTTGGCCATGACCGGGCCTTCCGGCAGTCCGTCGAGGCACTGCTGGATGATGCGATGGCTCTGGCGCATCTCGGCGAGGCGGACCAGGTACCGGGCATAGGTGTCCGCCTCGGGACGGGTGGGGATCTCGAAGTCCATCTCCGCGTAGGCCGCGCTGGGGAAGGCCTTGCGGATGTCGTAGGGCACACCGGCGGCGCGGAGCACGGGGCCGGTCACGCCCAGGGCGATGCAGTCCTCAGCAGTGATGCGCGCCACACCCACGGTGCGCTTCTTCCAGATGCGGTTCTCGGAGAGCAGGGTTTCGTACTCCTCCAGGCGCTCGGGAAAGATCGCCTGGAAGGCCCGGGCCTGCTTCACGAACCCCGGAGGCAGGTCCTCGCGGAGGCCGCCGATGCGGAACGCCGTCGTGGTGAGCCGGGCGCCGCAGAAGGCCTCGAAGAGATCCAGCAGGAATTCGCGCTCGCGGAACGCATAGAGGAAGACGGTCATGGCCCCGATGTCCAGGGCATGGGTGGCCAGCCACAGCAGGTGGGAGGCGATCCGGTTCATCTCCGTGAGCATGGTCCGGATGTAGCGCGCGCGGCGCGGCGTCTCGATGCCGAAGAGCTTCTCCACCCCCTCGACCCAGCCCAGGTTGTTGCTGATGGCCGCCACGTAATCCATGCGGTCCGTCCACACCTGGCCCTGGAAGTAGGTCTTGTTCTCGCAGATCTTCTCCAGGCCCCGGTGCAGATAGCCGATGACCGGCGTGCACGAGACCACGGTTTCGCCATCCAGCCGCAGTTTCACCCGGAGCACACCATGGGTGGAGGGGTGCTGGGGCCCGAGGTTGATTTCCAGTTCCTCGCTCTTGAACACCATCCGCTCCTAGTCCGCCGTCGGCTGCTTGAGGTTGATGCCCATCTGGCCGGCCTTCTGCATGGCGATCCGCATCAGGACGCCGCCCCGGTCCTCCCGGAAATCAATGTCCCGCTGGCCGAGACCCACCACCGGGTATTCCTTGCGCAGCGGGTAGGCTTCCCAATCCTCCGGACAGAGAATGCGGGTCATGTCCGGGTGGTCCTTGAAGCGGATGCCGAGCATGTCGTAGGTCTCCCGCTCCATCCAGTTGGCGCTGGGGTAGAGGGAACAGGCGCTTTCGGGTTCGAAGCCTTCGGGCACCAGGATGCGGAGGCGCAGCCGCTTCCGCCGGCTGATGCTGGTCAGGTGGTAGACCAGGGAGAAGGCGAACTCCTTGGCCGCGGGGTAGTGCGTGCCGGTCTGGTCGGCCAGCATCTCGTACTTCAGATCCGCATCGTCCCGGCAGATCCGCAGGGCCTCGTGCAGGGCTTCCTTCCGCACCTGGCAGGTCAGCTCCCCGGCCTGCTCAAAGATCTCCTCGACCTGCTCGCCCAGCAACTGCTGAAGGCGGAGCAGATCGGGATCCTTGGCCACCTGGGGCCAGGGCGTCTTCATGTCGTTGTCATCCTTGCGGGGCACGGGCTTCACGGGCGGCTTGGGGGCATCCTTGCCCTCGGCCTCGGCCTTGGCTTTGGCCACCTCGTAGTCCGCCTGCATCTTCTTCCACTTGGCCTCGTCGGCCGCCTGCTGGGCGACCACCTCGGCCTCGTAGGTTTTCAGGCTGGGCAGGGGCACCGTCTTGGGCAGGACGATCTGGCGCTGCGGAGAGGCGGCGTAGTCGTAAACGTAGGGGCCGACAGGGCCCTCGGGCGCCCCCTCCGGAGCCTGGGGTTCGATCGGTTCCGACATCAGCCGACCTCCTCGAAGATGTCCTTGTACCGGTCGGCCAGGCTGCTGGTCATGATCTTGTCCTGCAGCTTCAGGAAGCCGTAGATCAGGCTTTCAGGCCTAGGCGGGCAGCCGGGGATGAAGATGTCCACGGGGATCACTTTGTCCACGCCCTGAATCGTGTGGTACGAGTCGAAGGGCCCACCGGCGGTGGCGCAGGAGCCCATGGCGATCACCCACTTGGGCTCGGGCATCTGGTCGTAGAGCTTCTTGATGATGGGCGCCATCTTGTAGGTGACGGTGCCGGCCACGATCATCAGGTCGCTCTGGCGCGGCGTGGCGCGGAAGATCCCGGCGCCGAACCGGTCGAAGTCGAAGCGGCTGGCCCCGGCGGCCATCATCTCGATGGCGCAGCAGGCCAGGCCGAAGGTCATGGGCCACACGCTCGAGGCGCGCGCCCAGTTGATGACCTTCTCGACCTTGGTGGTGATGAGGAATTGTTCGACCTGGGTGGGTTGATTCATGCGGCACCTCCTGTGCCGCACGCCTGCGGCGCTTCGCTACGCAAAGTGGCACCCCGCTCCTGCTGCGTGCTCACTCCCATGTCAGGGCCCCCTTGGACCAGATGTAGCCGTAGCCGAACAGCAGAAGGAACAGGAAGATGCCCATCTCGATGAGGCCAAAAGCCGCCAGTTCCTTCATCTGGATGGCCCAGGGCATCAGGAAGACGGTCTCCACGTCGAACACGAGGAACATCACGGCCACCAGGTAATAGCGGACGCTGAACTTCTCCCGGGCTTCGGTGGTGGCGGTGATGCCGCACTCATAGGCCGAGTACTTGGCGGCGCTCGGGAACCTCGGGCGCAGAAGGCGCGAAAGACTCCAGACCAGCACCGGAAGCAGGGCCGCGATCAGAACCAAAAGCAGAATGGGCGCATACCCACGCATGGGGCCTCCAAGCAGAACGATTGTGCCGTCTGTGTCACAGCAGGGTCAATGTCCCAGACCTGACCGGCGGGTCGGTTGTGACCCATGACCACCCATCATCCCCCGCGCCGTTCTCAGCTAGGATGCTTGCATGCCCACTCAGCCGACCCAGGGACTCCCGGAACCCGCCGCCCCCGGCGATACCACCCTCGTGGATTTCCGGCCCGCGCGGGAGTTGTACCCCACGCTGGATCTCACCCGGGAGCCGGTGGACTTCGGCTTGTTCCAGGCCCTGCCGCTGGACCTCATGCTCAAGCACCACTTCGTGCCCGTGCAGGAGCGCGACGGGGTGCTCTGGCTGGCCATGGCCGATCCCCTGGACATCTTCACCCAGGATCTCCTCCGCCAGCGCCTGAAACGCCCCATCCGCTTCGCCGGCGCCCCCCAGGCCCAGATCCAGGAGGTGCTCAAGAAGTCGGAGAGCGGCCAGAAGGTGCTGGACGAGGCCGGCGAGGCCCTCAAGATCCAGGTGCTCCGCGAGGAGGATGTGGACGACGAGGTGCTCGACCTGGAGCGCCTCACGGACAAGGACGAAGCCCCCATCGTCCGCCTGGTGGACACGACCATCTTCAACGCCCTCCAGCGGCGGGCCTCGGACATCCACCTGGAGACCACGGCCACGGGGTTCCAGATCAAGTACCGCATTGACGGCAGCCTGTACCCGGCGGCGGATCCCATTGACCGGCGCTTCGCCTCGCCCATCATCAGCCGCGTGAAGGTGATGTCGGAACTGGACATCGCCGAGAAGCGCAAGCCCCAGGACGGCCGCTTCAAGCTCAAGGTGCGGGGCCGGGCCATTGATTTCCGCGTCAGCATCATGCCCACCATCCACGGCGAGGATGCCGTCATCCGCGTGCTGGACAAGGAGAACCTCACGGAGGAATTCCAGACCCTCACCCTGGAGATCCTGGGCTTCTCGGCCCACGAGCTGCAACGGCTGCGGCGCTTCGCCCACGAGCCCTACGGCATGTTCCTGGTGACCGGCCCCACGGGCTCGGGCAAGACCACCACCCTCTACGCGGTGCTGAGCGAGATCAAGGCCCCCGAGGACAAGATCATCACCATCGAGGATCCGGTCGAGTACCAGCTGGAGGGTGTCACCCAGATCCCGGTGAACGAGAAGAAGGGGCTCACCTTCGCCCTGGGCCTCCGCAGCATCCTGCGCCACGATCCCGACAAGATCCTCGTGGGCGAGATCCGCGATCCCGAGACGGCCCAGATCGCCATCCAGTCAGCCCTCACGGGCCACCTGGTCTTCACCACCGTCCACGCCAACAACGTGCTGGACGTGCTGGGCCGGTTCCAGCACATGGGGGTGGAGGTCTACAACTTCGTGTCGTCCCTGAACTGCATCCTGGCCCAGCGCCTGGTGCGCGTGCTCTGCCCCAAGTGCAAGCGCCCCGCCCCGCCGCCCAGTCCCCAGGAACTCGAGGAGAATGGCGTGGACGAGGCCTGGCTGCGCAGCGCCACCCTGTTCGACCGGGTGGGCTGCGTGGATTGCCACGGCACCGGTTTCCGCGGTCGGCAGGCCATCATCGAGTTCATGGGCCTCAATGACGAGCTGCGGGAGCTGCTGGTGCAGCGGGCCCCCATCCGCGAGGTGAAGGCCGCCGCCCGTCGCGGCGGCATGCAGTTCCTCCGCGAGAGCGCCGTGGAGAAGGTGCGAACGGGCATCACCACCTTCGCCGAGATCAACAAGGTGACGTTCCGCGACGGGGGATGATCAGTCCACGAGCCTCCGGAGGATCCCCGCGAGTGCTTCAAGGCCCAGTGTCCCTTGCACCGCCTGGAGCGTGGCGGTTTCCAGCGAGTCAGCGTCAGGGCGAATTTGGATTCCGTTCAGATCCAGCATCACCAGAGCCCCTGCGACTGCCACGCGCTTGTTGCCATCCACGAATGGATGATTCCTGCCAAGGTGGATCAATAGCACTGCCGCGAGCACGAAAGCATCCCCGCTACCCTCGCTGTAGAACCAATGGTGCTGGGGTGCCATGGCCGCAGAGACCAACGCGCCTTCATCGCGCAGACCGGGAGCTCCCCCGAAACCGTTGAGGAGGTCGCGGTGCAGCGACAGCAGTTCGGCCACCGACAGGAAGCGGGGATCCTCCATCACCGGGCAAGCCGCCGGAAAAGCTCCTGGTGCCGGGCGCTCACCCGGGCCTTGGCTTCGAGGAAGGCCTGATCCTTTTCGCCACCCGACGCGGTGATCACCAATCCATGGCCGTTGCTGCGGATCTCCACCGGCTGATCAGGGGAAAGCCCCGCCAAGTCCATCAGGGGCTTGTCCAGCACAACCGCCCAGCTATTTCCAACCTTGGTCAGCCGTTTTTCGAGCACGAGGCACCTCGTTATTACAATGTAATAACATTTCTACCATCTGCAACGGTCCGCGCGGGCATTCAGGCCCCGCGCACCAGCTCCCGTTCCAGGCTCTGGAGCCGCTTGAGGCGCGCATAGGTGCCGGGCTGGGCGGCCAGATCCTCGGGGGTGCCCAGCTGCTGGGTGCGCCCCTCGTGGAGTACCAGCACGCGGGCGCAGGTCTCGGCCACGAAGACGCGATGGGTCGCCAGCACGAGGGTGGCGAGGCCCAGGAAGCCGCGCAGGTTCTCCAGGATGCGGCTTTCGGTTTCCGCATCCACCGCAGACAGGGCGTCATCCAGCAGCAGCAGGCGGGGACGGCGCAGCAGGGCCCGGGCCAGGGCGGCCCGCTGCCGCTCACCGCCGCTGAGGGCCACGCCCCGCTCGCCCACCACGGTATCGAGGCCCTGGGGCAGGCGCCCGACGAGATCGTCCAGGCAGACCACCCGGATGATGGCCTCCAGTTCTGCCTCCGTGGCGTCGGGGCGGCCCATGGCCAGGTTCATCCGAAGCGTGTCGGAAAACAGGAAAGCCTCCTGGGGCACCCAGCCCAGGCCGGCCCAGTGGCGGCGGAGGTTCTGCTCGTCCAGGGGCGCGCCGTCCACCAGCAAACGGCCCTCCTGGGGTTCCCGCAGCCCGGCCAGCACCTGGAGCAGCAGCGTCTTGCCCGAACCGATGCCGCCCACCACCGCCAGGCTGTCCCCGGGGGCCAGCGCCAGCTCCAGGGGACCAAGCCCCCGCCCTCCCTCGAAGCGGTGGACCAGCCCCTCCAACAGCAGGGCGGCGGGGTGCTCCGGCAGACTGACGGGAACCGCGGGCGGCAGGGCCGGCTCAGGGCTATTCAGCACGTAGTCAATGCGTTCCTGGCCCGCCCGCGCGCGCTGGAAGAGGTTCACGGACCAGCCCAGGCTCATCATCGGCCAGGCCAGGGCCGCCAGGAAGCCGGTGAAGGCCGTCAGATCGCCCAGATCGAGGATCCCCCGCGCCATGAGGGCGCCGCCGTAGGTGACCAGCACCAGGGCCGAGGCCCCGCTGATGAGCGCCGACAGGGGGGCGTAGGCGCTGAACGCCACTCCCTGTTTCATGCTCAGGGCGGCATGGGCCCGGCTCAGCTCGCGGAAACGGCCCACCCGGGCCTCTTCCAGACCGAAGGCCTGGACCACGCGCTCGCCACTGATGGTTTCGTGGCTGAAGGTGGACAGGGCCGAGAAGGCGAGCTGCAGCTTCCGCTGGAGGCCGTGGCTGAGCCTTCCGATGAAGTAGAACCCCAGGGCCAGGAAGGGGAAGGGCAGCATGACCGCCAGCGTCAGCCGTCCGCTGATGTGCAGCATCAGCGCCAGGGTGACCGGCAGGATGGACACCACCTGGAGGAAGCTCATCAGCCCGGGACCCGTGGCCATCCGCACCGTGCCGACATCGTCCCCCACCCGCGCCATGAGGTCACCCACCCGCTGCCGTTCGTAGAAGGCGAACGAACGGCCCAGCAGGAAGGCGTAGAGGCCCTCCCGCTGCTCCCGCTCCACGGCGCGGCTCAGGCCGATGAGGGTGTTGCGCATCAGGTAGCGGCCGATGCCTGCGGCCAGGGTGAAGCCGAGCATCCACAGCAGGTAGACCTTCGATCCATGCCAGTCCCGCAGTTCCAGGGCATGCACCGCCCGCCCTGACCAGAACGGCACGAAGGAGGTGGCAGTGCTGCACCAGACCGTGGCGGCGAGGCCCCAGACCAGCGTCCGGCGGTGGCGGGCCATGAGCGGCCACCACCAGAACAGCCGGGATTGCGATGGTTGCGACACGCAGCCTCCTGCCCCAGCCTAGGAGCCTGTCCAAGTAATTGGAACGCCCCGCGCGAGTGGCGCCGCGCGAGCCAGGCCAGGAAGGCGAGGTAAGCGTAGCGGGCACTACGCGATCCAAGCCTGACGCAGCATGGCGACGCGCGCCGCCACTCGCCCTGCGGGCTGGCTCCAGGCGGGCGCTCCGCGGCGTCACGGCCCTGGAACAACGCGCCACGTTGCCCTGCGGGCCGTTCCTGGCGGCGCATCCCGCCTGGAACCAGCGCGGGGCACTCGAATACTTGGACAGGCTCCTAGCAAGCCCCGGGGCGATCGGGCTTGGCAGCCACTCCCCGGAACGGCATGCTGAAGGGAAATCCCCTTCT
>JAKAMQ010000115.1 GCA_021812805.1 Acidobacteriota bacterium
CCTCACCACCAGGGATCTCGGCGAGCTCACCAACGTGGATCTGGAAGGCAGGCGGGTGCTGATGAACATCTTCCCCAGTCTTGACACCGCGACCTGCGCCCAGAGCGTGCGGACCTTCGACCGCCTGGCAGCGGACCTGGCAGACACCGTGCTGCTGTGTGTCTCCATGGACCTGCCCTTCGCCCAGGCCCTCTTCTGCGCGTCCGAACACACGGACCGGGTGGTCACGGCCTCCGCCTTCCGCCATCCCAGCTTCGGCAAGACCTTCGGCGTCACCCTGGTGGATGGCCCCATGCGCGGCCTGCTGGCCCGCGCCGTGGTGGCCCTGGACGAGAACGGCACCGTGGTCCACACCGAACTGGTGCCTGAACTGACCCGCGAGCCGGACTACGATGCCGCCGTGCATGCCCTCCGCAACCACCACCACCCCTGCCCCGAGGACGCCGCGCTCACCACCGAATAGCCATGGCTAGGCGGAAATCTGAATGGTGCGGGGCCCTAGCCCACCCGATCCGGATTCGAACCGCGCCTGGCTTCGCCAGCCGCCGGCCTTCTTCGGCGTGCCTTCACTCCGCGTCCATTCCCCCATTCGAAACCTCACCCCACTCAATCCGGATTCGAACCGCGCCTGCCTTCGCCAGCCGCTGGCCTTCTCCGGCGTGCCTTCACTCCGCGTCCATTCCCCCATTCGAAACCTCACCCCACTCAATCCGGATTCGAACCGCGCCTGGCTTCGCCAGCCGCCGGCCTTCTCCGGCGTGCCTTTGTGGCACGCCTCCGAAGTCCACTCGCAGGTTCGAATCTCGATGACTGGCTCCAATGCAAAGGCCCCCGCTGGGGGCCTTTGCATTGGAGCCAACTACAGGATTCGAACCTGCGACCTGCTGATTACGAATCAGCTGCTCTACCAGCTGAGCTAAGTTGGCGCTGGCTCTCCAGTGTGCCCGGGGGGGCGGCGGGAATCAAGGCTGGCTCAGTGCCGGGACCAGGTCAGGGCCCAGAGAATCCCGAGAAGGCTCAGGGCCTCGACGTCATCGGGATCGAGCCGGGCGTTGCGTTCCCGCAGCGCCTCGGGGCCGGGCCCGCGCATGATGATCCGGTGGCTTTCGCCGGAAGGATCCTCGAGCAGCACCCAATCAGGGGCGGTCCGTCCCACGACCGTCGCACCGATCCGGGGATTCCCGGGCTTCCACCGCAGATCCAGCGGATCCCAGCGCCCCGCGTTCATGAGGTGCCACGGGCCTTCCGGCGGCACCGCGGGAAGCGTGAGCACCGCATCCTGGTCCAGGAACCGGATCAGGATGCGAGCCTGGGGCGCCGGCTGCGGCACGGGGCGGCGGCAGCCTGCCAGGAGGGACACCAGGAGAAGCAGGGGCAGCGATAAACGGTGCATGGCCACCTCTCGGAGGCGCAAAGGGCCCTACCGATAGTACGCCCGGATGGCACTGACCACGGCCGCGGCGTAGCGCTCGCGGAAGGCGGGATCCCGCAGGTTCGCGGCGTCGTCCTCATTGGTGAGGTTGGCCACTTCCACGAGCACCTTGGTGGCACCAAGGCTGTAGCGGATCACGGCAGGCACCCACTTGGCGCCGTTCCGGATGACCACGTTCCGGATAGGACGGTTCCGATGGACTGGGATATTCGCCCGCTGGAGCGCGCCCAGCAGCACTTCTGAGAACTGGCGGCTGCGGGCCTCGCCCCGGAGTTTCTGCTGGGGGGTGAAGGAAACGCGGGAGAAGCGGCGCATCTCGGCCACGCGACCGGCCCGGTTGCTGGCCAGGGCGAAATGGGAGGGTACCAGCGCCGCGCCAGGCACGTAGACCATCGTGCCGCGGGAACTGGGATGCAGGCTGTCCGCATGGAAGCTGATGAAGAGGGTCTTTTTCGGATCACCTTTGTGGCGGAGGAAGTTCGTGAAGAGCTCATTGGCCAACACCCACCGGAGATGCACGCTGACGGCGTTGGGACGTTCGCCGTCGTTGGCAAAGGGGGGATCGGTGAGGATGTCTGCTGCCCGGCTCGGGGTTCGGATGATCTCCCGCGTCCGGAAGCCGATCCCGGGGTAGCGGATGGTGCTGCTCACCTGGGCATCGGTCTCCTCCTCGAGCAGACGCCGGACCCGCATGGTGATGTCGTAGACGAAATCCGACTCCCAGATGCCGTTCGCCTGCGCCCCGATATCCACGCCGCCATGACCCGCATCCAGCACGATGCGGACCCCCTGGAGCTTCGGTCCAGCCTCCACCCGCGCCGTGCGCCGGACTTCCGCCCGGACTTCCCGTTCCTCCGCGAGGGCGGCCGTCCCTTCGGGCTGGAAGGGATCGGCGAGGACGGCGATGGGGATCTTGACCAGCTGGCCGGGCTGGATGCCGTGCAAATCCTCAATGCCGCTCCGGCGCGCGATCTCCTCGGCCAGGTCGTTCACCGCCTTCGGGTCCACCCGGTCGGTGTAGCGCATGACGACACTGGAATAGAGGGCTTCGCCCTTCCGCAGGTGATAGGCCGCGTACTTGCCCTGGGCGTCCTCCCCGTAGGTGAGCAGGGCCCGGTAGGCCGCCACCCGGGCTTCGTCATCCAGGCCATCCTCGGGCTGGGAGCGGTCGGGCTCCCGGCTCTGCCCACCGAGATCCACGGACAGCAGGGGGCGCGGAATCTGCCAGACATCGCCAGCCCGGAGCTTCTCCGGCAGATCCGGATTCTCGGCCATGAGCCGGTCGTAGTTCTGGCCATGGCCGGTGAACAGGGCCGCGATCGTCCAGACGGATTCCAGCTCGGGGTAGGCCACCACGTGGCGCACGCCATCCCTGTGCCATCGGTCCTTGGGGAAGAAGGCGGCCAGCGCCCACCGCTTTCCGGCCGGGGAGAGCTGGTCGAAGCTGAGCCAACCCTGCGGCCGGGCGCCTGGCCCCAGGAAGGCCTTGGGCAGGTGGCGGGCTTCGAGGCTCAACCCTTTCTTGAACTGGAGGCGGAGGACCACCGCGCGGCCGTCAGGCGTGCGGGCGTGCACCTGCGCGGGCGCAGGTGCCTGGACCGGCGGTGCGGCCAGGAGGGCGGGCAGCAGGAGACTCAGGCCTCCCAAGGCGCCTCCCCGGCCACCCCCGTGAGCCCAGCACGCACCCATTCCTTCATGGATGTCTGGAGCGCCTCGGGAGCCTCTGCCCGGCGTCGAAGGAACCGCTGGAGGCGCCGTTCCAGATGCCCCGCTCCCTCTTCAAGCAGGTAGAGGCGATCATGCAGGCGGTCCTGCGGGGCCTTGCCCGTGCTCGGGGGCAGCTTCAGGGTTCCCATGTCGAGGGTGGCCGCCGCGAGGGAGAACACCCACTCCATGTCGCCCGAGAGGATCCGCAGCTTCACCCGCGCCGGCCGCATGCCGCGGCTGAGGGCTTCGAACGCTTCGCGGCTGTCGGAGGGGCTGCCCTTGCGGAGGGAGATCTCCTTGACCTCGCCCCGTTCTGAGACGAGCTGGATCGCATCATCCACGAAGCAGGCGGAACCATCGCCGTCGGCGCCGCTGGCGCCGCCTTCCGTCTGGCTGCACATCCACAGCCAGAGCAGGAACTCCTCCCCGAGGAAACGCCCCTGTTCAAGCAACTCCATGGGTTTCATCCCTGGGCCTCCTCGAGTTCGAGATCCAGCGGATCCAGCGCCATGAGGGCCTCCACGGGCAGCTCGGGACAGAGGCGGCCCGCCAGGACCAGGGGCGCCAGGGGATGGACTTCGCACCCGAAGGATTTCATGAAGAGGCTGGACAACGCGCCCTGCGCCTTGGCGGAGGCTGCGGTGGTCCAGAGAAGCCCGCCCTTCAGATCCCAGGCCACCTCCACCACCTTGGGCACCGGCAGGACTTTGCGCAGGAGTTCCACCTTGATCTCGTCCTGGAGGGAGATGCGGGCCTCCTTCCCCAGGAAGGCCAGGTCTTTCTCCTTGAGAAGCTGCTGGGCGCGGAGGTCCACATGCGCCCGGAGAAGGGTCGCGGGGACACGCCGCGTGTCGATGCGGAGCCCGAAGACCGCGAAGCGTTCCTGGCTCACCCAGTCGGGCTCTGGCGGCGTGATGAGGGGGTTGCGCCAATCGCACCAGCCCATGCGCTCCTCTTCCAGACCATCCTGGAAGGGGCGGAACTGATCCTGCTCCAGCCCGACCTGGAGATCCTCCGGGGCGGGCACCGGGCCGAGCACCATGAAGCGCTTGAGTGAAACGGATCCCTGCAGCAGGCTCATCGCCGGCGCCTCCCCCGGAAGTTCCCGAACAGGCGGGCCAGGAAACCCGTTCCCGCCTGGCCTCCTCCCATCCGCTGGACCGCAGGATCCCCCGACTCACCGGGTAGCGGCAGCATGGGATCCGTCAAATGGAGTAGCACGGCCGTGATGTTGTCCCGCCCGCCGTGCGCCAGGGCCTCCTTGATCAAGGCATCGAGAGTCTGCTTGGGCGTATGGTGGCGCTTCAACACATCGAGGATCCGCTCATCCGGCACCTCTCCGTGGAGCCCGTCGGAACAGCAGAGCAGGCGGTCCCCCCGCCGGAGGGCCACGCGGCAGAGGGCCACGCGCAGCGGCTGAGGCGAGCCGAGGGCCTGGGTGATCATGTTGCGCTGGGGATGGGTCCGCGCCTCTTCCCGGGTCAACGTGCCCTGGGCCACCAGGTCGTTCACGAGGGTCTGGTCCTCCGTGATCTGGTGCAGCAGTCCCTGCCGGTAGAGATAGGCCCGGGAATCTCCAATCTGCGCCACATGCACCCAGCCGTTCCAGATGACCATGGCGGTCAGGGTGGAACCCATGCCGCGGGCGGTACGGTCGTCATCGGAATAGCGAAGCACCGCATCGCTGGCCTGGAGCACCGCCGTCTCCAACGCCGCCAGCAGATCCGAGTCTGCTGCCTCCTTGGTGGCGCATCGGCCCCAGTGCCCGAAGAGGTGCACCGCCACGGCGGCGAGGCCTTCCCGGCTGGCCACCTCGCCGGCGGCCGCGCCCCCCATGCCATCGGCCACGGCCACCAGCAGTCCCGGGTTCCCCACCCGCAGGGGCCGGGACGGCCCATTCAGGATGGGCTCATCGCCGTCCAGCGCGCTCAGCAGGTAGGCGTCCTCGTTGTTCTTCCGGACTTTGCCCGGATGAGTGATGGCGGCGTAGTCAATCAGCATGAAGAGGCGTGACCCTGCTGGAAGTCGAGGGAAAGCGGGAACAGTGAACGGCCCTTTCCGTTCATCATAGCGGGTGGGGAGGACATCGGATGCGGCAAGGCGCAAGGAGCGATGCGGCGGACCTGGGCATCCTTGGGCCAGGGATCCTCGGCCGGTCCCTGGCCCAATGGGCCGCCGAATGCGGCCTTGAGGTCCGGCTGCTCGGCAAGGATCTGGAACACGCCACCCGCGGCTGCATGGACATCGAGGAGCGCTGGGCGCGCGCGGCGGCCAAGGGCCGCATGTCGGCCGAAGCCCGGGCCGCGGCCCAGGCGCGTCTCAGACCGCAGGCGTTCGGTCCAGACCCGCTCCAGAACCTGGACATCCTGCTGGAGGCCATCCCGGAGGATCTGGAACGCAAAGCAGCAGTGCTGGCCATGGCCGGTTCCTGGGCGCCCGGGCGCCTGGCCATCCTGACGGGCACCTCCTCCCTGCCGGTTTCCGCCCTGGCGGAGCGGGCCGGACTCCAGGGACGCCTGCTCGGGTTTCACCTGTTCGTGCCTGTGCCGAGGATGCCCCTGGTGGAGTTAGTGGTGCCCGGCGATGTGGCCGATGAACGGGTGCAGCGCGCTGCAGGTTTGGCTGAACGCCTGGGCAAGCGGGTGATCCGCGTGCGGGATCAGCCCGGCTTCGCGGCCGCACGCATGGCCCTGGCCCAGGGTCTTGAAGCCATGCGCCTGCTGGAGACGGGCGCGGCCTCGGCCGAAGACCTGGACGCGCTGATGACCCTCGGCTACGGGCATCCGGTGGGCCCCCTGGAATTGTCGGACCGCGTGGGCCTGGACCTCCGGCTGCGTATCGCTGATGGCCTCCATGCCGCCACGGGGGAGTCGCGGTTCCGCGCGCCAGGCCTGCTCCGGGAGAAGGTCGCGAGGGGAGAGGTCGGCCTTCGCGCTGGACGCGGGTTCTTCGATTGGGATGCATCCGGGAGACGCAAGTGAACATTGTGCTGATCGTCACAGCCGCTGCAATCCTTGTGCTGGTGCTTGTTCTGGCCTACAAGATCGGCAAGATCCTTCTGCGGCTGGCGGTGGGATTGGCCGTCCTGGCTCTGCTAAGCTGGTGGCTCTGGCACGCCTTCCACGCCTGAATCATGCACACGAGGAGCAAGCATGGCCGCCATCTCCTGCACCCATTGCGGCGCCGATCTGACCGCCCCCCAGAGCGTCCGCATCGCCGAGTACCAGTTCGGCCACCTCGAAAAGGTGTCTGACGATCCCGGCTTCCGCTATCACTTCGACCAGGCGGACAACTACACCATCCTCTGCAATGCCTGCAAACGGCTGGTGCGCACCCTTCCCATGGCCAAGTAGATCCAGCACTGATTCCCCCATGAAAACGGCCCCGTTCGGGGCCGTTTTCATGGGGAAGGAACGGATCATCCGCGGAGCACGTGCGGCGTGATGAAGATCAGCAGTTCGGCGTCGGAGGTCTGCTTGCTCTTGTTCCGGAACAGGGCGCCCAGGAACGGGATCTTCGACAGGAACGGCACGCCAGCGCTTCCGGTGGTGGTGTTGGTGACATAGACACCGCCAAGCACCGCGGTGCCGCCATCCCGGACCAGGACCTGGGTATCGAGGGCCTTCCGGAGAATGGTCGGGGTTCCATTCACGGTCCGGCTGAAATCGGCTTCAGCCTTTTCCAGCTTGATATCCATGATGATGGTTCCCTCGTTGGTGATCTGCGGCGTGACATCCAGCTCGAGGTTGGCATCCACGAAGGCCACGGTGATCGCGCCGCCCTGGGCTCCGCCCTGCTGGGTGGGGTAGGGAATCTTCTCACCGCTGAGGATGGTGGCCTTCTTGTTGTTCTGGGTCACCACCTTGGGCGAGGACACGATCTTCACCACGCCTTCGCTTTCAAGGGCCTGGAGCACCGCATTGATACTGAACCGGTCACTGAGGAAGCTGAACCAGAACTCGCCGGCGGGACTCGGAATGCTGGTGACACCATTCATGCCCGGGGCCCAAGCGACAGCAGCCGATTGCCCGGAGGCCGTGCGGTTGAACCCCTGCACACCATTCCAGTAGGGCGACTGAGTGCCAACCCATGGCGTGCCGGTGGTGCTACCCGAAGCTCCGGTGATAGCAGTAGGCGCCACGTTAGCCTGGGGCCAGACGACGCCGAAGGCGCGCTGCCAGTTCTTGTTGGCCTCGACGATGCGGGCCTCGATCTGGACCTGGGGAATCTGGACATCAAGTGTCTGGATGAGTTGGTCGAGCACTTTGATGTTGCTCGGCAGATCCGTGATGATCAGGGTGTTCGTCCGGTCGTCGAGAATGACTGAACCTCGCTTCGTCAGCAGGTTCTTGATGATGCTCTGGACATCACCGACCTTGGCATAGGACAGGGGACGGGTAATGGTCTGCAGGGGGCCTGCCAGGGCCCGGGTTTCCTCCAGCTTCTTGCGTTCCTCGGCTTCCTTCTGGAGCTTCTCGACCTTCGCCACGCGCAGCACACCGTTCTGGATTTCCTTGCCCAGCCCGGCGTTCTTCAGGACCACATCCAGAATCTGGTCCCAGGGCGTGTCCGTGAACCGGTACCCGTAGTTCCCCTGGACATCAGGATCCATGACCAGGTTGAGGTGTCCCGTGTCGGCCAGGATCCTCAGGAATTCACGGATATCCGTGTTCTGGAGGTCAATGGTCATGCGCGAACCGGTGTACTTGGGGGTGTCATCTCCCAGGGTGCGACCCGCGTAGGGATTTCTTGGCGCAGGTTGCGCGGCAGGTGGAGCCTGCGCGGCGGGTTGCGCCTGGGCAGCCTCCGGTAGGGCGGTACTCAGGGCCGTGGCCGCAACCAGCCTTGGAAGGGTCTGGAAAGCGGGGCCTACCGAGGGCAGCGGGGCGAGCGGGCGGGCGGGTGCGGCCACCGGAGCCGGTGGGGCCTTCAACTGGGCGGTAACCACCGCGGGTTCCACAGTCGGCCGCACGGGCTCGATGTCAAAGCCCTGCATGTGGGCCTGGACCTTGCCTTCGCCAGGCATCAGGAGAATCTGGATCCCATCGGGAGCGGGCATCACCGTGGCCTGTGTGCCTGGAACCACATCCAGCACCAGCCGGGTCACCGGATGCGGCATGGCGGCGAACTGTCCGAGCCTGACCCGATGGATGAGCGGGTGCTTCAGACCGTCCAGCACTTTTCGGCTGACCTGGGCGCCGCGCTCAACGCCGGGCAGATCCACCACCACCCTGAAGGGGGCATGGAGCACCTGGAGTCCCGGGCGGCCCGCGAATCCAGGCACGCGAAGCAGAAGGCTCGCGCCGGCTCCATCCGTGGTGAGACTCGCGGCTTCAAGGTGGGCCGTGGCGGCCTTGATGGACTGGGCTTCGAGCGCAGCCGGGGCGGCCAGGAGGGATCCCGCTTGGATCCCCGCCAGGACCACGCCCCCTGCGACCAGCAAGGAACTCAGGCGAGCATTCATCGATTACCCTCCTCGCGATTGAATGTCTTGGTCACGGTCCTGAAGACCGAGCGGTTGGTGGTGTCCAGTTCCCACTGATGGAACGTCACAGCCTTGTCGGAGATTCCGACGATTTCGGCATCTTTGAAGCGGTACCCCACCGGCAGCCAGCGGACGTTCCCTCGGCTGTCGGAAACAATTGCGAAACTCTTGCCATTCCGGCGGAGCACGCCCTTCACGGAAATGTCGTCGAGCATGTCCTGCGCATCCAGGGGACGGTCATCCCGAGGCGCCGCGAAGGGATCCCTTTGGATGGTGGGCTTGTAGGGAGTCGCCTTGATCGTGGCCACATCGTTGAATGCGGCCTCTCCGGAGGGCGCGGGCGCCGTGCCGGGCTGCGCCGCAGCCGCCGGGGGCGGGGGCGCCTGACCCAGCAGGACGGTGCCTGCGAGCAGTGCGATGGGAAGGTGGATCCTGGTCATGTCGGTGCCCTCAATCCTGGTCCTAGGGGGCCGGAGCCGGCGAGGCGGCTCCAGGTTGCGTCCCGCCGGGGCCTGGCGGCGGTGTCTGGACGTTATAGACGAAGACGCTGATCGTGCATTTCACGTTCGCCGGGTAGAGGCTCCGGCTATCCGTGGCGCGGGTCATTTCGATGTTGGAGAGATTGATGATCTTGTCGTAGCCGGAGATGAGGGATGCGAACTGTCCAAAAGTCTGGTAGCCCACCCGGAACGTGAATGCGACCGGTTTCTCGGTGTAATAGGTGGTCTTCCGCTCCGGGAGCAGCGAGAAGGAGGTCTGGTCAATGCCCGCATCATCCGCCAGCTTCTTGATGCGGTAGGGGACTTCGCCGTAGTCCGCCTCGGAGGGCATGATCTTGACCAGCGCCTCGATCCGCTTGTCCTCCTTGGCGACTTCCTCGCGCAGCTTTTCATAGCTG
>JAKAMQ010000116.1 GCA_021812805.1 Acidobacteriota bacterium
CCGCGGTCTGGCCCCCCTGGCTGAGGCGACCCTTCGCAATGTCGAGCGGCATGGCGCTGAAGGCCGCACCGGTCCCTTCGCCCGGGGCGATCAGGCCACCATCCTGCGGGATGCGGGGGCCCTCCCCGAGCCCTGGCGTGAGGTGTTCCTGACGCTCGGGGTGCTTCTGGATTGACTCGCTGGCCTGAGGGCGGTGCTTTCCTCCGGGTAGGTCGGTTCGTGGCATCCTGTAGGGCCTTCCTCGAGGTAGCCCATGTCCTCTATTCCCGACCACGGTCTCAAGGAGATGACGCCGGTTTTCGGGCCGGATGTCCTAGGCGCCTGCAAGGGCGGCAGCTTCCGCCAGGCCCTCGAATGCCTGAGTGAAAGCGGCGACCTCAAGGCCCGCCTGCTGCTGGCGGCCCTGTCGCACTTCGCCGCCAAGGGCTACGACGGCGTGCAGGTGAAGGAGGTGGCGGAGGATGCGGGCGTCTCGAAGCCCACCCTCTACTACCACTTCGGCAGCAAGGAGGGGCTGTTCCGGCAGCTCTGCCTCGTTTCCCTGGCCAGCACCTCGGCGCGCATCGAGGCGATGGTGAGCCCCTTCCTGCAGGCCCCCATCAAGGGCGACAAGGCCGCCGAGAAGGCCTGTCTTGCCCTGACCCACAGCTACCTGGATCTGCTGCTGGAAAGCCAGGAATTCACGGGCTTCATCCTCCGTTCCATTGCCGTGCCTTCGCCCGATTCGGGGTTTCGCGACCTCATGCCGCTCGTGGAGCGGGGGCTGAGTCCCCTGGGCTTGTTCGTGAACCACGTATTCGGCATCAGCCTCGAGCAGGCCCGCAAGGAGGTGATGATCTTCGTGGCCCTGATTGGTGCCCTGGTCGAGGAGAAGCTGCGCTTTCCCGAGTACCAGATCACCGAGGAGGAAATCCAGTGGGCCGTCCGCCGGTGGCTGCGCGGCATCCAGGGTTGAGGGGGCGAAGGACCATGGCCGAATCGCTGAAACCTGTGCGGGCTGTCCTCCGGCCCCTGGATCTCGCCCAGCATCTGTTCGAGGTGGAGCTGACCCTGCCGGCGGAGGCCTTGGCCGGCGGAGCGGTCGCGGCGCTGCCCGCCTGGACGCCAGGTTCCTACCTGGTGCGCGACTACGCGCGCTTCGTGGACCGCGTCCGCCGGGTGGATGGAGAAGGCCGCGATCAGCCCCTCATCAAGCTGGACAAGCAGCGCTGGCAGATTCCCGCGTCCACCCAGAGCCAGGTCCTCCGCTATCGGGTGTACGGCAACGATCTGACGGTGCGCACCAACCATGTGGATGCCACCCATGCCCAGATCATTCCGGCTGCCACCTTCTTCTACCTGGAAGGCCAGCTGAACCGCCCGTTCGAGGTGCGATTCCAGGGGTTCCCGAAGGACTGGGGGATCGCCACCGCGCTGCCGGTGGAAAAGGAGGTCTTCCGCGCCGCCGATTTCGACACGCTGGTGGATTCACCCTTCGAGCTGGGCCGCTTCCGCACCCGGTTCTTCAAGACTGGCGGCACCCGTTTCGACCTGGCCTTCACCGGGGACCACACCGGCGATGAAGCGCGCATCGCGGAGGCCACGCGGCGGATCGTCGAGGCGGCCGGCGCCATTTTCGGGGGCTTCCCCTTCAAGCGCTACCTGTTCCTCCTGACCTTCACACCCAAGGCCCGGGGCGGATTGGAACATCGCGACTGCACCAGCCTCCTGGCGGACAGCCTCGCCTTCGATCGCCCAGAGGGCTACCACTCGCTCTACCAGCTCATCGCCCACGAGTTCTTCCATGCCTGGAACGTGAAACGTCTGCACGATCCCGCGCTCGGACCCTTCGACTACAGCCGGGAGAACCCCACCCGGATGCTGTGGTTCCACGAGGGGATGACGTCCTACCTGGAGCACGTGCTCGTGCTGCGCGCGGGCGTGGTGCCCTGGAGCCACACGGCCAAGGAACTGGCCCGGTGCTGGAGCGAGCAGGTGCAGCGGCCGGGGCGCCTGGAGCAGAGCCTGGAGGAATCCAGCTGGGACGCCTGGATCCGGCTGTACAAACCCCACGAGTTCAGTCCCAACAGTTCCGTCAGCTACTACGACAAGGGCGAGATGGTGGCCTGGCTGATGGATGCGTCGCTCCGCGAGGGAAGCCGCGGGAAAGCCGGACTGCCGGAACTGTTCGCCCTGCTCTGGCGGCGGCACGGCGAGGGCGGCCTCACGGACGCCGATGTGCGCCGGGCCTACCAGGAACTCTCCGGCCGCAGTCCGCGGCTGTTCTGGGATGCCTACGTCACGGGCCGCTCGGAGCTGGATGCGGCGGTGCTGCTGCGGACCTTCGGCCTGCGCATGGAGGCCCGCGCCCCCTGGGAGACGGGCTCCGCGGACGAAGCCCAGGATGAAGCCAGCCTGAAGCGGCTCCGCGCCTGGACCGGGCTCGTGCTCTCCGCGGCGGCGCCGCCCACGATCCAGAACGTCCTCCCCGGCAGTCCCGCCAGCCAGGCCGGCCTGAGCTTCGGGATGGAGATCCTGGCCGTGGATGGCTGGCGCACCCCCACTCCCGCCGACGCCCAGCGGCTCCTGGCGGGGCCCGGCCCGGGCGGGCGGGTGCGGGTGCTGGCCTCGGACCGGGGCCGCGTCTTCGAGGTGGGTGTTCCCGTGAGCGAGAGCCCTGAACGCAGCCACCGCCTGGTGCCTGACATCCGGGCCACCGCCGCCCAGCGGACCGCCTTCACCGCGGCCTATGGCCAACCCTTTCCCGGCGCCCCGCGCCGCCGCAAGACCTCTGCGTGAGCGAACAGGACACCCTTCAACCGCTGCGAATCGCCGCCCTCATCGCCGCCCATGACGAGGCCGACCAGATCGGCGGCGTGCTCCGGGGGCTGGCGCCCTACCGGCTCCACCGCATCCTCGTGGTGGACGATGGGTCCATGGATGGCACCGGGGCACTGGCCCGGCAGGAGGGGGCCGAGGTGCTGCGGCTGGATCCCGGCCAGGGTGGCGGCAAAGGACAGGCGCTCCGGGCGGGCCTCGCCCAGCTCAGGGCGGATGACTTCGAGTTCTACCTTTTCCTGGATGCTGACGGGCAGCACGATCCGGCCGACCTTCAAGGTTTTCTGGCGTACCTGGCCCTCCATCCCCAGGCGGATTTCCTCATCGGTTCGCGCTACCTGGACCGCGACCGGATCCCCCCCCGGCGCTGGCGCACCAATGCCCTGGGCACCTGGACCCTGGGCCGCATCGCGGGGGTGCGCTGGGAAGACAGCCAGAGCGGCTTCCGCCTGATCCGGAAGAAAGTGCTGGACCGGCTGGACCTCAAGGCCACGGGTTTCGCCATCGAGATGGAAATCGCCATGAAGGCGGCGGACTGGCGCCTCGCCTGGGCCCACATCCCCATCCGGGCGATCTACCACGGGGGCGGCAGTCATTTCAGGGGTGTGCTGGATACCTGGCGCATCGCGAAGTTCTCGCTCCGGTGCTGATATGAACGAGGGGGGACCGCCTGCTCGCCTGCGGCTCGCGATGTCCCCCCTCCTGCACCCCCACGTGGTATTCCGGCCAAGCCGGGACACCACGTCTGATACCGTTTCTCTCATGGTGAATCCGCTCGACTGGGATCTGGGGAACGTGCCTCCGGGCATAGCCTGGGGTGGAGTGGACGAGGCCGGCCGGGGGGCGTGGGCAGGGCCGGTGGTGGCGGCCTGCGCGGTGCTGGACGGGCATGCCGTCCACACCTGGAGCCATGTGCTCCGCTCGGTGCGGGACAGCAAGCAGCTCTCCCCCGAGCGCCGCGAGGCTCTGGCCAAGGAGTTGAAGAGTGTGCTCACCGCCTGGGCCGTCGCGGAAGTGGATGTGATGGCCATTGACCGCGAGAACATCCTGGAAGCCACGCTGATGGCCATGCGACAAGCCGTGTCCAGTCTTGCGGTGCGTCCTAGGCTGCTGCTGGTGGATGGCAACCGGGCCCCGCGCACCGGACTGCCCGAGCGGCTGGTGGTGGAGGGGGACGCCCTGAGTTGCGCCATTGGCGCGGCCAGCATCCTGGCGAAGGCCCACCGGGACGCCCGTATGGTGGAACTGGAGGCCCAGTACCCCGGCTATGGGTTCGCCCAGCACAAGGGCTACGGAACGGCCCTCCACCGGGACCGCCTGCGTGCGCAGGGCGTCACCGCCGCGCACCGCCTCAGCTATGCTCCGGTGGCCGCCCTCCAGGAAGTGGACGAGGCCGAGCGGGAGGCGCTCCGGTTGAGCCTGGATGCCTGCGCCTCGGTGGCCGAGCTCCAGGCCTGGGTGGAGGAAGCCCTGCGTCCAGCCTACGGCCGCCTCAAGCTGGTCTGGGTGGAGACCCTCCGGCGGCGGTACGCGGAGCGCCTCGCCCAGGTTGCCGCAGGTGAAGGCCCGCCATGAACGAGGGGAGACAGCCTGCTCACCTCCGGTTCGCACTGTCCCGGCCAGGCCGGGACACCGTGTCTGGGATGAATCCCGTGGAGATCTCCCTGGCCCTGGTGGTCAGGCAGGAGCGGCTGCTCCTCCAGCGCCGGGATCCGGCTGCCGCTGTGCTGCCGGGCCGATGGGAATTTCCTGGCGGTAAGGTGGAAGCCGGGGAGTCGCCCCTGGTGGCCCTCCAGCGGGAGCTTCGGGAAGAAATGGGTCTCGAATGCCTCCGGATCGAGGCGTTCGAGCCGGTCGCATTCGCCTATCCGGACCGTTCGGTGCGCCTGCATCCCTTCGGGGTCGAGACCCTGGGGTGGCCATGCACTTCCCTCGCCTGGGGCTGGTTCCGACCCGCTGAGACCCTTCGGCTGTCCTGTCCAGAGGCGAACGCCCTCCTGATGCCCCTGTTGGCGCGCCTCTGCGGCAGCCGGACGTGATCCGGCCCCCCTTCCTGGACCCGGCGCGCGGCTTCCTTCTGCTAGTCTGGACCGGCTTCGGCCCACGGAGATGCCATGATGCGTGCCCTCTTCCGCCAGCTCTTCTGCGCCATCACGGTGCTCGCTTCTGTGGGGCTCGCCGCGCAGCAGACCGAGGTGGTGCTCAGTTCCACCAGTGGCGCCAAGCTGGTCCTGGCGGTGCCGCCTCCCGTGCTCTCGGGGGTGGATCAGGCCACGGCTGATGCCCAGTTCACAGCGGTGCTGCAGCGTGATCTGGACGAGTCCGGGGTTTTCGGGCTGCTCAAGGACAAGCTCCCGACCGCCACCGATCCCAGCAGTTACGGGGCCTGGAAGGATGCCGGCGCCCAGTGGCTCCTGCTCTGCAAGCTCACCCGCACCGCGAGCGGCGACTGCCAGCTCGATGCCTCTGCCATCGATACGGCCGCCGGGAAGGCCGTGTTCACCAAGCCCTACAAGGCGGACCGCCGCGTTCCCATCCGCCGCCTGGCCCATGCCCTCTCGGACGACCTGGTGCTCCAGCTCACCGGTGTCCGGGGCGTGGCCTCCAGCCGCATCGTGTTTGTGCGCCAGCTCCACCCGGGCGTGAAGGAAGTCTTCCAGGTGGACCGCGACGGCGCCAACGTGTTGCAGCTCACCCACAACGACAGCCTCACGCTGGCCCCCAGCGTGGCCCAGGATGGCCGTCTGGCCTTCGTGACCTACAAGGCCGGGGCGCCGGAGATCTGGGGCCAGCGGACCCGCGATGGCGCGCAGGTGCGGCTCTATGCGGCTCCGGGAGGGGCGCTGGTCTCCAGCCCGGCCTGGTCGCCGGATGGCAAGCGGCTGGCCTTCGTACAGGGGGACCGGCGCGGAAACACGGACATCATGGTGATGGATCTGGCCACTGGACGTGTGCATCGGTTGACGGACGGTGGCGGGATCAACACGGAGCCGACCTGGAATCCGGATGGCACCCAGATCGCCTTCACTTCGGACCGGGAGGGGGGGCCGCAGGTTTTCCTCATGCAGAGTGACGGCTCCAACGTGCGGCGGCTGACCAGCGAGGGAACCTACAATGCGAGCCCCGCCTGGAGTCCCAGTGGCGCGATGATCGCCTATGTCTCACGATTCGAGGGCAGATTCGATCTTTTCATTTACAAGCTTGGCGAAGGCAAATCCTATCAGATAACCAATGGAGTCAATACTTCCGAGTCCCCGTCCTGGTCCCCGGATGAGCGTCGCTTGGTGTTCACCAGCGATCGCCTCGGCACCATGCAGCTCTTCACGACGGACCTTGCAGGGCTCCAAGTGGTCCGTCTGTCCGATCTGACGAATTGCCAGAGTCCTGTCTGGACCCGGGCCCGCTGAAAAAATTCCACCGATTTTCTTACTCCACCTTTTTTCGAGTTGCTAACCTCTTACCCCGGAGGAAACACCATGCGAACGTCCCGCATCATCCCGATCGCCACACTGGCGCTGCTCATGGGCACGGTAGCCTGCAAGAAGCCGGCGCCTGCTCCCACTGGTCCGTCCCAGGCCGAGATTGATGCCGCGAATGCGAAGAAGGCCGCTGATGAGGCTGCGGCTCAGAAGGCCGCCGCCGAGGAAGCCGCGCGCAAGGCCGCCGCCGAGGAAGCCGCGCGCAAGGCCGCCGCCGAGGAAGCCGCCCAGAAGGCCGCTGCCGAGGAAGCCGCTTTCAAGGCTGCCGCTGAGAAGGCCCTCGTGAACATCCACTTCGACTACGACAAGTCGGACATCAAGGAAGGCGACCGCGCCATCCTTCAGGGCATCGCCGATTTCATGAAGCAGTACTCCCAGGCCAGGATCGAGATCCAGGGCAACTGCGACGAGCGCGGCACCAACGAGTACAACCTCGCGCTTGGCAACCGTCGCGCCGATGCCGCCCAGGCCTATCTGAAGACCCTGGGCGTGGCTGAATCCCGCATGTCCACCATCAGCTTCGGCAAGGAGAAGCCCCTCTGCACCGAGCACAAGGAATCCTGCTGGAGCCAGAACCGCCGCGACGAGTTCCACCTCAAGTAGGAAACGGATCCCCATCCCGGAAAGGCGGAGGTTTCGGCCTCCGCTTTTTCGTGTTCACCCCGGTGGATTCCTGCGCAGGGCATTCCAATTATCCGGACAGCCTCCTAGCATGAAGGGGCACCTGTCCGAGGAGCGCACATGCCGATGATCCGCAGGTTTTCCATTCCGGTGATCGCATTGGCCGCAGCGCTTTCGGTCGGCTGCTCCTCGCAGGACCAGCTCCACCGGGTCGAACAGGAAGTCGGCGATCTCAAGCTGGAAGTCTTCAAGCTGCGCCAGCAGGTGGAGGACAGCAACAAGATGGCTGCGACCGAGCACGAGGCCGCCAAGGGCGGGCGAGAGCAGGACCGCCGATTCCAGGCGGACCTCCAGGAGACGTTGCGCCAGCTCCAGGATTCCACGCGGGTCCTGAACAACCGCCTCGGGGACATGCGCCGCATCCCACCCCCGCAGGCGGCCGGGAGCGCGGCCACGGCCCAGGCTGCGCCCGATGTGGCAGCTGCCCAGCCTGATGACGAGCGCGCCTACAATGCCACCCAGCTGGACTACAACCGAGGGAACTACGCTTTGGCCGCGGAAGGGCTGAAGCTCTTCCTGAAGCACTTTCCCCAGAGCGCCCGGCGGCCGGATGCACTCTTCTTCCTGGGTCTCTCCTACTACAACCAGCATCAGTACAGCCAGGCGCAGTCCGCATTCGAGCGGATCATCCAGAACCATGCTGCTTCCAGCCAGTTCCTCCCCGCCAAGCTGAAATGGGGCCAGTGCCTGCTGAGGCAGGGGCTCAAACCCGCTGCGGTGAAGGCGTTCAAGGATCTTGTGGACGGCTTCCCGGATACGCCTGAAGCGCACATCGCCAAGCAGGAGCTGAGCGATCTTGGCCTCTGAGCCCGAGCGCTGGCGGGTGCCGGTCCGGATAGACCTGGCCGGTGGAACCCTTGATTTGTGGCCGATCTATGCCCTGATGGACGGGTGCGTGACGGTCAATGCCGCAGTGGATCTCTGGATCAATCTGGAAATCCGCCGCGATGGCCCTGGACACCAGTTGGCCAGCCGGGATCTGGGCCTGGATCTCGTGTTCGAGGCGTGGCCCGCTGCTCCTCCCCCGGGGCTCAGCTGGGTCTGGCGTGTGCTGAACGCCCTCCCGGGCCGCCCGGCTTCGGTTTCCATCCATAGCCCCGTTCCCAAGGGATCCGGCCTGGGGGCCTCCTCCTGCCTGGGGGTCGGCCTGCTCGGCAGCGCCCTGGGCCTGATGGCTGGCGAAGCCCTGGCCGCCCAGGTGCCCCTCCTGCGCCATCTGGAATCGGGTGAACTCCAGGCGCCCGCGGGCTGGCAGGACTACTATCCCGCGGCGCTGGGCGGGGCGCTGGCCCTCCACTGGGATGGCCCTGACCCCCGCTGGGAGCGCCTGGAACCCCATCCGGCCCTGATGGACCGCCTGATCCTCTTCTACACGGGGCAGCCCCATCATTCGGGCCTGACGAACTGGGAAACCTACCGGCGGTTCATCGAGGGCGATAGCCAGACGCGACAGGCCCTGTCTGAAATCCGCGATCTCGCCGCTGCCATGGTCAAGGCTCTGCCTGCGGATCCGGATGCCGCCGCCGGCCTGCTGGAGCGGGAGGGGCAGGCCCGGGTGCGGATGTCCCCGGCGGTGGAGACCGAGGCCATGCGGAAGGTGCGCGCGCGGGGGCAGGCCGAGGGCTGGTACTCGGGCATGAAACCCTGCGGAGCCGGGGGAGGCGGCTGCTGCCTCCTGGTCGCCCGGCCCGGGCAGCGGGAAGCCGCGGTTGCAGCGCTACGCGCCATGGGGTTGCCACCCCTGGATGTGCGGATCACGCCCCTGGGCCTGCATCGCGCCTGAAGGCTGCGGCCAGACCTTCGGGATCCGGTCCCTCCATCAGGGCTGTCCCGCCTGGAAGGCCGAGCAGGCTCCGCAGGCGCTGGTCGCGCCGGCCCATGGGCAGGGCGGCGAGCTCCCCCCGGGGTACCCAGTGCAGGCCATCCTGGGCGTGGAATCGGAAGGGGAGGGCCAGGTGGAGCGGGGAGACCGCTTCCCGGCGATGGGTATAGACCTGGGTCCATCCCGGCCAGGCGGTCAGGCCGCGCGGCAGGGCCGAGTCTGCGGGGTGGCTCTCCGGAGCGGCGGTGGGCCAGCGCCAGAGGCCCGCCAGCAGGCCCTTCCCGGAGGGGACCTGGAGCAGGAGATGTCCCTCGGCTTCGATGGCGAGCAGCCAGAGCTGGACGTCGCGAACCCGGGGGCGCATCCGGGGTGGCGGCAGTTCCGCGGTGCGTCCCGTCAGGCGGGCCACGCAGGCCGCGGCCAGAGGGCAGGCGGCGCAGAGGGGCGCCGGTGTGCAGCGGGTGGCGCCCCACTCCATGAGGGCCTGGGTCAGGCGGGAGGGGCCGAGCTGGGCGAGGGCCGGCGCCAGCCAGGGCCGCAAGGCGGCGGCGTGGACCTTCGGATCC
>JAKAMQ010000117.1 GCA_021812805.1 Acidobacteriota bacterium
AATGGCGCTTCAACCGCCGGTTCGGCCTGGAGGACATCCTGCATCGCCTCCTACGCGCCGCCGCCCTCACCCCACCCATGCCTCAAAAGCTCCTGGTTTTGGCTGAGGTGAGCCGATAATCAGGAAGAGTTTTAAGCACGATCAACGTGTTGTTCATGTAACGGAGAGAGCAGCCCTCAGAGGCCTGGGCCTCCCGAATCAGGAGCGCATCTTGGATCGTCAGCCGATCTGCCAGACAGGTTCCAAGGCCGGGTTCGATCCATTTCCGGTAAATGCAGTGGAACGATGACAGGTGAGTCGGGCTGAACACCTTCTCGTGGTTTCGAAGCCATGACTCGAAGACCGCGGCAAGAGTGGGCACCCGGCTCACGATCCGATGCTGCCCCTCCAGAAGTTCCTTTCGCTTCTCTTCCAGAATTTTCTTGGCGGTGGCCAAGTCCTTGGCGCGGGTCGAGCCATGGACCCGCTGTCCGTTGATCTTCAGGTGGTAGTGCCAGACGGATCCGACCTTGGTCAGACCTTGGTGACTGTTCGCCATGCCGCATCTCCGGAAGAAGACGCTGCAGGGGTGCGGGACCTACCGGGCACAACATGGGCACAAGCAGTGCCCACCGTGTCCTTCCAGATTATTTAGGCCAAGCCAAAGCCTACTTTTTTGATAAACTTGAGTCAGGATTCGTGTGAGAACTACCTTGTAAACCAATTGGGCTCATAACCCAAAGGTCGCAGGTTCAAATCCTGCCCCCGCTACCAATCAAACGATCACCGGAGCCGAGCGCTCCGGTTTTTGTGTACGCCCGGAACAGCCCGCAGGATTGGGGCCTGCGAGTGGCAGCCGCCCGGTGAGCGCCCCGCTGCGGCAGCCCTAGGGGCTGTCGCAGCGGATCAAGGCGCGAACCGTTGGCGGCAACAGGGGGTCAAACCGTGCCCCGCGACCCATCGCACGGAAACCGGAGCGGGTTGGCTCCGGTTTCCGCGTACGCCTGGACCCATCGGTTGGGAGCTTGCCGGCCGGGCTGGTGCGGGCGATGGCTCGGGGGTCGGTCAGGGTTCCAGCTTGGGCAGAACCTGGTGATAGTCCGGGTAGGGCGGCTTCCTGAGTTCGGGCTGCGGATGGGCGGCGAGCAGGCGGAGGGCTTCCTGCACGGCCCGCTCCAGCTGAGGATCGTGGCCCTGGCGGACGAGGGCCGGATCCTGCTCCACCTCGATGTCGGGGGGGATGCCCGCGTTCTCCACTTCCCACGCGCCCTGGGTTCCGTAGAGGCCCCAACGGGGTGCGGTGACGGATCCGCCATCCATCAGCTGCGGATAGCCGCCGATGCCCACCAGGCCGCCCCAGGTGCGGGTGCCCACCAGGGGGCCCAGCCCCGCCTTGCGGAACAGCCAGGGGAGCGCATCGCCCCCAGATCCTGACATCTGGTTGATGATCATCACCTTGGGACCAAAGATGGCCTGGGCGGGCTCCACCACGTCAGCGCCTTCCCGGGTGGCATTCACCATCTGAGGGGTGCGCTGGAGGTTCTCGATGATGTAGTCGGCGATATCGCCGCCGTGATTGAAGCGCTCGTCGAGGATGGCGCCGAGCTTGCCCACCTGGGAGAAGTAGTAGCGATTGAAATTCGCGAAGCCACCGGCGCCGGTATCGGGGATGTACACGTAGGCCAGCCGGCCGCCCGAAAGCCGGTCCACCTCGCGGCGGTTGGCCTCCATCCAGGAGCGGAGGCGCAGGGAGGTCTCGGAGCCGACGGGAAGCACCGTCACCTGGCGGGAATCGCTCCCATCGGCCTTCGTCGCGACGGTGAGAACGGTCTGTTTCCCTGCGGTGTTCTGGAAGAGCCGGTAGATGTCATCGCTGGCTTTGAGGGGCTCGCCATTGACGGCCAGCAGGAAATCCCCCGCCTTCACCTCGACGCCGGGGACCGTCAGCGGCGCCTGAAGCTTGGGATCCCAGTTCTCGCCGCGGTAGATCCGTGCGAACTGGTAATGGCCATCGGCGATCCGGTAATCGGCCCCCAAAAGGCCCACACCAACGGTTTCCTGCCTGGGCGCATCCCCGCCCCGGATGAAGGTGTGGCCCACCACCAGCCAGCCGGTCATTTCCTCGAAGAGGCGGTTCAGATCGTCCCGGCTGCCGATGCCGGCCAGGAAGGGCTCGTAGAGGCGCTCGGCGGCGGCCAGATCCAGGCCGTGATGGTGGGGATCGTAGAAGAAATCCCGCTCGATGCGCCACACCTCGCGGTACATCTGGTGCCACTCGGCGGGTGGATCCACCGCGATGCGAACGGCGGCCAGCGGAAGTGCGCCCTCACCCGGCTTGACGGGCTTGTCCGAGGGGACGACGAACCAGGAACCCTTCTGCGTGAACAACAGCTTCGATCCATCGGCGGAAAGGGCGAAGGCGGGCATGCTCCCGTACCCGGAAGAGCCGCCGTCCACGCCTTCCACAAGCTTCTCGGACTTGCGGGTCTTGAGGTCGAAGCGGGTGATTTCGGCCGGAACGCTCTGGAGCCGGAGGCTCTCCTCGTCCGTGAGGGCCGTAGGCCCGGAGGCCAGGAAGAGGATGCCCTTGGCGCCCGCCTCAAGCTCGCTGTAGTTCGCCAGGGGGAGCGGCAGGCTGACCATGCGCTGGTCCAGGCCATCGAAATCAATCCGCACGGGTTCAGGCTCCGCCTTCCCCTCGGCCTTCTCCTTCGCGGCATCGGGGGTGGCGGCCTCCTCATCGCTTTCCGGCGCCACGGGCGAGGGTAGCCCCTTGCGGAGGACGGCCGCATAGACGCCCTGGCTGACGGGGTGGCCCAGGCTGGTCATGTCGAGCCACCCCGGGGTGAGGCCCGCATCCGTGCCCGCGAGGAAGTAGAGGTACTGGCCCCCCTTGTCGAAGCGCCCGCAGGTGGCGTCACTGCGTCCATCCGTGATCTGGCGGACCTTGTGATCGGCGAGGCTGTAGACGAACAGCGCATGGAGGTGGTTGGGCAGCTGTTTGGAATAGACAATCCAACGGCTGTCCGGGGACCAGGCCGGATCGAGGAAGCTGGTGGGCGTGTCGTAGAGGTCGGTGTCGAGCTTCACGGGCCCGGGATGATCGAGGTCCACCACCCAGAGGTTCAACCGCTTGTCGGTATAGGCGATCTTCCGGCTGTCCGGCGACCAGCGTGGACCATAGAAGTAGGAGGGCGGCTGGCCCAGATCCACGTTCCGCACCGGCCCCAGGCCATCGGGCGCACGCAGATGGAGGGCGTACTCGCCGGATTCGTCGGAAAACCAGGCCACCCATTTCCCATCCGGGGACCAGGCTGGATCGCGATCCGCCACGCCGGGGCTGCGCGTGAGGTTCCGGGCATCCCCCTTCTCTGCCGGCACGGACAGGATCTCCCCGCGGGTCTCGAAGAGCGCCCGCTTCCCGGTGGGCGAGAGGGCGGCGTGAAGGATCTGGCGGGGCTCCACCTTTTCGAAATGGGGGCGCAGCTCAGGCAGGTCGGCGGCGAGGGTGACCGGCACGACCTGCGTGGCCCCGGTGGCAGGATCGTAGAGATGGAGCGATCCGAACTGGTCGTAGACGATGCCGCCCGGACCCGCGGAGGCTGAGACGATATCGAAACCATCGGGATTCGGGATCACCTGCCGCACGGCCTTCGAGCGCGTGTCGTAGGCGTACAGCGTGACGCGCCCCCCGCGATCCGACAGGAAGTAGATGGACTGCCCCACCCACATCGGGTTGCGGTCGTTGGAATTCTCCCGGGGAATGCGGAGGATGCTCGAATCGGCGAGGTTCGCGATCCAGATGCGGCTGGTCTGTCCGCCGCGGTAGTCCTTCCAGGCCGGCTGCCACTGGTTGAAGGGGGAATAGGCCAGATGGCTGCCATCGGGCGAGTAGCTGGCTTCGTTCCCGGAGGGCAGCGGCAAGGGGTGCGGCAGCCCGCCCGTCACCGCCACGGTGAAGAGCTGGGGCAGATCCCGGGGTGTGGCGCGGGTGGATTCGAACACGATCCGGCGGCCGTCCGGGGACCAGCCGAGCGCGATGTCCGGAGCCGGGTGGTAGGTGAGGCGCTGAGGTTCGCCCCCCTCGGCCGGCACCACATAGACATCGAAGTTGCCGTCGTACTCACCGGTGTAGGCGATGTGGCTGCCATCCGGCGAGTAGATCGGCCGCAGGCACCGCCCGGCTCCCGCCACGAGCCGCCGGGCTTCGCCGCCCTGCCGGGGCACATCCCAGATCTGCCCCGCGTACTCGAAGGCGATGCGCGTGCGGGAGAGGGTCGGATGCTGCAGCAGCAGCGGGATGCCGCCAGCCTGGAGAGCCAGAGACAGGGCGAGGGCGAACAGGGCGCGGAACGACATGAGCGTGGCTCCAGGCGGGGCCTCCGGAACGGGAAGCCAGGGGTGGGGTGAAAACGTCCCACATCCTAGCCCCATCCCCCGGAAAAAACACAAGCGGGCCTCTGGTCGGTACTCGCAGCTCTCTTCCCGAGAGGCCTCGCGATCCTGCAGCGATCTCTCTGGACGCGGGTAACCCTCGCAGCACGATGCCTTTCGGCTATGATCGGCGGATGCGGGACTGGCCCGCGCTGAGGGGGATCCATGTTCCGCCGCACGCCATCCGTCCTCCTGATGCTGGCGACCCTGGCGGCTCACGCGCAGCTCGCTCCCGCGCAATTCCAGGATCTCCACTGGCGGATGATCGGCCCCTTCCGGGGCGGGCGGGTGCTGACCGTCAGCGGGGTGCCCGGGCATCCGCAACGGTTCTGGTTCGGCGCGGTGGATGGGGGCGTGTGGGAGACGGATGATGCGGGCCACACCTGGCAGCCGCGCTTCGACGGCCAGCCCACCCAGGCCATCGGCGCCCTGGCCGTGGCACCGTCCAACCCGGATGTGATCTACGTGGGCACCGGCGAAGCGGACATGCGCTCCGACATCACCCAGGGCGATGGCCTGTATCGCTCCACGGATGGCGGAGGCACCTGGACCCACCTCGGCCTGGCAGACACCCAGCAGATCGGACGCATCCTCGTGGATCCCCGGAATGCAGACCGGGTCTTCGTGGCGGCCCTCGGCCACCCCTACGGCCCGAACGCAGAACGAGGGGTATTCCGCACGGAGAACGGCGGACGCACCTGGACCAAGGTGCTGGGCCCCGATGCCGCCACCGGCGCCATTGACCTGGCCTTCGAACCCGGGAACCCGGCGGTGATCTACGCGTCGCTGTGGCAGACCCGGCGCACCCCCTGGAGCATCTATCCGCCGCTGGAGGGACCGGGTTCCGGCCTCTGGAAGTCGGTGGATGGCGGCACCCACTGGACCCGCATCGCGGGCGGCGGCTTCCCCGCCAGCGCGGGCCGGATTGGACTCGCGGTGTCCAATGCGGTTCCCCGCCGCGTATACGCCCTGGTGGACGGACCGGAGGGCGGCCTCTACCGGTCGGAGGATGCCGGTGGCCACTGGACGCGCACCAGCGCCGATCCCCGCATCTGGGCCCGGGGCTGGTACTTCGGCCGGATCACGGCGGATCCCGCGGATGCCAACCGGATCTGGGTGATGAACACCATCCTCCTGCGCTCGGAGGATGGTGGAGAGCACTTCGTCGCCCAGAGCGGCGACTTCACGGGCGACGACTTCCACGAGCTGTGGGTGGACTCCGCCGATCCCCGGCGGCAGATCGTGGGCTCCGACCAGGGCGCCCAGGTCACCGTGAACGGTGGCCGCACCTGGAGTTCCCGGCTGAACCAGCCCACGGCCCAGATCTACCACGTGGCCACGGACCAGGGCTTCCCCTACCGCGTCTACGGCGCCCAGCAGGATTCGGGTGCAGTGGGCATCCCCAGCCTCACCACCTTCCACGGAACCATCAGCCTGGAGCAGTTCCACGAACTCACCACCGGGGGCGAAGCCGGCATGATCGCGCCCGATCCCGACAATCCGAAGGTGATCTACGGGGGCACCGTGGACCGGCTCGATCTCACGACCGAGCAGACCCGCTCCGTGGATCCCACCCTCGCGAAGCCCGATCTCTACCGCCGGGCCTGGACCCTGCCCCTGGCCTTCTCCCGGCGGGGGCCGAAGGCCCTCTATTTCGGCAACCAGCGGTTGTTCCGCACCACCGATGGCGGCCTGCACTGGGATGCGATCAGCCCGGATCTCACCCGGCCAGATCCCGGCGCGCCACCGAGCCTCCAGGCCGAAGGCATGACCTGCGATGCGGGTACCGATTCCCGCCGGGGCGTCATCTACGCCATCGCACCCTCGCCCCTCGACGGGAAGCTGCTGTGGGTGGGCACGGATGACGGACTCGTCTGGCGCACCCCGGATGGCGGCGCCCACTGGGAGGCGGTCACCCCGCCGGAACTCGGCCCCTGGTCCAAGATCGCCGGCATCGAAGCCTCGCCCTTCGACGCGGGCACCGCCTATGTGGCCGTGGACCGCCACCGGATCGAGGACCGCCAGCCCCACCTCTACCGCACCCGCGATGGCGGGAAGCACTGGACCGCCATCACGGCCGGCCTCCCGGAGGGCGCCTTCCTCAACGCCGTGCGCGAGGATCCCGCCCGCCGGGGCCTGCTCTACGCCGCCACGGAACAGGGCATCTTCGTATCCTTCGATGCCGGCGACCATTGGCAATCCCTGCAGCTGGACCTGCCCCGGGTATCGGTGCGGGATGCCGTGGTGCATGGGAACGACCTGGTGATCGCCACCCACGGCCGGGGTTTCTGGATCCTCGACGGCCTGACCCCATTGCGCCAGGCGGAACCCGGCCCCCTCCGCACCCGTCTGTTGAAGCCCGCGACGGTCCTCCGGCTCCGGCCAGCCACCTTCACCGGCACGCCCCTGACCAAGGAGGAGCCCCAGGCTCCGAATCCGCCGTTCGGCGCCTGGATTGACTACGTGCTGGCGAACACCCCAAAGGCGCCGATCACCCTGGAGATCCGAGACGCCAAGGGGCAGCTGGTACGCCGCTACTCCAGCGCGGACCACGCCCCTGCCCCCGACCCCGCCACCGCCCACGCCGCCCCCGAATGGATTCCCCGGCCCTCCACCCTGGCCACCACGCCCGGCCAGCACCGGTTCGTGTGGCCGCTGCACCGGATGCTGCCCCCCGCGCTGTCCCACGGGAATGCCTATGCCGATGGCCGCTGGGTGCCCCCGGGCCACTACACCGTGGCGCTGACCGTGGACGGCCACACCCTCCGTCAGCCGCTGGAAGTGGTGCCGGATCCCCGTGTGCATCTTCCGGCGGAGGCCTTCCTGCACCAGGATGCGCTCGGCGCACGCATCGAAGCCCTGCAGGTCCAGCTGGCCGCCGCGGAAGGCGCAGCCCGGAAGCTCCACGGCCTCCTGCGCGCCAGACCCCAGCAGGGAGCAGCCCTCCGCACCCTGGACCAGAAGCTCACCACGCTGATGGGACTGGCGGAAACGGCGAACCCCGCCAATGTGTGGGCCGTGCCCATCACCAGCACCGGGACTTTCCGCTACCTGGGGGGCGCCCTCGGCCAGCTCCTGCACGCCGTGGATGGCGCCGATGGGGAGCCAACCCCGGATGCGAAGGCCGGGTACCAGCGCCTGGCGGCTCTCCTCCAGGACACCCTGGACCGCTGGAAAACCCTCCAACAGAAGGCGGCAGGCCTGGGGCTGAAGTAGATAACCTTTACATCCGCAATCTGGACACGCGGCCGCCGGGGACGCACATTGGACTGTTCGTGGTTGCCCGACCACCCGCACCGTCCGGTGCCTGTTCCCGGCTCCGTGGAAGGTGGACCCACCCCTCCGGCGTCTCCGCACACGGAGGGCGTTCATCTGCCGCGAAGGAGGCGCCGTGGAACGCTACGATCTGCACACCGAGCCCAGCGGCCGGAAACGCCTCTCCGTGCCCTATCGGGGAACCCGTCTCCTTCGCCACCCCATGTTCACCAAAGGCACCGCCTTCACGCTGGAGGAGCGGATCGCCCTGGGTCTCGAGGGCCTGCTGCCGCATGCGGTGAGCACGATGGATCAGCAGGCGCGGCGCATCTACGCGAGCATCCAGCGCAAGCCCGATCCGCTCGAGAAGTACATCGGCCTGGCGGCCCTCCAGGACCGCAATGAGCACCTGTTCTACCGGGTGCTGGTGGATCACATCCAGGAGTTCCTGCCCATCGTCTACACCCCCACCGTGGGACGGGCCTGCCAGGAATTCAGCCACATCTTCCGCCGGGCGCGGGGCCTCTGGATCACGCCCGAGCATCGCGGTCACATCGCCACCGTCCTGAGGAATGCCCCCTTCGAAGACATCCGGCTGATCGTCGTCACCGACAACGAACGCATCCTCGGCCTGGGCGACCAGGGCGCCGGTGGCATGGGCATTCCCATCGGCAAGCTCGCCCTCTACACCGCCGCGGCCGGCATCCCACCCTGGCAGACGCTCCCCGTGAGCCTGGATGTGGGCACCGACAACCTGGACCTGCTGGAGGATGAGTTCTACCTCGGCTGGCGGGCGCCGCGCCTGCGCGGCGAGGAATACGACTCGCTCGTGGACGAGTTCGTCCAGGCCGTCAAGACCAGCTTCCCGAAGGCCCTGCTCCAGTGGGAGGACTTCAAGAAGCTCAATGCCTTCCGTCTCCTGGAGCGCTATCGGAAGGCACTCCCCAGCTTCAACGATGACATCCAGGGCACCGCCGCCATGGCCGTGGCCGCCCTGATCGCAGGCTCCCGGATCACGGGCGTGCCCCTCCAGCAGCAGCGGGCCCTGTTCGTCGGCGCGGGCGCTGCAGGCATCGGCATCGCCCGCCTCCTGCGCGAGACCCTGCGGCAGGAAGGCGTACGGGGCCAGGCCCTCCTGGAGGCCACAGCGCACATGGATGTCCAGGGTCTGCTGCTCGAGAACGACCCCACGCTCGACCCCGTGCAGCGGGCCTTTGCCTGGCCGGTGGCCCGGGCGGAACAGCTGGGGCTGACGGAGAGGGACTGCCACGATCTCACGGCCGTGATCCGCGCCTTCCAGCCCACCCTGCTCATCGGGGTATCGGCCACGCCGGGCCTCTTCACCGAAGGGGCCATCCGCGAGATGGCCCGGCATACGGCCCGGCCCCTGGTGCTTCCGCTTTCCAACCCGTCGAGCAAGGCGGAGGGGCGCCCCCAGGATCTCATCGCCTGGACGGAGGGGCGCGCGCTGGTCGCCACCGGCGGCCCGTCCGAGCCGGTGGTGTACGAGGGGCGCGAACACCGCATCGGCCAGGGCAACAATGTGTTCATCTTCCCCGGCGTGGGGCTGGGCGCGCGGGTCTCCGAAGCCCGG
>JAKAMQ010000118.1 GCA_021812805.1 Acidobacteriota bacterium
AAATCGAGCTCATCGCCGAAGTCTGATCATCCAGAAGGCTCCCTGGTCCGCTGAGCGCTCGGCTCCGCCTCGACGCACGCGGACTTGGCCGCCCGCGATCGCACAGGGCCCCGCCCTGTGCTCCCACTCGCCTCCGGCTCGCGGAGCGGGGCCCCCGGTCGCCGCCCTCCCTCGCGGCGCGAAGGTCGAAATCGAGCTCATCGCCGAGGTTTGAGTCCCTACTCCTCCTCGGTTTCGCCGATCTCCTCGTCCACGGCCTCCCAGCGCCGCCGGGCCTGGAAGGCGGGATCCGCGAGCCGGGCCAGGAAGGCGGTCATGCGGGGGCCCCAGGCGGAACCCGCCACACAGCCCTCGGGAGCGTGGGGAAGCAGGTCCACAGGCGCCTCCTCCAGGCAGAGCTGGGTGAGGATGAGGGCCTGCCGGTAGCTTTCGCCCACGGGGGTGAGGTTGGCGGCCAGGGTCTCCAGGATGTCGGCAAGGGGCGCGCCCTCGGGCAGCGCTTCCGCCTCCGCCTCGAGAACCTCCACCCCCTTCAGACGGGCCGCGATGAGCTTCAGGTGGAGCCGCTCCAGATCCCGCCGGGGGGCCTCCCGCGCCAGGGCGTGGGCCGCATCCTCCAGGTGGGGGTGCAATTTGCGGAAGAGCAGGGAGAGCGCCCGCTCCGCAGGGGTCAGGTCAGACAGGTCGGACATACCCCGAGCGTACCAAGGAAGCCGCCCTTGTGCGGGCCGTTGGACGGATTCCCCTTCCTGGGGCAGCATGCTTCCGGGAGTACACCATGGCTGCGACCGACCTGCTGGACCTTCCCACCCTCCGGAACCTGGTGGATCTGGATGACGGCAGCACCAGCCTGGTCGCCGAGATGACGGCCCTGTTCCGGGAGGATTCCCCCCGGCGCATCCGGGAGATCCGGGCCGCCCTCCAGGCCGGTGCGGCAGAGGCCGCCTCCCGGACGGCCCATGCCCTGAAGGGGGGGGCCGGCGCCATCGGCGCCAAGGCCCTGCGCGCCCAGGCCGCCGAACTGGAAGGTCTCGCCAGCGATCCTGCCGCCACGGTTCCCGAGGCCACCCTGGAACAACTGGAAGCCACCTTTCAAGCCACCCTCCAGGCCCTGGAGGACTACATCCGCTCCGGGAGTTAGGATCCGCCGAATTCCTTCACTCGGGCCGCGCCCCTGGGCGGGGGCTGATCGCTGATCTGGAGGCGGCCGCGGGAATCCACCCACTGGTAAATCCGGGCGGAGGCCTGGGCGGGTTCAGGGGCGGCCTTGGCCTCCTCCACCTGGAATCCGCCCCGCCCCTTCTTGAGCAGGGCCATGCTGCCGGCATCCCTGGCGTCGGGCTGCACGGCCTTCCGGCGGTAGAGATCGAGCACCTTGGGCACATAGGCCCGGGTCTCGCCATAGGGCGGGATGCCATGGTACCGGTCCACCGCGTTCTCGCCCGCGTTGTAGGCGGCGACAACCTTGGTGAGATCCCCGTGATAGTAGTCGTGGAGCCAGCGGAGGTACTTCACGCCGCCCTCGATGTTCTGCCGGGGGTCGAAGGGATCGAGCACGCCGAAGCGCTCCGCGGTGCTGGGCATGAGCTGCATGAGGCCCAGGGCCCCGGTGCGGGACCGGGCCCGGTAGTTGAACGCGCTCTCCGCCTGGATGACCGCCCGGGCCAGGTAGGTGTCCACGCCCTGGGCCTTGGCGATCTCATCCACCATGGCGATGAGTTCAGGGCTCCGCAGCACCCGGGCCATTTCGGCGGGGGTGACAGCCAGGCGGATCCGTCCCACCCCCACGTGCTTCAGGATGAGCCCCTGGCCCTTCACGTAGCTGGGTGGCAGGTTGTTGACCACCAGGTGCCCGTGCCGGTCGTAGTAGGTGTAGAGGTAGGTGGCGCGGGTGTGGCGCACCCCGGGCGACCCGGCCACCAGGGGCAGGGCGGCAAGCGGGATGAGCAGGCCGCGACGGATCATGGTCCTCCCATCATACGCCCTGGCAACCATCGTGCCGGAGCCAGGTCTGCGCCACACTGGATCACTTACATGTTGCGGCGGTACTGCCCGCCCACTTCGTAGAGGGCGCTGCTGATCTGGCCGAGGCTGCAGACCTTGGCGGCGTCCAGCAGGTGTTCGAAGAGGTTGCCGCCGGTGCGGGCCACCTCCTTGAGCCGGGCCAGGGCGAGGGGCGCACGGTCGGCGTTGCGGGCGTGGAAAGCGGCCAGGTTGTCAATCTGCTGCTGCTTCTCGGCCTCGGTGCTACGGATCAGCTCGGGGGTACCCAGGGCCTTGGGATGGGGGTTCAGGAAGGTGTTCACGCCGACGATGGGGAGCTCCCCGCTGTGCTTGAGGTGCTCGTAGTGCATGGACTCTTCCTGGATCTTGCCCCGCTGGTACATGGTCTCCATGGCCCCCAGCACGCCGCCGCGGTCCGCGATGCGGCGGAATTCCGCCAGCACCGCCTCCTCCACCAGCTCGGTCATCTGCTCGATCAGGAAGGATCCCTGGAGCGGGTTCTCGTTCTTCGCCTCACCCAGCTCGCGGTTGATGATGAGCTGGATGGCGATGGCCCGGCGGACGCTCTCCTCCGTGGGCGTGGTGATGGCCTCGTCGTAGGCGTTGGTGTGCAGGCTGTTGCAGTTGTCGTAGATGGCGTAGAGGGCCTGCAGCGTGGTGCGGATGTCGTTGAAGTCAATCTCCTGGGCGTGGAGCGACCGGCCCGAGGTCTGGATGTGGTACTTCAGCTTCTGGCTGCGGTCGTTGGCGCCGTAGGTCTCCTTCATGGCCACGGCCCAGATGCGGCGGGCCACGCGGCCGATGACGCTGTACTCGGGATCCAGGCCGTTGCTGAAGAAGAAGGAGAGGTTCGGCGCGAAATCGTCAATGTGCATCCCGCGCGACAGGTAGTACTCGACGAAGGTGAAGCCGTTGGCCAGGGTGAAGGCCAGCTGGGTGATGGGGTTCGCGCCCGCCTCGGCGATGTGGTAGCCGCTGATGCTCACGGAGTAGAAGTTGCGGACCTTCTCCTGGATGAAGGTCTGCTGGATGTCGCCCATGACCTTCAGGCTGAACTCCGTGCTGAAGATGCAGGTGTTCTGGGCCTGGTCCTCCTTGAGGATGTCGGCCTGCACCGTGCCGCGCACGGACTGGAGGGCCTCGGCTTTCAGCTTCGCGTAGACCTCGGGGGGCAGCACCTCGTCAGCCGTGGCGCCGAGGAGCGCCAGGCCCAGGCCACCGTTCCCCTCGGGCAGCGCGCCCGCGTAGCGGGGCCGGGTCAGGCCCTTCGCCGCATACAGCGCGTCAATCTTCGCCTGGGCCGCCTCGAGCTGCCCGTGTTCCTTCAGCCAGGCCTCGGCCCGCTGGTCAATGGCGGCGTTGAGGAAGAAGGCCAGCATGGTGGGGGCGGGACCGTTGATGGTCATGCTCACGCTGGTGGTGGGACAGAGGAGGTCGAAGCCCGAGTAGAGCTTCTTGGCGTCATCCACGGTGCAGACGGAGACACCGCTGTTGCCGATCTTCCCGTAGATGTCGGGGCGGATGTGGGGATCCTCGCCATAGAGGGTGACGCTGTCGAAGGCCGTGCTGAGCCGCACGGCGGGCTGGCCCTGGCTCACGTAGTGGAAGCGCTTGTTGGTCCGCTCGGGCGTGCCCTCGCCCGCGAACATGCGGGTGGGATCCTCGCCCACGCGCTTGTACTCGAAGACCCCGGCCGTGAAGGGGAACCGGCCGGGCAGGTTCTCCAGCAGCTGCCAGCGCAGCAGGTCGCCCCAGCCCGAGAAGGGCGGCAGGGCCACCTTGGGCACCAGGGAGCCGCTGAGGGAGGCCGTGTAGTTCGCGGTGCGGATGTCCTTGCCCCGGACGACGTAGATGTTCTCGGGATCGGTGTAGCCGCGTTTCAGGCTCGCCCAGTCGTGGATGAGGCGGCGACTCTCGGCGTGCAGCTCGCCCAGGTGCTCCTGATAGCGCTGCCGGAGCAGCAGGATGGCGGTGCCCTGGTCGCCTTCACTGGCCTCCGTGAGATGGATGGCGTCGTAGATCGCGCCCGCCGGGGGGACATGGTCCCCCAGGCTGGCCAGACTGGTCCAGAGGGCATGGGCCAGCTCGGCGGTCTCCGCCTGGCGCCGGACCCAGGCCTTGTAGCCCTGCACGGCATCGGCGATCTCCGCGAGGTAGCGCACCTTCTCGGGCGGGATGATGGCCGCGCGGCGGGGCCCTCCGGGTTCCGCGGCCAGGCGGGGTTCCCAGTCGAGGCCCGTCCGGGCGGCGAGGGCCTTCACCAGGTTCACGAAGAGCCAGTCGGTCGCGGGGTCATTGAACTGGCTGGCGCAGGTGGCGTAGACCGGCATCTCCTCGGGGGGCACGTCGAAGCGCTTGTGGGCCCGCTGGACCTGCTTGCGCACATCCCGCAGGGCGTCCTCCGCCCCGCGCTTGTCCGCCTTGTTCAACACCACCAGGTCGGCGAAGTCGAGCATGTCAATCTTCTCGAGCTGGCTGGCCGCGCCGTATTCCGGCGTCATCACGTACATCGAAAAATCCACCAGGTCCGCAATCTCGCTGTCGCTCTGGCCGATGCCGGCGGTCTCGACGATGACCAGGTCGTAGCCCTCCGCCTTGGCGGCGGCGATGCTGGCCACGAGCGCTTCGCTGGTGGCGCGGTGGGCCGCGCTGCGGGTGGCGAGGCTGCGCATGAAGACCCGGTCCCGCAGCTCGGGATGGTAGAGGGCGTTCATGCGGATCCGGTCCCCCAGCAGGGCGCCGCCGGTCTTGCGCTTGGTGGGGTCCACGCTGAGCACGGCGACCCGCTTGTCCGGGAAGTCCACCAGGAACCGCCGCAGCAGCTCGTCAATGAGCGAGGACTTGCCCGCACCCCCGGTGCCCGTGATGCCAAGGACGGGGATGCGCGTGCCCGCAGGCACCTGGAAGCCGTTGGCGGAGCCGAGTTCGATCTCGGTGATGCGCCGGGCCAGGCGGTTCGGCGCCCCCTGCTCCCGGGGATCGAAATCGCAGCGCCGCACCATGTCGTCAATCATCCCCTGGAGGCCCATCGTCCGGCCGTCCTCGGGGCTGTAGATGCGCGCCACGCCATAGGCTTCCAGTTCCCGGATCTCCTCCGGCACGATGACGCCCCCTCCGCCGCCGAAGACCTGGATGTGCCCGGCGCCCCGCTCCCGGAGGAGGTCCACCATGTACTTGAAGTACTCGAGATGGCCGCCCTGGTAGCTGGAGAGCGCGATGCCCTGGGCGTCCTCCTGGATGGCGGTCTCCACCAGATCCTGCGCCGCGCGGTTGTGGCCCAGGTGGATCACCTCGCACCCCGTGCCCTGGAGGATGCGCCGCATGATGTTGATGCTCGCGTCGTGGCCGTCGAAGAGGCTGGCCGCCGTCACGAATCGGACCTTGTGCCGGGGCGTGAAGCCGTCCTGGGGCCGTTCCTGGATGCTGGTTGACCGGGTGGATTCAGGGACGATGGACATGGGCTCCCCCAGGATTCTGGCGAACCTCCAGTCTAGCGGGAGCAGCCCCGTACCACTCCGTCGTCAAAGCCGTCCCTGGCTTTGACGGCGCCAGCTCAGGTGAAGCGCGGTTTCGCCTGAGCTGGCGGGCCCTTGCGGGCCCGGTGCGCCATCCATGGCGCACGATACCCATCCGCTCAGGACGGATCCTCCACCAGGCTGGATGGGAACGTGGATTCCATCAGGCCCTGCCGCTCCTGGAGGTGCTGGATGAGCGCCTGCCACTGCGGCAGGGAGCGCAAGGGCTGGAGCATGGGGCTCCTCTCGTACCATTCCGTGCATCCGAATCCGCGCCCGAAGGCCCGATCCGCCATGTCCATGGCACTGGCACGATCGCCCAGCAGGGCATAGGCCTCCGCCAGCCGCAGGGTGAATTCACCATCGGGCTCCCGCATGCCGACCCGGGCCTGATCCAGGGTGTGCAGTTTCTCCCAGGCCTCCTGCGTCCGGCCCTCCAGGATCAAGGCATACACCTCCGCCAGGTGGACGATGCTGGGATAGCCCCGGGGCACTTCCCGGGCCTCCTGGAAGGCCGTCAGGGCCGTGCCGCGATCGCCCTGGACGAGGGCCAGGTAGCCCCGGTAGAAGGCCACGATGCCCGTGGTGTTCCGCAGGTGGCCGGGGCGATCCTGCAAGTCGGCCTGGAACCGCGAGAACTCGCCCGTGTAGAGGCGGGTGATATCCACCGCCTGGGGCAGGTAGCTGGAAAACGCGAGGCTATCCCGAAGATCCAGGGCGCGGCGGGACAGGGTGAGCAAGCCGGCGCCCCGTGCCGCGTAGGCCAGCCCCGTGAGCAGGGTGGGGTTCCAGGGCTGCCGCTTCCGGGCCTCGATGAGCAGGGTAAGCGCCCGCCGCTGGTCGCCGGCATCAGCCTCCACGAGCGACAGCAGGAAGGTCGCCCGGGGATGGCTGGGCACCAGCGTCAGAGCCTTCAGGAAGAGAGCCTCCACCTGGGCCTGGCCGGGCCGGGAGGCCTGTGGATCATTGAGGAACCGCCGGTATTCCAGGTTTCCCAGCAGCACCCATCCGCTGGCGCAGCCCGGCTCAGCCTGGGTCACCTGCGCGGCGAGGCCCGCCGCCTCTTGCAGGTGGTCATTCTCGAGGCGGAGACTCGAGGCGCGGATGAGATCCCAGAAATCCTGAGCCCGCTGGGGGGTGAGCGCATCACCCGCCGCCCCCGGGACACAACCCAGAACGCGGTCCAGCATCCCGAAGGCCTCCCGGGGTGTCCGGAAGACCGGGGGCGTGACCGTCCAGGCCTTCCCGCCGAGCTGGCCCAGTGGACCCGCGGTCGCGGTCCGGAAGCCCAGCGCAAGCAGGTCGCCCTGGCGGCGGGGATCGAGGATCACCACCCGGGCGTGCGGATGCAGCAACAGGGGGCCGAGATCGGTGGGCATCTCCGTCACGCTGGTCACCGCAGCTCCCCCGAAGCATTCGAGGTGGTCCTGCACCAGCGCGCCCAGCGCCCGGCCTTCCGAGGCGTCAAGACCCGAGCCTGGACCGGGGGCGGGAGTCACCAGCAGGATCCGTACGACCTGCTGCCGCGCATGGCGCGCCAGCCACCAGGCAGTGCCGACGCCCGCCCCCAGGAGCAGCACCAGCAGGAGACCCACCTGGAGGAGGGCGTGCCAGGGTGCCTCGGCGGGCGGTTCCACAGGCTCCATCGCGGCTAGGCAGTTCCGAAGAGCCGGTCCCCGGCGTCTCCGAGACCCGGCAGGATGTAGCCCCGCTCGTTGAGCTGGCGATCCACGGCGCCGAGGACGAGGTGGAGATCGGGGTGGTCTCCCTGGAGCCGCGCCAGCCCTTCAGGGGCCGCGAGCAGCGAGACGAGGACGAGGTTCACTCCGCCCGCTGCCTTCAACTGGCGGACCGCCTCGGAAGCGCTGCCCCCCGTCGCCAGCATGGGATCCAGGATGAAGACGGGGCGCGCCTCGAGGAGCGGCGGGAAGTTGCGGTAGTAGGGCACGGGGACCAGGGAATCGTGATCGCGGTAGAGGCCGAGGTGGCCCACCTTGGCGGTGGGCATGAGCTGGAGGAAGGCCGGCAGGAACCCCAGTCCGGCGCGGAGGACCGGCACCAGGACGGGATCCAGGGACTTCAGGCGCTGCGTGCCCGTGCGCTCCAGGGGCGTCTCCACCACCACCGATTCGGTGGGCAGATGGCGCGTGGCCTCCACGGCGAGCAGGAGGCCGGCCTCCTCGATCAGCGCGCGGAAGAGGCTGCCCGGCGTCTTGCGATCACGGATGAGGGAGAGCTTGTGGTGGAGAAGCGGATGGTCGAGCACGGTGGTCGTCATGGCGGACTCCAGGCCTCAGTGTCGCGCGGGCAGATCCAGAAATGAATGCCAGAGACCTCCACCCTAGCGATCAAAAAAATGAAGATTTTTTTGATTTCTCTGTTGACCTCATTCCGATCGCTGCTTTCATGGTGACTCAGAGGAAAAACCGCAGGACATCTTCCCCATAGGGCCAGCAGCGAGGTATCTGAGATTTGGAGAGCCGGAAATGCTAAAGAAAGTCGCCATCTTCAAGGCCCTGGATGTGGAAATCAAGAAGCAGAGGGGCCCCGTGGCGGTCAAGGATGCCTACAAAGGACACCACTCCCTGAAGGAAGAGCTCAGCCAGCCTGGAACCACCATTCTGGGTGAAGTGGCCGGCGGAGATCCGGGGCGGGGACAGGTCCGGGAAAGCTACAAGGCCTCCACCCACGCCAAGAGCCTGGCGGAGAACGGGGCCCGCGCCCTGGTGGTGGCCACGGATAAGTTCCTCTACCACGGAGACGATAAGCACCTCTCCGAGGTCCGGAGCCTCCTGAAGGTCCCCCTGCTCCGGCGGGAGTTCATCTTCGAGGAGTACCAGGTCGAGGAAAGCAAGATCCTCGGAGCCGATGCCATCTTCCTCATGCCGGCCCTGCTCTCCCCTGATCGCCTCCAGGAACTGCTGAAGTTCGCCACCAGCAAGGGCCTGGACGTGGTGGTCGAGGTCACCTCGGAGGCGGAACTCCACCAGGCCGTGGAGGCCGGCGCCGAGATCATCTGCGCCGTGGGCCGCGATCTGGACACCTGGGCCGCCTCCTGGGACAAGGCCCTTGCCCTGGCCAAGAAAATCCCCCGCAACTGCCTCCGGATGATGGAAGCCGGCATTCACCGGCTTGACCAGATCCGCGAGGCCGAGGCCCTTGGCATCCATGGGGTCATCCTGGGCGATGCCCTGCTGGATGACTATTACCCGGGCAAGCGGCTGGCCCAGATCCTTGCGGGCCAGGAACCTCCGAAGAAGGCCGTCAAGCCCAAGAGCCGGAGCGGCTCTGCCGCGGAAACGGCCCCCGCGCCTGCGGCACCTGCCGCCGGCAAACATCGCACACCCACCCAGCGGGAACTCCCTGATCGCAGCGCCAGCCAGGCTGCTTCCAGGCCCGCTTCCCGCACTTCCCCTTCCCACACCGCCCGAACGGGCGAAAAGGAGCCACCCATGGCCGATATGACCACACCGGTCGCCACCGCCGCCGCGCCTGCGGCCGAGAAACCCGCTGCCAAGAAGCCGGCTGCCAAGAAGGCCGCTCCCAAGAAGGCCGCCGCCAAGAAGCCGGCCGCCAAGAAGGCTGCCCCCAAGAAGGCTGCTGCCAAGAAGGCCGCTCCCAAGAAGGCTGCTGCCAAGAAGGCCGCCCCCAAGAAGGCTGCTGCCAAGAAGGCCGCCCCCAAGAAGGCTGCTGCCAAGAAGGCCGCCCCCAAGAAG
>JAKAMQ010000119.1 GCA_021812805.1 Acidobacteriota bacterium
ACGAGTAACGGTTCGGGCAGGCGGAAGCTCTCTTCGCCCAGCGTGACCTGGCGCTCTTCCATGGCCTCCAGCAGGGCGGCCTGCACCTTCGAGGGCGCGCGGTTGATCTCGTCGGCCAGCAGCAGGTTCGCGAACACGGGCCCCTTCTTGGGCGTGAAGGTGAGGGCCCGGGGATCGAAGACCAGGGTTCCCACGACATCGCTCGGCAGCAGGTCCGGCGTGAACTGGATGCGGCGGAAGCTGGTGTGGCTGGCCGCCGCCAGGGTCTTGATCGTGCGCGTCTTCGCCAGGCCCGGCAGGCCCTCCAGCAGCACATGGCCGCGGCAGAGCAGGGCCACGAGCAGGCGGTTCAGCAGCAGGGGCTGCCCGACGATCACCTTGCGGCATTCGGCAAGCAACGCATCGAGGGCGGGTGAGGCGGGCGCGGTGGTGGACATGGTGCGGGCATTGTCCCCCGGCTCGACCGTCTGCGGGAAGCCAATCAACGGGGTAGGATGGGGCCGGAGGGTGAGCCGTGCTCCGACCCGCCATGCGTCCCGAGCCCGGCGCCCGCCTCGTGCGCTACGTGGGCGATCGCCTACGGGTGGAGCTGGCCCATCCGGCCCCGGGCCAGCCGGGCTGGCGGGCCTTCCTGCGCACCAACCTCACCCGCGGCGTCCGCGCCCGGGAGGAGATCCTGGCCCAGGCGGGCACCCTGCGTGGCGAAGAAGCCACCTTCGCCGGGGCCGCCTGGCGTGACATCCCCCTGCGGCCGGGGGCGGCTGGCTGGAACCTGGATCTGGTGCTCACCGAGCCGGGCCCCTTCCGGGCCAAGGCCTATGCGGTGGATCCCGGGGGCCTCCAGCACTGGCCCGCCGGCGATGATCTGGGGCTCAGCGTGCTGCCGGACCGGCTGCGCTCCGCCAACCTGATCTACTGCGCCTTCCCGCGCCAGTTCGGTCCCACCCGGAGCCTGCGCAGCGCCCGGGGTGGTCGGCAGGAGGCCGCCTGGGCCGAACTCGACCGGCAGGGCATGACGGTCATCCCGCCCTCGGGCACGCTCCGGGATCTGACCCGGCAGTTGCCCCATCTGTTCGATTCCCTCGGCATCCGGTTCCTCCACCTGCTGCCCGTGGGCCCGGTGCCCACCACGTTCGCCCGCATGGGGCGCTTCGGCAGCCCCTACGCCCAGCTCGACCTCACCGCCATTGACCCCGCCCTCGTCGAATTCGACCGGCGCACCACCGCCGTGGACCAGTTCCGGGAGTTGGCGGACGGGGTCCATGCCCGGGGCGGCAGCCTCCTGCTGGATATCGTGGTGAATCACACGGGCTGGGAATCGCGCCTGATGGAAACCCACCCCGAATGGTTCCGCCGCGATCCGGATGGGAGCTTCCACAGCCCCGGCGCCTGGGGCAACACCTGGGCGGATCTCGTCGAGCTGGACGGCGGTGAGCCGGCGTTCTGGGAGGAGGTGGGCGAGGCCCTGCTCACATGGTGCCGGCGGGGTGTGGATGGCTTCCGGTGCGATGCGGGCTACATGGTGCCCCTGCCGGTCTGGCAGTACCTGGGCGCCCGGGTGCGGCGGGAGTTCCCCGACTGCCTCTTCCTGCTGGAGGGCCTGGGCGGCGCCTGGGAGGCAACGGAGTGCCTGCTGGGGGAAGGCGGCATGCAGTGGGCCTACTCGGAGCTGTTCCAGAACCACGAACCCCGCGCCGTCTCGGGCTACCTGGACCACTGCTTCCGCCAGGCCCAGCGCCTCGGCCCGCTTGTCCACTACAGCGAGACCCACGACAATGACCGCCTGGCCCAGCGGGGCCCAGCCTGGTCCCTGCTGCGCAACCGCCTCTGCGCCCTGGCCAGCCAGACCGGCGCCTTCGGTTTCACCGCCGGGGTGGAGTGGCTGGCCACCGAGAAGCTGGATGTGCATGGGGCCAGCGGCCTGGCCTGGGGCGCCGAGCCGAACCTGGTGGCGGAACTGGCCGCTCTCAACCGTCTGCTGGCGGAGCATCCCTGTTTCTTCGATGGCGCCCAGGTGGAACGCCTGAGTCCAGAGGATTCGCCCGTCCTGGCCCTCGCGCGCCATTCCGCCGAGGGGCTGGACCACTGCCTGGTCCTGGTGAATCTGGATCCCCTCCAGCCCGGGGCCCTGGCGCTTCCGGAATCGGCCTGGAAGGCGCTGGGTGAACCCCGGGTGGATCTGCTGGGAGATCCGCCCCACCACGCCCGCCAAGGGGACGTCCGCCACCTCCAGGTGCAGCCCGGCGCGGCCCACTGTCTGGTCTCGCAGGTCCGTCCGGCGGGGTTGTCCGGCGAGACCTACCGCATCCGGCGGGCCCAGGCCGCCTGGGCCTTCCAGTGCCTGGCCCAGGCCCTGCCCGGGGAGGATCTGGGCCCCTGCGACTGGCGCACGCTGGCCGAGCGGGTGGACCGGGATCCAGCAGGTTTCCTGGCGGCTCTGCCTCGCCTGGACCGCGGCCCGGCTGCGGAGGATCTGGGCGCGGCCCTGGAGGCGGCCACGGATCCGGCGGTCTATCCCGCAGTGCTGGAATGGGAAGCCGGCGATGCCCGCCGCATCCTGCCGGTGCCGCCCGGCCACTGGGTGCTGGTGCGTGAGGAGCGGCCCTTCGCCCTGACCCTCCAGCGGCCGGGGGCGCCGGATCTGTGCCTGCGGTCGCTGCGGGCGGGCGGGTGCCAGGTGGCGGCCCTGCCGCCCGGGGCCGCGCCGCCCGGCCAGGCCCGGCTGATCCTCGACCGCTTCGGCCGGGAGGGAGGGCCCCTCCAGGCCACCCTGCGCTACCTGGCCGCCGAGCCTCGCTGGCAGGACGTTGCCGAGCAGGCGGTCCCCCCTCGTTCATGGCAGGGCATGGCCCTGCTCACCAACGGCCGGGGCGGCATGGCGCGGCTCGCGGCGGATCTGGGCGCCATCGCTTCCAAGTACGACTGCCTGCTGGGCGCCAACCTCCATCCGGATCTGCCCTGCGACCGCCAGGTGCTGGTGAAGCGCCTGCGGGCCTGGGTCATCGCCGATGGCTTCCTCACCGCCCTGGATGGCGCCAACCTCGCTTCGTTTGCGCCGGGGCCGCCCGCCCAGTGGCGCTTCCGGGGCCACGCCGGCGACGGCCGCAGCGTGCTGCTGGACCTGGAGGCGGAGATGCCGGCCGGGCGCAATGCGCTGTCCCTGCGGTTCCGGCGCGGGGACGGAGGCCTGCCACCGGAGGCGCGGGTGGCCGTGACGGTGCGCCTGGATCTGGAGGACCGGAGCTTCCACGGAGAGACTGTCTGCGATGAGGGCCTGGATGCCCATTTCCGGGCCAGCGTGGAGCCGCTGCCCGAGGCCGCGGGGTTCCGTTTCCATCCTGCGGTGGACCGCCGCCTCCGGGCCTGGTGCGAAGCAGACGTGGTGTCCCGGCTCGGCCGGGACACCACGTGGGGGTGCACGAGGGGGGACATCGCGAGCCGCAGGGGAGCAGGCGGTCCCCCCTCGTCCCTATCGGGCACCTACCACCCGGAGCCCGAATGGTCGCTGGGGATTCCCCACCCCGTGGAGAGCCTCCGGGGCCAGCGGGACCGGGGCGATGCCTGGAGCCCGGGCTGGTTCGAGCTGCCCCTCGCGCCCGGCGGTGAGGCTCTCCTTCAGGTGGAGGTGGAGGAAGCGGCCGGGGCGGCCCCGCCGCCGCCACCGGCATCGCCCGTGGCCACGGACGCCTTCGGCGGCCAGCTGGCCCGCGCCGCCGGGGCCTTCCTCGTCCGCCGGGGCACGGGGCTCACGGTGATCGCCGGCTATCCCTGGTTCCTGGACTGGGGCCGGGATACGCTGATCGCCGCCCGGGGCCTCGTGGCCGCGGGCTGGGGCGCGGAGGCCCTGGCGCTGCTCCGCACCTATGGCGCCCTGGAACGTCAGGGCACCCTGCCCAACCGCCTCCAGGTCGGGGATGCCGGCGACCGGGACACTTCGGATGCCCCGCTCTGGTACGCCCTGGCCCTGGAGGAGACTGCGGCGGCCCTGGGCAACTCAGTGTACGAGGCCCAGGCCGGGAACCGCAGCCTCCTGGACGTGCTGCGCAGCCTGGCGCAGGGCCTGTTGGCGGGCGCTCCCAACGGGGTGCGCGTGGACCCCGGATCCGCCCTGGTATGGAGTCCCGCCCACTTCACCTGGATGGATACGAACCATCCCGCCGGCACCCCGCGGGAAGGCTACCCCGTGGAGCTCCAGGCCCTGTGGATCCGCCTGCTGCGCCAGCTCGCACGGGTGGAACCGCCGGCGGCCCGGGCGCCCTGGGAGGCCCTGGCTCGGCGGGCCGAGGCGGCCCTGGAGCGCTACTGGCTGCCGGCCCAGGGCTGGTTCGCCGATGTCCTCGCGGCCGCGCCTGGGGTGTCTGCGGCAGAGGCCGTTCCCCTCGATCACCTGCGACCCAATCAGTTGTTCCTTGTGAGCCTCGGGTTGGTGAAGGGTGAGCGTGCCCGCAGCGCAGTCGCCGCAGCGCAGCGGCACCTGCTGGTGCCCGGCGCCTTGCGCAGTCTGGCGTCCCTGCCGGTGGCCGCGCCCCTGGCGATCCGCGGGGTGGACGGCCGCCTGCTCAATGATCCGCAGCGCCCCTACTGGGGCCGCTACGAGGGGGACGAGGACACCCGGCGCAAACCGGCCTACCACAACGGCACTGCCTGGGTGTGGCTGCTGCCCAGCTTCTGCGAGGCGCTTGCTGCTGCCTGGGACCACGCGCCCGTGGCCGTGGCGGCGGCCCGGGCCCTGCTGGGCAGCCTGGAGGGCCCCCTGGCGGAGGGCTGCGTGGGCCAGCTTCCGGAGCTGCTGGAGGGCGATGCGCCCCACGCCCAGCGGGGCTGCGACGCGCAGGCCTGGAGCGTCACGGAGGCCCTGCGGGTGGGGTTGAAGCTGGGCGGCCGGTCGTGAACCGCCGCCGCCGCATGGGCCCCCTCGATCACTACCTGCTGCGGGAGGGCACCCATCGGCACCTCTTCGAGAAGCTCGGAGCGCATCCCTGCGCCCTGGAGGGTGTGCCAGGCACGGCCTTCGCCGTGTGGGCCCCCAACGCTCGGAGTGCCAGTGTGGTCGGCCCCTTCAATGCCTGGGATGGCCGGCGGAACCCCCTCGCCGGAAGCGATTCGGGGGTGTGGGAAGGGTTCGTTCCGGGGGTGGGCCCGGGCGAGCTGTACAAGTTCGAGCTGCACGGCCCCGATGGCGCCCTGCTGCCGCTCAAGGCGGATCCCTTCGCCTTCCGCTGCGAAGCGCCTCCAGGCACGGCCTCGATCGTCCATGGCCTGGGACACTACGCCTGGGGCGATGCGGCCTGGATGGAAGCCCGGGGCCGGGAGCCGCTCCACCGCGCGCCCTTCAGCGCCTACGAGGTGCACCTCGGTTCATGGAGGCGCCGCCCCGACGGGGCCTTCATGACCTACCAGGAGATCGCGGAGCAGCTCATCCCGTACGTCCGCTACCTCGGGTTCACGCACATCGAGCTGCTGCCCGTGAGCGAGCACCCCTATTACGGTTCCTGGGGCTATCAGCCCCTGGGGCTCTTCGCGCCCACCAGCCGCTTCGGTTCGCCGGAGGACTTCAAGGCCTTCGTGGATGCCTTCCATCAGGCGGGCGTCGGCGTGGTGCTGGACTGGGTTCCCGCCCACTTCCCGGAGGATGCCCACGGGCTGGGCTTCTTCGACGGCACGCACCTGTACGAGCACGCGGATCCCCGGCAGGGGCGCCACCGGGACTGGGGCACCCTGATCTACAACTACGGCCGGCGCGAGGTGCAGAACATCCTCATCGCCAACGCCCTTTTCTGGCTGGAGCAGTGCCATGTGGACGGACTGCGGGTGGACGCGGTGGCTTCCATGCTCTACCTGGACTACAGCCGCGAGGCGGGGCAGTGGATCCCCAACCGCTATGGCGGCCGGGAGAACCTGGATGCGGTGTCCTTCCTCCGCCGCCTCAACGAGACGGTGTACGCCCTGCACCCGGACACGTTCACCCTTGCGGAGGAATCCACCGCCTGGCCCATGGTGTCCCGCCCCACCCATGTCGGCGGCCTGGGATTCGGCTTCAAATGGGACATGGGCTGGATGCATGACACGCTGCGTTTCCTCGCACGGACCATGCCCCATCGCCGCTACCACCACGATGAGCTGACCTTCAGCCTGCTCTACCACCACGCGGAGAACTACGTCCTGCCGCTCTCCCACGACGAGGTGGTGCATGGCAAGCGGAGCCTCCTGGGGCGCATGCCGGGGAGCGCGTGGGAGCGCCTGGCGAACCTGCGCCTCCTGCTGGCCTGGCAGTTCGCGCATCCCGGCAAGAAACTGGTCTTCATGGGGGCGGAGCTGGGCCAGGAACGGGAATGGAACCACGAGACCGCCCTGGATTGGGAACTGCTCGAGCAGCCGGGACACCACGGCGTCTACGACCTCCTGCGGGATCTCAACGCCCTCTACCGCGCCCACCCGGCCCTCTACCGGGGGGATTGCGAAGCGGGTGGCTGGACCTGGGTGGATTGCCAGGACCGGCACAACAACGTGCTGGCCCTGCTCCGCCGGGATCCCGATTCGGGTGAGACCCTGCTGGTGGTGCTCAACGCCACCGCCCTGGTCCATCGCGGCTACCGGGTCGGCGTGCCCTGGGAAGGGCCCTGCGAGGAGATCCTCAACACGGATGCGTCCCTCTACGGGGGCCAGGGCTTCGGTAACCCGGGGTGTCTGCGGCCGGACGCGGAGCCCATGCACGGCTTCGAACACGCCCTGGCCCTCACCCTGCCGCCCCTGGGCGTCCTCATCATCCGGCCCGCCGGTGGTTCCGGCCGCCTGCCATAATCACCCCATCCACCGAGGCCGCCATGGAAACCCTCCGGCAGAAGCTCGAACGCCTCACCCAGAACCTGTGGTGGACTTGGCGCCCCGAGGTGCGGTCCATCTTCCGCGATCTGGACATTGATCTCTACAACCGGGTGCACCGGAATCCCCTGGCGGTACTCCGCCAGATCGAGACCCGGCAGATGGAGAAGCGGGCCACGGAAGTGGATATCCCGGCCCGCATTGACCGCGCGCTTCGCCAGCTCGACGAGTACGTCCATCCCGTCACCACCTGGGGCCTGTTCCACGCGGGCGGCCTGGGTTCCCGCCCCGTGGCCTACTTCTGCGCGGAGTTCGGCCTGCACGAATCCCTGCCGATCTATTCCGGCGGTCTGGGCATCCTGGCAGGCGACCACTTGAAGGGCGCCTCCAACCTGGGCGTGCCCATGGTGGGGGTGGGCCTGCTCTACCACCAGGGCTACGTCAGCCAGGTGCTGGACGGCTCCCACTGGCAGCAGGATGTGCTGGAGCCCTTCGACCTGAAGGAGCTGCCGCTGCGCCTGGCGCGGGATCCCCAGGGCGAGCCCGTGCGCGTGTCCGTGGAGATGCCCGGGCGGCTGATCTGGGCCCGGGTGCTGGAAGCCTGTGTGGGGCGGGTCAAGCTGATCCTCCTGGACACCCGGGATGCCCAGAACAGCGAGGCGGACCAAGCCCTCGCCGCGCGGCTCTACGGGGGGGACCAGCGCATCCGCATCCAGCAGGAGCTGCTGCTCGGCGTCGGGGGCGCCCGGGCCCTGCGGGTTCTGGGCATCACCCCCAGCGTGTACCACCTGAACGAGGGGCACACCGCCTTCGCGGTCCTGGAGCGGGCCCGCCGCCGGGTGCAGGAGGATGGCCAGGATCCCCACGCAGCCCTCCGGGAGGCGGCGGCGGCCACGGTCTTCACCACCCACACGCCAGTGGATGCGGGCCACGACCGCTTTCCGGCGGACCTGGCCGAGGAACACCTGCGGCCCCTGGCCGAGGGCCTGAAGCTGCCGGTGCGCGAGGTGCTGGGCCTGGGCCAGCTCGACCCCAGCAACCCCCAGGATGCCTTCATGCCCACGGTGCTGGCGCTGCGCCATTCCCTTCGGGCCAATGGCGTATCGGCCCTCCACGGCACCGTCTCCCGCGCCATGTGGAACCGCCTCTGGCCCGAGCGCAAGGAGCACGAGGTGCCCGTCGGCCACATCACCAACGGCGTGCATGTGCCCACCTGGCTGGCCTCGGAGTTGAACCAGCTGTATGTGGAGCGCCTCGGTGTCAACTGGATGGAGAGCCTGGCGCGGCCTGATCTCTGGACGCGCCTCGAATCCGTGGATGCCGCCGAGATCTGGGAGATCAAGCAGGTGCTCAAGGCGCGGCTCATCCGCTTCGTGCGGGATCACGTGGCGGAGACGCGGGCCCACCAGGGGTTGTCCCCGCTGGATACGCCGCCGCTGGATCCGGATGCCTTCACCATCGGCTTCGCCCGCCGCTTCGTCCCCTACAAGCGGCCGGATCTCCTCTTCTCGGACCCCGAGCGCCTGGCGGCCCTGGTGAACCATCCCTCCCGCCCCGTGAACCTCATCTTCGCGGGCCGCGCCCATCCGGCGGACCAGCTGGGCAAGGGCCTCATCCAGCGGGTGAACCAGCTCATTGAGGATCCGCGCTTCCGGAGCCACATGGCCTTCGTGGAGAACTACAACATCCACGTGGGGCGGAACCTCTACCAGGGCGTGGATGCATGGCTGAACAATCCCCAGCGGCCCCTGGAGGCCTGCGGCACCAGCGGCATGAAGGCCGCGATGAACGGCGCCTTGCACATCTCCATCCTGGATGGCTGGTGGGCCGAGGCCTACGACGGCCAGAACGGATTCGCCATCGGGAATGGCGAGACGCACGGCGACTTCTCCATCCAGGACCGGCGGGATGCCGATGCGCTGTTCCGCCTGCTGGAGGAAGAGATCGTGCCCCTCTACTACGACCGGGATGCCGCCGGAGTGCCCCGGGCCTGGCTCCAGCGGGTCAAGCGTTCCATCCGCACGCTGGCCTGGCGGTTCAATGCGGACCGCATGGTGATGGACTACGTCAACCACTGCTATCTTCCGGCGGCTGTGGCGGCTTCCTGCCAGATGCCACCGGCCTGATGCCAGACGAGGGGGACCGCCCGCGACCTGCGGCCGCTCTGCGTCCCCCTCGCGCGCCCCGCGCCCGCGCCGGGCAGAGCCCGTCCCGGCCGCCTGATGCCAGACGAGGGGGACCGCCCGCGGCCTGCGGCCGCTCTGCGTCCCCCTCGCGCGCCCCGCGCCCGCGCCGGGCAGAGCCCGTCCCGGCCGCCTGATGCCAGACGAGGGGGACCGCCCGCGGCCTGCGGCCGCTCTGCGTCCCCCTCGC
>JAKAMQ010000120.1 GCA_021812805.1 Acidobacteriota bacterium
ATCACCCGCTTGTCGTTGACCGCCTGGGCCGCCTCGACCTTCTTCTGGAGGTGGGCGTCAATGAACGGGCCTTTTTTCAGGGAGCGTGCCATTGTCCTGCCTCCTAGTTGATCCGCTTGACGATGAACTTGTCCGTGCGCCGGTTGCCACGGGTCTTGTAGCCGCGCGTCGGCTGGCCCCACGGGGTCACCGGGTGGCGCCCGCCGGAGGTGCGGCCTTCGCCGCCGCCGTGCGGGTGATCCACCGGGTTCATGACCACGCCACGGACCGTGGGACGCACGCCCAGCCAGCGGGTGCGGCCCGCCTTGCCGATCTTGGACGTTCTCATGCTGCAGGTTGCCGACGGTGCCGATGGTCGCGTAGCAGTCCAGGTGGATCTTGCGGATCTCGCCGGAGGGCATGCGGAGCTGGGCGTAGTCCTCGTCCTTGGCCACCAGCTGGGCGAAGGTGCCGGCGGCGCGGGCGATCTGGCCACCCTTGCCGGGCTTCATCTCGATGTTGTGCAGGATGTTGCCCACCGGGATGTTCCGCAGGGGGAGCGCGTTGCCCACCAGGATGTCGGCGTTCTTGCCGGCCACCACGGTGCGGCCCACTTCCAGGCCGTCGGGGGCCAGGATGTAGCGCTTCTCGCCATCCGCATAGACCAGCAGGGCGATGCGGGCGGTGCGGTTGGGATCGTACTCGATGGTGGCCACCTTGGCGGGCACTTCGAGCTTGTTCCGCTTGAAATCAATGATGCGGTACTGCCGCTTGTGCCCTCCGCCGATGTGGCGGGTGGTGATGCGGCCGGTGTTGGAGCGGCCTCCAGTGCGGTTCCTCTTGGCAATCAGCGAACGCTCGGGCGTGTCCGCGGTGATTTCCTCGAAGCCGGACTTGGACATGCCGCGCTGACCAGGGGTCGTGGGCTTGAGCTGTTTGATGCTCATCGTTGTCCTCTTGCCTCAGGGTTGAAAGGGGCGGGCGATAGTGGGCAAAGCTTGTCCGTCCGCCAGGGAACGCCTACACGGCTGAAGAGCCTTCGGCGAGTTCGACATAGGCCTTCTTGCGGGGGCTGGACGTCCCCACGAAACGGCCGAGGCGCTTGGTCCGGCTCGGGATCCGCACGGTGCGGATGCTCTTCACCTTGGACTGGAGCAGGAGCTCCACGGCCTCCCGGATCTGGTGCTTGGTGGCCCAGGTGGCCACCTCGAACACCTGGATGTTCTTCTCCCGCAGGATCTGGCCCTTCTCGGTGAGGAGGGGCTTGCGGATCACTTCAAAGATCTTGGTCATGGCTTCACCACCTCCTGGAGGGCCAGGACGGCTTCCTTCGAGAAGATCACCTGGTCGTACTTGAGGAGCTCGTAGACGTTCACGCCCAGGCTCTCGATGGCCTGCAGCCGGGGATTGTTGCCGGCGGCCAGCGCGAGCTTCTCGCTGCCCTCGGACCCCACCAGCAGGGCGGAGCCGGTGACGCCGAGCTTGCCGAGCGTGGCGGCCAGAGCCTTCGTCTTGTGCGAGGCCACATCCCAGTTCTCCACCACCAGGATCTGGCCGCTGGCCAGCTTGGCGGAGAGGGCGTTGCGCAGGGCCGCGCGGCGGGCCTTCCGGGGGAAGGCGTAGTCATAGGAGCGGGGATGGGGACCGTGGGCCGTGGCGCCGCCCTTCCACAGCGGGCTGCGGATGGAGCCCACGCGGGCGCGGCCGGTGCCCTTCTGCTTCCATAGCTTCTTGCCGGAACCGCTGACTTCCCACTTGTCCTTGGTCTTCGCGGTGCCGGAGCGGCGCTTGGCCAGGAAATGGCGGACCGCTTCCCAGATCAGGTGCTGGTTCACATCCTCGAGCTTGAACACCTCGGGCAGCAGATCAACGGTGCCCACGGGCTGGTTGTCGAGATTGACGACGGGGTGCTGGAAGGCTGCCATCCTAGGCCTCCTGCTTGATGACGATGTACCCACCCTTGGGGCCGGGGACGGCGCCCTTGATGAGCAGCAGGTTGTTCTCGGCATCCACCTTGGCGATCTCCAGGTTGCGCACGGTCACCTGGGCATCGCCCATGTGGCCGCCCATCCGCATGCCAGGAAAGACGCGGCTGGGATAGCTGGACCCGCCGATGGAGCCGGGGGCGCGATGGAACATGGAACCGTGGGTGGCGCGGCCGCCGGCGAAATGGTGCCGCTTGACCACACCCGCGAACCCCTTGCCTTTGCTGATGCCGGTGACGTTCACCTTGGTCTTCGCCTCGAAGGCGCTCGCCAGGACACTGTCGCCGGGCTTGGAGGCGTCGGCGGCATCCACCTTGATCTCCCGCAGGACGCGAACCGGAGCCACGCCCAGCTTCTCGCAGTGGCCCTTCTCCGCCTTGGAGGCGCGCTTGCCGCCCTGGGGATCCACGAAACCGATCTGCACGGCTTCGTAGCCGTCGCGGTCGGAGGTCTTGCGCTGCACGATGACGCAGGGGCCGGCCTGGATGACCGTCACGGGGACGATCTGGCCCTGCTCGTTGAAGATCTGGGTCATGCCCAGTTTCTTGCCGATGATTCCCTTGGACATAGTCTCTCCCCCTCCTACCGGTTGCCCTGGCGGCTGAAGACCTTGATCTCCACATCCACGCCGGCAGGCAGGTCGAGGCGCATCAGGGTGTCCACGGTGTTCTGAGTCGGGTTCAGGATGTCCAGCAGGCGCTTGTGCGTGCGGATCTCGAACTGGTCACGGCTCTTCTTGTCCACGTGGGGGGAACGGTTCACGGTGTACTTGTTCGTCCGGGTGGGCAGAGGGATGGGCCCGGCCACCTGGGCACCGGTGCGCTTGGCGGTGTCCACGATCTCGCGGGTGCTCTGGTCGAGCAGACGGTGGTCGAAGGCACGCAACCGGATGCGGATGTTGTCTTTCATGCTCACTCCATTGGGACGGAGACCGTCCATAGACGTGGGGCGCTGACCGCCCAGGTTGATTGACCATCCCGCGAACGGGGACAGGGCTGATCAGCATAACAAAAGCCGCTGGAAATGCAACGGCTTTTCGGAAGAACGCACGACCTCCCGGAGGAGGAAGCGGTGGATCAGGAGGCCCGGCAACCCGAGGGTTCGAAGGACGGCCTCACCCCGAATGGGGCTTAAACTGCAGGTAAAACGAATGTTGCTAATGCTGGGTGCAACGAGGACCGGCTGCGCCGGGCCGAAAAGCGGGGGTCTGGGGGTGTGCGCGGAGCGCGGAACCCCCAGAGGACATCAGGCCTACTTGCTGCCCTTGACCTTGGCCACGATCTCCTCGGCCACGTTCCGGGGCGCCTCCTCGTAGTGGGAGAACTGCATCGTGTAGGTGCCGCGGCCCTGGGTCATGGAGCGCAGGGTGGTGGAGTAGGCGAACATCTCGGCCAGGGGCACCTTCGAGGTGATGACCTTGGAGCCCGAACGGTCCTCCATGTTCTCGATGCGGCCCCGGCGGCTGTTCAGGTTGCCGATGACATCGCCCATGTAGTCCTCAGGGGTCTCCACTTCGACCGCCATGATCGGCTCGAGAATGACCGGGCTGGCCTTCTCGCAGCCGGCCTTGAAGCCCATGGAGCCGGCGATCTTGAAGGCCATTTCGTTGGAATCCACTTCGTGGAAGCTGCCGTCGTAGATGGTCACCTTGATGTCCACGCAGGGGAAGCCCGCCAGGACGCCGGCATGCATGGCTTCCTGGATGCCCTCGTCCGTGGGCTTGATGTATTCCTTGGGCACCACGCCGCCCTTGATCTCGTTGACGAACTCGTAGCCCTTGCCGGCCTCGTTGGGCTCCACGATGAGCTTGACGTGGCCGTACTGGCCGCGACCACCGGACTGGCGGACGAACTTGCCCTCGGATTCCACCCGCTTGCGGATGGTCTCGCGGTAGGCCACCTGGGGCTTGCCCACGTTGGCCTCGACCTTGAACTCGCGCATCATGCGATCCACGATGATCTCGAGGTGCAGCTCACCCATGCCGGCGATGATGGTCTGGTTGGTCTCCGGATCGGTCCTCACCTTGAAGGTGGGATCCTCCTGGGCGAGACGGGCGAGGGCGATGCCCATCTTCTCCTGATCCGCCTTGGTCTTGGGCTCGATGGCCACCTGGATCACGGGATCGGGGAAGTCCATGGACTCGAGCACCACCGGCTGATCCTCGTCGCAGATGGTCTGGCCGGTGAGCACATCCTTGAGGCCCACGGCGGCGCCGATGTCGCCCGTGCGGACCTCCTCGATGTCCTCGCGCTTGTTGGCGTGCATCTGGAGGAGGCGGCCGATGCGCTCGCGGCGGCCCTTGTTGGCGTTGTAGACACCGGAACCGGCGGAGAGCACACCCGAATAGACGCGGATGAAAGACAGGGATCCCACAAAGGGATCAGCCATGATCTTGAAGATCAGCGCGCTGAAGGGTTGGCTGTCCTCAGCTCGCCGCTCGACCTCGTTCCCGTCCGCATCCGTGCCCTTGATGGCCGGGATGTCGAGCGGAGACGGCATGTAGTCCACCACGGCATCGAGCATGGGCTGGACGCCCTTGTTCTTGAACGCCGATCCGCACGCCATGGGCGTGAAGGCCAGGGAGATGCAGCCCTTGCGCAGTCCGTGGCGGATCTCAACCTCGGTCAGCTCTTCGCCGCCCAGGTACTTCTCCATGAGGGCCTCATCCACCTCGGCCACCATCTCCACCATCTTCTCGCGCCATTCCTTGGCGGTCTCCACCAGGTCGGCGGGAATCTCCCCGTAGAGCACCTTGAAGCCCTTGTCCGCCTCGTCGAAGGTCAGCGCCTTCATGAGGACGAGATCCACCACGCCTCGGAAATGATCCTCGGCGCCGATGGGGATCTGGATGGGGCAGGGGCGGGCCTTGAGGCGCGTCTGCATCATCTCGACCACGCGGAAGAAGTCCGCGCCGGTGCGATCCATCTTGTTCACGAAGGCAAGGCGCGGCACGCCGTACTTGTCGGCCTGGCGCCACACGGTCTCGGACTGGGGCTGCACGCCGCCCACGGCGCAGAACACGGCCACGGCGCCATCGAGCACACGCAGGCTGCGCTCCACCTCGGCCGTGAAGTCCACGTGGCCGGGCGTGTCAATGATGTTGATGCGGTGTTCGATGCCCTTCAGCTTCCCGGTCTGCGGCGTCCAGGCGGCCGTGATGGCAGCGGAGGTGATGGTGATGCCCCGCTCCTGCTCCTGCACCATCCAGTCGGTCGTCGCAGCGCCCTCGTGGACCTCGCCGATCTTGTGGATCTTGCCGGTGTAGTAGAGGATGCGCTCCGTCGTGGTGGTCTTGCCGGCATCAATGTGGGCCATGATGCCGATGTTCCGGTAGCGCTCAAGGGGAGTCTGGCGGGCCACGTCGGCCTCCTGAAAGGGTCAGAACAGAATCGAGATCGGGCAGGACTCAAAGACCTTCGTGGAACGAGCCGCCCCAGGGGCGGCCCGCTCCGGTCCGACAGGCGACTACCAGCGGAAATGGGCGAAGGCCTTGTTGGCCTCGGCCATCTTGTGGACGTCGTCCTTCTTCTTGATCGCGGCGCCGCGGAAGTTCATGGCGTCCATGATCTCGCCCGCCAGCTTGTCGCGCATGGTGCGCTCGCCGCGGGATGCAGAATAGGTCTTCAGCCAGCGCATGGCCAGGGAGGTGCGGCGGTTCTGGGGCACCTCCACAGGCACCTGGTAGGTGGCGCCACCCACGCGGCGGGACTTGACTTCGACGCTGGGCTTGATGTTGTTGAGCGCCTTCTGGAAGGCCTCCAGGGCTTCTTCGCCGGTCTTCTTGGAGACGATCTCCAGGGCTCCGTAGAGGATGCGCTCGGCGGTGGCCTTCTTGCCGCGCTCCATGAGGATGTTCACGAACTTGGAGACAACGAGGCTGTTGTAGACGGGATCCGGAAGGATCTCGCGCTTGGCGGGGGCAGAACGACGGGCCATGTTTGACCTCCCCTACTTCTTCTTGGCCGGCGCGGCGCCAGCCTTGGGGCGCTTGGCGCCGTACTTGGAGCGGGACTGGTTGCGGCCGGCGACACCCGTGGCGTCGAGGGTGCCGCGCACCACGTGGTAGCGCACGCCGGGCAGATCCTTCACGCGGCCGCCGCGGATGAGCACGATGCTGTGCTCCTGCAGGTTGTGGCCCACGCCCGGGATGTAGGTCGTGCACTCGATGCCATTGGTGAGGCGCACGCGGGCCACCTTGCGAAGGGCCGAGTTCGGCTTCTTCGGCGTGGTGGTGAACACGCGGGTGCACACGCCCCGCTTCTGGGGGCAGGCGTCGAGCGCGGGGCTCTTCGTCTTGTTCTGGAACGTTTCCCGCCCGTGGCGGATCAACTGATTGATGGTAGGCACACCATCCTCCAAGGAAGGCGCCGGGAGATCCGGGCCTGGGCCCGAGAGGTTCCGCTGGGGAACATCGGACGGATCAAATCCTGTCCCGGCCCTCGAGCCGGAATCATCTAGGCTATCGGACCGCCTCGGAAAGTCAATGGATCAACTGGCGAAGGGGCACCCGCAGGCCCCGCCCGCGCACCCCCCACCCGCGGAAGGCGCAGGGGAAGACACCGGCGCGGCGGCCTTGGACCAGCCGTCCCCGGCCAGCGCGAACGCGGCGGCAGAGATCTGGCGCTTCATCCCGGCCAGGGCGCTGCAGGCCGGGCAGTCGTGCGCCTCTGGCGCGGACATGCTCTCCAGCTTCTCTTCGCGCTGGCCGCAAGCTTCGCAACGGTATTCGTAGAGGGGCATGGCATCCTTCTCCTGGCGGACGGTCCCGCAGCTCTCAAGTATATTCCGGTTCGATCATGTCGTCATCCTCGCGTTTCTATCCCTCAGCCCAGGCCTTCCTGGCGGCCCATCCGCAGCCGGGACGGCTCTGCTTCACCAACGGCTGCTTCGACCTGATCCATCCTGGGCATGTGCAGTACCTCGAAGAGGCCCGTGCCCTGGGCGACTTCCTGGTGGTCGGGCTGAACAGCGATGCGTCCGTGGCCCGCCTGAAGGGCCCCGGCCGGCCGCTCCAGGATGAGGCGGCCCGGGCTGCGGTGCTGCTCGGCCTGCGCAGCGTGGATGCCGTGGTGCGCTTCGACGAGGACACGCCCCTGGAGCTGATCCGCGCCCTCCAGCCGGATGTGCTGGTGAAGGGCGGAGACTACACGCCGGAGGCCGTCGTGGGGCGCGCGTTCGTGGAGGGACGCGGGGGCAGGCTGGTGCTCATCCCCTTTCTTCCCGGCCACAGCACATCGCGCATCGAGCAGCGGATCCGCACCGGGCGCGGCGTGACCGTCGAATAGTCCGAACGGTTGACGCGGAAGGGAGGGAGCCCCGCTAGCCTGGGCCGGTTCCCGCACCGGGAACCCACTGCCACGGGAGGTTCCATGCGCCGCACCCTCGCCCTCGCCTTAGCCCTTTCGGGCGCCGCCCTTGCCGCCCAGGACATCACCGGAGGCGTCTACACCGGATTGTCCCTGCCCGTGGGCGACCTCAAGGACAAGTCCGGCCTGGGCACCGATCAGTTCTTCGGGGCCCACGTCGGCGGCCACCTGGACTTCGCCCTCACGCCCCATCACGAGGTCCGCGCGCAGGTGACCTACGTGACGTTCCCGGGGTCCAGCTGGGGCGGCCCGGGGGATCCCAAGAACGACTACAGCGCCCTCCAGATCGGCGCCGACTGGGTCTACCACTTCGACAACCCGCGCTCTGGCTGGTACACCGTGGCGGGCGCCTCGCTGAACAGCATCAAGGACGACTACAGTTCGAACTTCGGCGGGGGTAGCGCCTCCCAGAGCGGGAAGCTGGGCGTCCGGGGGGGCGGAGGCTACACCTTCACGCCCTCTTTCTCGCTGGAGGCCACCCTGAACCAGATCTTCACGGACAGCGGCGGCAGCGACGGCTTCGGCTTTGACACGGCCACCTGGATCCAGGTCAGCGCCGTCTTCCGTTTCGGGCGGTAGTTTCTCCCGCGCACGGAAACGGGCCGCGAACGCGGCCCGTTTCCGTGGAGATAGCGCCTGGCTCAGACCAGCGGGGAGAGCAGCTGCCAGTACTTCGGCAGGGGCCAGAGATCCGCGTCGCAGGCTTCCTCCAGCTGATCGAGCACCTCGCGCAGCGCGTGCTTGGCTTCGTTGACGCGGCTGCCGAAGGTCTCCGTGCGGAGCTGGAGTTCCTCGACCGCTTCCGCCTCCGCCAGGGCCGCCTTCAGATCCTGCAAGCGGATCTGGGCCTCGCCGGCGAGGGCGGCCTGAGCCTCCAGGGCGGCCTTCAGGGGCGCGGGGATGGCCACGCCCACGCTCGCGAGCTTGCCCAGACTCCCCGCCCGGGCGCCCAGATCGGTGGAGATGGCGGGCAGGATCTGGGTCTCGGCCATCTCGCGCAGGACCTGGGTTTCGATGGCGATGGCCTTCTGGTACTGCTCGTGGCGGATGTGGACCCGGGCTTCCAGTTCGTGCTCGGCCAGGATGCCAGGGCGCGTGAACACGGCCTTGGAGGCGGGCTGTTCCCAGATGTGCAGGGCCGCCACCGTGTCCTTGGCGTGGGGCAGGCCGCGGCGTTCGGCTTCATGCTTCCAGTCCTCGGCATAGCCGTTGCCCTCGAAACGGATGGCCTTGGTCTCGAGAATGGCCTTCCGCACCACCGCCATGACAGCGGCCTGGTGTTCCTTCCCGGCTTTCAGTTCGGCTTCGAGCTGGGTATTCAGGCCTTCCAGCGCCTCCGCCACCGCGGCATTGATCACCGTGAGCGGCAGGGCGATGGGCTGGCTGGAGCCCACGGCGCGGAATTCGAACTTGTTGCCCGTGAAGGCGAAGGGGCTGGTCCGGTTCCGGTCGGTGGCGTCCTTCTCGATCATGGGCAGATTGGTGATGCCCAGATCCAGGATGTGCTGGGCGGACGCGTCCGTCACATCGCCCGTCTCGATGGCCTCGAGGATGTGATTGAGCTGGGAGCCCAGGAACACGGACATGATGGCGGGCGGCGCTTCGTTGGCCCCCAGGCGGTGATCGTTGCCGGCGCTGGCGATGGCCGCGCGGAGCAGACCGCCATGGGCGTGGATGGCCTTCAGGGTGGCGCACAGGAAGTAGAGGAACTGGAGGTTCTGCTCCGGCGTGTGGCCGGGTTCCAGCAGGTTGGCGCCCTCCTCCGTGGCCAGGCTCCAGTTCACGTGCTTGCCGCTGCCGTTGACGCCGGCGAAGGGCTTCTCATGGAGCAGGACCGCCAGGCCGTGGCGCTCGCCCACTGAC
>JAKAMQ010000005.1 GCA_021812805.1 Acidobacteriota bacterium
CTCTGCGCCAGCTATCCCATGCTCTATCTCTGGCTCTACCATGAGCGCTTCACCACGGGGCGGCACCGCTTCGAACTGAGCGTGGACTTCAGCTTCTACCTGGTGGCCCTGCTGGCCCTGGTCTGAGGCCCATTCGCCGTCAAAGCCATCCCTGGCTTTGACGGCGCCGCTCGGGTGGAAGTGCTGTTTCCCCTGAGCTGGCGGGCCCTTTCGGGCCCGGTGCGCCATCCATGGCGCCCGATCCCCATTCGCTTTCCTCTCCGACGGAAAGCAAATGGGTAGGTGGCGGCCATACTGGGGGCTTGCCGCGCGAGCCCCGATGACCGATCTGGCCCCCGATTCTCCATCCCTTCTACGCCGTTCCCGGGCCTTGGCGCCGCCGGCGCTGGCCGCCACGGTCTGGGCGCTGCTCTGGATGGGCCTCGAAACCTGGTTCCAGCGGCGGGGCGTCGGCCCCGTGGCGCAGGCCCTCGCGCCCCTGGGCGTCTGCCTGCTCGCGGCGGCGGTCCTGGCCTTCGCGATCCCGGCCTGGGGCCGCCGCATCCTCAGCTCCCGCGCCCTGGCCGGATCCCTGGCCGGCGCCCTGCTGCTGGCCCTGGCCGTGGGGGCCGCGGTGGTCCGGGCCCGCGGTGGAGAAGTCCTTCCGGGGAGCTTCCTGAATGCGCCCTTCTCCCTGCTGGCGACCGCACGGCTGTCCGACCTGGCCCGCAGCCTCTGGCTGGAGAGCCTGCTCCTGCCCCTGGCGGGACTGGTGCTGGCCCGGGCCTGGGCCGCGCGGGCCGTGTGGGCCTCCCGGCCCGACCATCCGCTGCGGGCGAGTGGGCTGCTCCTCCTGGCGGGGGCCTCGCTCTGGAACCGCGCCGGGGGTCAGCAGGCCTCCCAATGGGTGGCCCAGGGCGCCACCGCCGGCGTCTTCCAGACCCTCCTGCGGCCGGCGGAAGGCCCCCTGACCCTGCCCGGATTCCGGATCCGTCTGGCACAGATCCGTGTGGCTCCGTCCTCGCCCGCGTTCCGGCTCGCGGTTCTGGAACATCCGTCCGAGACGGGTGGCGTGGCCTCCTGGACAAGCCCTGTCGAATCCGGCCAAGCCGGCGCGCTGCCAGGAGGGCTTCGCTACCGCGTGGAGAAACTCATTCCGGATGCCCGTCCCAGTGGCCAGGTGGCGGAGGATCCCCAGGGCCCAGCCAATCCCGCCGTCCAGGTGATGCTGGGCCTGGGGAGCACGCAGCCCCTGGTGGGCGTGCTTTTCGCGCAGGATTCTGCCGGTTGCCGCCGGGAGGAACCCCGAGGGCGTTTCGCGGTGGTCTACCGGGATCGGTTCGACCCTGAACTGGTCCAGGCCCTGCGCCCTCATCCACCGACGGAGCCGAAGCTGGTGCTCGGTTTCATGGGCAAGACCCTGGAGCATCCCGCGCGGCTGGGCGAGGTCTGGAACCTGCCAGGGTTCAGCCTCACCGTGACGGGCATCTACCCGGATTTCGGTGGCCTCCGGAAGGGGCCGGCAGGGAAACCGGAGCTGTTCAGCCGCACGCCCTTCTACCGGAACCCCTGGATCCAGGTCCAGCTCCGCCAGGCCAGTGGCGCCTCGGCGCCGCTCCTCCTGAGCGCGCTGCCCGTCGAGGACCAGGAGTACGCGGCCTACCTGGCGCGCGTGCTCCCCCCGGGCATGACACTCGCCTACGATCCGGAGGGCGCGGAACTGCAGGATCGGTTCGTCCTGATCACCCGCGCGGACCGGAAGATCCGCCTGCTGGAAAAGGGCCGCGTGACCCGCACGGAAGACCTGGTGCTGGACAAGCCGTTCGTGGTGGAGAAGGGCTTGTCCGTGACCGTTCTGGCCCGCTACGACCATGCGCGATTCGAGCCGGACTTCGTGCCTGATCCCGAGGCGGAGGTGAATGCCCAGGCCCGGCACCCCGTCCTGCGCGTGCGGGTGTGGGATCCCGCCACGGGGGCCGCCGAAAGCCACTGGCTCCAGGCCTCTGGACCGGAAGGCCAGCCCGTGGGCGCGGCTTACCTCGGGGGGCGCATCCACCTGGCCTACCGCCCCAAGGGCCCTGATTCGCGCGACCTGTCGGCTACGTTGGCCGTGACCGATGCCGCCGGAACCGAACTGGCGCGAGGCGCCTGCGGGACCGGAGCACCCCTGGTGTACCAGGGCTTTCGTTTCTATGTGAACGGCTACGCGCCGGGGCCTCCGCCGATCCTGAACCTTCGCGTGGACCGGGATCCCGCGCTGGGCCTGGCCTGGGTCGGCCTTGTCCTGACCCTGGCGGGGGGGATCGGGTGGATGGGGATCATCCGGTTCCGGCACCACTAGATCATACCTCGTGGTGTTAGGCTGAGTCTCACTCCAGGAGAACCCATGCGACTGCGGATTCCATTGTTCGCCCTCTGCGTCACGCTGCTTTCGGCTGCCTCCGGCAGCGGCTACCGCGTTCTGCGCACCTTCCCGGTCAGCGGCCCTGGTGGGTGGGACTACGTGACGCTGGATGCCGGCACCGGCCGCCTCTTCGTCACCCACGGCGATGCCGTGGTGGTGCTGGATGCCAAGAACGGCAAGGAACTGGGGCGCATCACCGATACGCCCGGGGTGCATGGGGTGGCCCTGGTGCCCGCCGCCGGGCGCGGCTACATCAGCGAAGGGAAGGCCGATGCGGCGGCGATCTTCGACCTCAAGACCCTCAAGAAACTGGGCACCGTGCCGACCGGCAAGGGTCCGGACGCCATCATCGCCGACCTCCACGACGGTCTGGTGCTCACCTTCAACGGGCACGGGAACGACGCCACGGTCATCGAGGCGGCCACGGGCAAGGTGCATGGCACGATCGCCCTCGGCGGCCGTCCGGAATTCGCCGTGGCGGATGGCCAGGGCCATGTCTATGCCAACCTCGAAGACAAGAGCGAGCTGCTGCAGCTCGATCCCCGGGCCCTGAAGGTGACGGCCCGGTGGCCGCTGGCGCCCGGGGAATCGCCCTCCGCCCTGACCATGGACCCCGCCTCCCGGCGCCTTTTCGTCGGCTGCCACAACCAGAAGCTGGTGGTCCTGAATGCGGATACCGGCAAGGTCGTGACCACGCTGCCCATCGGCAAGGGCGTGGATGCGGCCCGCTTCGATCCCGGCACCCACTTCGTCTTCGCCTCCTGCGGCGATGGCACCACGACCGTGATCCACGAGGGGAAGGGCGACCACTTCGAGGTGGTGGACATGCTCCAGACCCGGCGCAGCGCCCGCACCATGGAGCTGGACCCCGCCACCCACGAGATCTTCCTGCCCTTCGCCGAACTGCAGCCCAACCCCGCCGGAGGCTGGCCGAAAGTCGTACCCGGCACCTTCTCCATTCTGGTGATGGGCCGGAACTGATGGCTGCTGGAGGCGCCCGCCCCTGGGTGCTCATCACGGGCTGTTCCACGGGCATCGGGCGGGCCCTGGTGCCCCTCTGCCGCGAGGCGGGCTGGGGCGTGGTGGCCACCGCCCGCCGCGTGGAGACCCTGGCGGACCTGCCACCGGGGGAGGATCTGCGGGTGCTGGCCCTCGATGTCACCGATGCGGCCAGCATGGCGGGCGCGGTGGCCGCCTGCGCGGATCTGCCCCTGCGGGGGGTGGTGAACAACGCGGGCTACGGCCAGACGGGTCCGCTGGAGCTGGCGCGGTCGGAGGATCTCCGCGCCCAGTTCGAGACCAACGTGGTCGGGCTCCACGCCGTCACCACCGCGTTCCTGCCCCTCCTCCGGCGCCAGCCCGCCCCGCGCATCATCCAGGTGGCATCCATGCTCGGGCGCCTCTCCATTCCCCTGGCGGGCCCCTACAACGCCTCCAAGCACGCGGTGGTGGCCCTCGCGGAGACCCTGCGCCTGGAGATCGGCGAGGAGGTGGCCGTGGTGCTGGTGGAGCCGGGCGCCGTCCGCACCGAATTCCAGGAGAACCTCACCCGGGCCTGGGGCGACCTGCCGGAGCGGGCCCGGGGCACCCGCTACGAGGCCGTCCTGGCACGCTACCTGGCTGCCAGGGCCCGAGGGCGCTCCCAGGGCATTCCCCCCGAGGCCTGTGCCCGGCGCATTGTGAAGGCCCTGGTCGCCAACCGCCCGCCGCGCCGGGTGGTCATCGGGAGGGACGCGTTCTGGGCCGGGAAGGCCAAGGCCCTCCTGCCCGCTGCCTGGTGGGAAGGCCTCCTGCGTCGGGTGTTCGGACTGAGATGAGGTGGGACACTGAGGGCATGCCCGAAGACCACCTCTACCTGATGGACCCCTTCACGTTCATTCTTTCGGTATCCGCTGCGCGGATACGCGTGACCTCGCCGTTCTGCACGGGAGCATTGCATGGCTGAGGAACGCCTCTACCTGATTGACACCTTCGCGTTCATTTTTCGGGCCTACTACGCCAACCCCCGACTGAAGAACGGGGCCGCGTACACCTTCACCCGTCTGGTGCTCCAGCTGCTGGAGAAGCACAAGCCGACGCACATCGCCTGTGTCTTCGATACGCCGGAACCCACGTTCCGGCACCAGATCTACCCGGACTACAAGGCCAACCGGGCCGAGATGCCCGAGGATCTGCGACCCCAGATCCCGATGATCCGGCAGCTGGTGGAGGCCCTGGGCATCCCCATCGTGGAGCTGCACGGCTACGAGGCGGACGACGTCATGGCCACCCTGGCGCGTGAGGCCGCTGGCCAGGGGCTGGCCTCGGTGATCGTGAGTCCGGACAAGGATCTTCTCCAGCTCGTGGATGACGCGCGGGGCATCCAGGTGCTCAACACCAAGGAGGGCGAGGTCTGGCACGACCGTGCGGGGGTGCGGGAACGCATGGGGGTCTGGCCGGAACAGATCGTGGATTTCCTCAGCCTGGTGGGGGATGCCTCGGACAACGTGAAGGGCGTGCCGGGCATCGGTGAAAAGGGTGCGGCCCAGCTGCTGGAGAAGCATGGAAGCCTGGCGGCCGTGCTGGCCGCCCGGGCCGACCTCAAGCCGAAGCAGCGCGAAGGGCTGGAGGCGGCCGCGGATCCAGATTCCGGCTGGCTGGAGCTCACTCGGCGGCTGGTGACAGTGGTGACCGACCTCGCCCTGCCGCTGCATCCCGGGGATCTGGCCTATCCCGGCGTGGACGAGCAGCGGGCCCGCGCCACCTTCAAGGAACTGGGCTTCCAGACGCTCACCAAGGAGTTCACGCAGAGCGCCGCGCAGGCCGGCTCCGCACGCAGGTACCAGGCCGCGACCAGTCTCCTGGATCTGGAGGAGGCCATCGCTGCCTGCCGGGCCACGGGGCGCTTCGGCCTGGACACGGAAACCACGAGTGTCGAGGCGACCCGGGGACACCTGGTGGGTCTGAGCCTGGCCTGGAACCCGAACGAAGGACTCTACGTGCCTTTGGCGCACCTGAAACCCCCGACTGCCGATACGGTGGGGGCCCTGCCGGGGCTGCTGCCGGACAGCGGACTGCCGGACGCCCTGCTGGACCTGCGTGGGGATCCGGAGGCCTTCTTCGCGGAGCTTGCGCCCCACCTGGATCCCCGCAATGTGCCCTTCGCGCAGGCCCGGCGGCTGCTGGCCCCCCTGTTCGCCGATGCCTCCGTGGCGAAATGCGGCCAGAACCTGAAGTACGACCTCCAGGTGCTGGCTCGCCACGCCCTGCCGGTGCGGGGTCTGGCCGACGACAGCATGGTGCTGAGCTTCCTGCTGGAGAGCGGCGTCCGGCACAACCTGGACGATCTCTCCGTCCGCCATCTGGATGTGAAGCCCATCGCCTTCGAGGAGGTGGTGGGGAAGGGGAAGGCCCAGAAGCGCTTCGACGAGGCCGAGTTCGAACAGGCCGTGCAGTATGCTGCCGAGGATGCGGACCTGGCCCTGCAACTCTGCGACACGTTGCGGAAGGGCCTCGTGGATGACCGGCTGGGGCGCCTCTATGCCGAGGTGGACCTGCCGCTGGTGGAGGTGCTGGCGGCGCTGGAGAGTCACGGGGTACGGCTCGATCTGACGGTCCTCTCCGACCTTGCCGTGCGCATGCACGCGGAACGCAAACGCGCCGAGGCGCGGGTGCTGGAGCTGGCCGGAGAGCCCTTCAATCTCAACAGCCCCAGCCAGCTCGGCACGATCCTCTTCGAGAAGCTGAAGCTGCCCGTCATCAAGTACACGGGCAAGACGAAGGCCCCCAGTACGGATGAGGAGACGCTGGAGGAGCTGGCCAGACGGCACGATGCGGAGATCGCCCGGGAGCTGCTACGGCACCGCCAGATGGTCAAGCTGCTGGGCACCTACGTGGAGGCGCTCCCCCAGCTGGTGAACCCCGTCACGGGCCGGGTGCACACCAAGCTGCACCAGGCCGTGGTGGCCTCTGGCCGCCTGGCCTCCAACGATCCGAATCTCCAGAACATCCCCATCCGCACGGAAGAAGGCCGGGCCATCCGCGGCGCCTTCGTGCCGGAACCGGGATGGGCGCTGCTGGATGCGGACTACAGCCAGATCGAGCTGCGGGTGGTGGCGGCCCTGGCCCGGGATCCCGTGCTGCTGGGGGCCTTCGAGGCCGGGGAGGACATCCACCGCCGCACGGCCTCCGAGGTCTACAACATCCCCATGGCGGAGGTCACGCCGGAGCAGCGCAGCGCCTCCAAGGCCGTCAATTTCGGCCTGCTCTACGGGCAGGGCGCCTTCGCCCTCGCCGCCAACATCGGGGTGAGCCAGAAGGAGGCGAAGGCCTTCATCGAGCGCTACTTCGAGCGCATGCCGAAGGTGGCCGGCTGGATCGAGGCGACCAAGGCCCGGGCCGTCGAGGAGGGGCTGGTCCGCACCCACTGGGGCCGCATCCGCCGCATCCCCGAGCTGCAGAGCGCCGATAAGCGGTTCCAGGCGGCGGGTCTCCGGGAGGCCGTGAACACGGTGGTGCAGGGCACCGCGGCGGATCTCATGCGCCGGGCCATGGTGCGCCTGCACCGGGCCTTCGAAGCCGAAGGCCTGCGGGCCCGCCTGCTGCTCCAGGTCCACGACGAACTGCTGGTGGAAGCCCCGCCGGCGGAGTTGGAACGCGCCTCGGCGCTCCTGAAGGAGGCCATGGAAGGGGCCGACGATCTGGAGCCCATGGGCGTGAGACTGGTGGCCGAAGTCCGCAGTGGCGCCAGCTGGCTGGCCTGCAAGTGAGCCGGATTTGACAATCCGTCGCCGGCCCAAGGGGTTTCCCGGATTTCCCGGGGAATTGTGACGGCTGCCGAGGCGTGGGATTTCCCAGACCGTCATCATGGGGGATTGCGGACGATGTGGTCACTCGAATCCGGTCCGACTCCAAGGAGAGATCCCATGAGCCAGTTCAACATCGCGTGGCTGCCCGGCGACGGCGTCGGCGTGGAAGTCATGGAGGCGGCCAAGATCTGCCTCGACGCCCTGGCCTTCGACGCCACCTACACCCACGGCGATATCGGCTGGGAGTTCTGGTGCAAGGAGGGCGAGTCCTTCCCCCAGCGCACCATTGATCTGCTGAAGAAGAGCCATGCCGCCATGTTCGGCGCCATCACGTCGAAACCCGTGAAGGACGCCGAGGCCGAACTGGTGCCCGAACTGAAGGGCAAGGGCCTCATCTACCGCAGCCCCATCGTGCGCATGCGCCAGATGTTCGATCTCTACACCTGCCTGCGCCCCTGCAAGGCCTATCCCGGCAACCCCCTGAACTATCAGGATGGCATTGACATGGTGGTGTTCCGCGAGAACACCGAAGATCTCTACTCCGGCGTGGAATTCAGCCCCGTGCCCGACGAGGTGAAGGCCGTGCTGAAGGCTCACAGCAAGCCCTTCGGCCACTTCGCGGATCTGCCTGGAGATGCGTTTGCCATCACCTGCAAGGTGAACACCCGGAAGGGCTGCGAGCGCATCATCCGCGCGGCCTTCGAGTACGCGAAAACCTTCGGCTATCCCAAGGTGACCATCATCCACAAGGCCAACGTGGTGCGTGCCACCGAGGGCATGTTCCTGGAAATCGGCAAGCGCATCGCCCAGGAGTATCCGGGCATCGCCATGGATGATGCCAACGTGGACGCCATCACCATGTGGATGCTGAAGAACCCGAAGAACTACGGCGTCATGGTGGCCACCAATCTCTTCGGCGACATCATCAGCGACCTCGCGGCGCAGATGGTGGGCGGGCTGGGCTTCGGCTGCTCGGGCAACATCGGCGAGAAGCTGGCCGTCTTCGAGCCCAGCCATGGCAGCGCCCCGAAGTACGCGGGCCAGTACAAGGTGAATCCCATCGCCACCATCCTGGCCGCCAAGATGATGCTCGACTGGCTGGGCGAGACCGAGAAGGGCGCGCGGCTGGAGAAGGCCACGGCTGCCGTCATCGCCGAGGGCAAGGTCCGGACCTACGACATGGGCGGCAGCGCCACCACCCTCGAGATGGGCGAGGCCATTGCCCGGAAGCTTTAACCTGAAACCGCAGATGGAGCAGATGAAAAGCCTTGTCGGTCTCATCTGCGAAATCTGCGTCATCTGCGGTTCATGAAAAGAGTCCATCCATGAAACCCATCCTCATCCATGAAGTCGGCCCCCGGGATGGCCTCCAGAACGAGCGCCAGGTGGTGCCGACGGCCGTGAAGCTCGACTGGATCCGCCGCGTGGCGGATTCCGGCGTGGACATCGTCCAGGTCGGCTCCTTCGTCCGGGGCGACAAGCTGCCCCAGATGGCCGATACGGACGAGCTGTTCCGCGTCCTGGGCGGGGAGACCCATCGGGCGCTGCTCTCGGGGCTCGTGCTCAACGAGAAGGGCCTGGAGCGGGCGATGGAGGTGGGCGTCGGGATGATCTGCATGGGGGTGTCCGCCTCCGACACCCACAGCCGGAAGAACACGGGCATGTCCACGGAAGAAGCCACGGGCCGGATCGTCGCCATGGCCAAGGCGGCCCAGAAGACCGGGCGCCGCGTGCAGGTGAGCGTCCAGAGCGCCTTCGGCTGCGGTTTCGAGGGGGCCATCGCCTTCGAGCGCGTGCGGGCCCTGGTGGAGGCCTACCTGGAGGCCGGGCTCCACAGCATCAGCCTCGCGGATACCGCGGGCCACGCGCATCCTGCCCAGGTCCGCCGCTACCTGCGCTGCTTCCTGGAGCTGGATCCCTCGGCGGAGTTCACCGCCCATATCCACAACACCTTCGGCCTGGGCATGGCCAATGTCTATGCGGCGATGGACGCGGGCGCCGCCTCCATCGAGACGAGTTTCGGCGGGTTGGGCGGATGCCCCTTCACTCAGGTGGCGTCAGGCAATGTGGCCACCGAGGATCTGGTGCATGGGCTCCAGCGCAATGGCCAGCGGACCGAGATCCATCTGGGCGACCTCCTGGGCGTGGCCCGGGAGGTCGCGGCCTTCTTCGACCGTGAGCTGCCGGGCTGTGTGTACAAGACCGGGGCCATCACTGCGAAAGGCCAGGCATGAGCCGCAGGATTCTCGAAGGCATCAAGGTTCTGGATCTCACCAACGTCCTCTCCGGGCCCTTCACGACGCTTCACCTGGCGCTGCTCGGGGCGGACGTCCTCAAGGTGGAGAACCCGAAGGATGGCGACCTGGCCCGCAAGCTGGGCATCCTGCCCGAGCTGAACAAGAAGCTCATGGGAACCAGCTTCCTGGCCCAGAACAGCAACAAGCGCTCCATCACCCTCAACACCAAGGCCCCCGAAGGCAAGGAACTCTTCCGGAAGCTGGTGAAGGATGCGGATGTGGTGGTGGAGAACTTCCGGCCCGGCGTGATGGATCGGCTGGGCCTGGGCTACAAGGCCCTGGCCGAACTCAACCCGAAGCTGATCTACTGCGCCATCTCCGGCTTCGGCCAGACCGGACCGGATGCCCTCAAGCCCGCCTACGACCAGATCATCCAGGGCCTCTCGGGCGAGATGGCCGTGAACGGTGACGAGCGGCTGAACCCCCTCCGCACGGGGTTTCCCGTGTGTGATACCGTCGGCGGCCTGAACGCCGCCTTCGCCGTGATGGCGGCCCTCTTCCACCGCGAGCGCACCGGGGAAGGCCAGTTCGTTGACGTGGCCCTGCTCGACAGCATCATGCCCCTCATGGGCTGGGTGGCCGCGAACCTCCTCATCGGGGGCCAGCAGCCAGCCCTCATGGGCAACGACAACTTCACCGCGGCGCCCAGCGGGACGTTCCGCACCCAGGACGGCCACATCAACATCGCCGCCAACAAGCAGGAGCAGTGGGAGGCCGTCTGTGACGTGCTCGAGGTGCCAGAGCTCAAGATGGATCCCCGCTTCCAGGAGCGGGACACCCGCAAGAAGAACCGGAAGGCGCTGACGCCGCTGCTGGAGGCCAGGCTGGTCCAGAAACCGACCGGTTTCTGGGTGGAGGCGCTGAATGCGAAGGATGTCCCAAGCGGGGCGATCCTGGACCTGGAGGCGGCGCTGCGGCAGCCGCAGATCCAGCACCGCGGGGCGCTCCAGAAGGTGGCCGTGGAGGGTCTAGGCGAGATCGAGGTCTTCGGCCTCACGGCCCTGTTCGAGAAGACCCCTGGTAGGGTGGACGCCCCGCCGCCGACCCTGGGTGAGCACAACCGCGAGGTCTTCGGTACCCTGGGCCTGGGCGAGGCGGACCTGGCGGACCTCAAGGCTAAGGGCGTGATCTGAAACCTGCATGCAAGGAGCAGCCATGGGCATGACCGTCGTCGAAAAAATTCTGGCCCGCGCCGCAGGCCTCCCGTCCGTGAAGGCAGGGGACGTGGTGGAACCGAGGGTGGACCTCGCCATGTCGCACGAGAATGCCGCGCTGGTGATCAACCAGCACCGGGAGGTGTTCGAAGGCACAGGCCTGGCCCCGAAGGTGTGGGATCCCTCCCGGATCGCCATCATCTTCGACCACCGCGTGCCGGCCGAATCCCCCAAGACCGCCACCAACCAGAAGAAGATCCGCGAGTTCGTGGCCGCCAACGGCATCACCAAGTTCCACGATGTGCGCGGCGATGTGGGCGGCATCTGCCACCAGATCCTCCCCGAGTACGGGTACGTCCGGCCGGGCTCCGTGGTGGTGGGCACGGATTCCCACACCACCAGCCACGGGGCCCTGGGTGCCTTCGCCTTCGGCATCGGCGCCACCGAGATGGCCTCGGTCTGGGCCCTGGGGATCGCCGTGAACATCGAGGTTCCGGCGACCATCAAAGTGGTGGTCAACGGTGAATTCCCGCCCATGGTGGGCGCCAAGGATCTGATCCTCCACGTCATCGGCAAGCTCACGGCCCAGGGCGCCAACTACAAAGTCCTGGAATACCACGGGGGGACCATCCAGAGGATGAGCACCAGCGGCCGTCTGGCCATCTGCAACATGAGCGTGGAAGCTGGCGCCACCTCCGGCATCGTGCCCGGCGATGCGGAAACCCTCCGCTACCTGCACGAGGAAGCGGGCGTGACGGAGACCATCACCACCGTGGCACCCGATCCGGATGCCGCCTACGTCCAGACCCTCGAGATTGATGTCTCCAGCCTGGCGCCCCAGATCGCCTGCCCCCACATGGTGGACAATGTGAAGCCCGTGGACCAGGTGGCGGGCACGAAGGTCCAGCAGATCGTCATCGGGAGCTGCACCAACGGCCGCCTGGACGACCTGGCCATCGCCGCCGACATGCTGCGCGGGAAGAAGGTGGCCGAGGGCACCCGCATGCTGGTGTTCCCGGCTTCCAGCCGGATCTTCGCGAAGGCTCTCGACAAGGGCTACGTCCACGACCTGATGAAGGCCGGCGCCGTGGTGATGAACTCCGGCTGCGGTCCCTGCCTGGGCGTCCACGAAGGCGCCCTGGGCGACCACGAGGTGGCGCTCAGCACCACGAACCGGAACTTCAAGGGCCGCATGGGCAACCCCACGGGCGAGGTCTACCTCTGCAGCCCGGCCGTGGCTGCCGCCTCCGCCCTCACCGGCGTCATCACCGATCCCCGGAAGTAGAAAGGAGCCGGCCATGTCCAAGGTCATCATTTCGCTCGGCAACGACATCAGCACGGACGACATCTATCCGGGCCGCTTCATGGCCACGGTGCTGCCCACGGAAACCCCGCAGTTCGCGTTCTTCGACCGCACCGAGTTCAACGCGAAGCTCAAGGCCAAGGCATTCCCGGCGGGATCCATCATCATCGGCGGCGAGAACTTCGGCTGCGGCTCCAGCCGCGAGCAGGCCGCCTCTACCCTCAAGGGGTACGACCTGGTGGTGGTGGCGCGGAGCGTCGCCCGCATCTTCCTCCAGAACAGCATCAACCTCGGCCTCCAGGTGGTGATCTGCCCCGCACTTGAAGCTTCCGAGGGCGACGAACTGGAGATCACGGCCACCCAGGTGCTGAACCACACCACGGGCAAGACCTTCGAGCAGGTCCAGCTGCCGGCCTCTCGCAAAGGCATCATGGCTGCCGGCGGTCTCATCCCCTACACCCGCGCCAAGCTGATGGCCCGGGCCTGAGCTGGGGCCTGTCCTTCGCGCCGGGGGGCAGACCGCGGAAGGCCTCCGGGCGCTGCTGGTAGAGTGATCCTCTCCGCCCGCAATCCCGCAGGCTTCCGCTCCAGGCTTCCATGCATACGATCCGATTCGACGGCAAGACTCCCGGCGCGGCGGACTGCGAGCAGGAGATCTCTCTGCTCGCCGCCAGCTCGAAGGCGGGCGTGCCCCTCAACCACCGCTGCGGTGGCCACGCGCGGTGTGGCACCTGCCTGGTCACGGTCGCGGAGGGTGCGGAGCATCTCAGTGACATGGGAATCGCGGAATCACGGGTGCTGAAGGCTCTGCGGGCCCAGCCCGATCAGCGCCTGGCCTGCCAGGCCTGGGCCAGAGGCGAGGTCCTCTGCCGCTACTGATACCCATCCGCTTTCCTCTACGATGGAAAGCGAATGGGTCAGAATCAGACGGGTCGCCGCCCTTCCAGGGCGCGGTCGAGGGTGAGTTCGTCGGCGTACTCGAGGTCGCTCCCGATCGGAAGCCCCAGGCCAATGCGGCTGGTGCGGATGCCGATGGGATCGAGGATGCGGGCCAGCCAGCTGGCGGTGGCTTCCCCATCCACGGTGGGGTTCGTGGCCAGGATGATTTCCTGGATCGCGCCATCCTCCAGGCGCTTCAGCAGCTCCCGGATGCGGAGCTGATCGGGGCCCACCCCGCGCAGGGGGGAGATGAGGCCGCCCAGCACATGGTAGCGCCCACGAAAATGGCCGCTGCGCTCGAAGCTGAGGACGTTGGAGGCTTCGGCGACCACCACCAGGCTGTGGGCATCCCGGCGGGGGTCCAGGCAGATGGGGCAGATGGGCTGGTCGGTGAAGGCTCCGCAGACCTGGCAGAAGCCCACCTTCTCCGCGGCCTGCTGGAGCTGGCGGGCCAGGTGGGCCATCGCCTCCGGTCCTTCCTTCAGCAGATGGAGGGCCATGCGCTGGGCGGATTTGGCGCCCACTCCAGGCAGTTTCTGGAGGCTTTCGACCACCGCTTCCAGGGGCGCGGGCAGCTTCACGGTCCGCTCCTCGACCTCAGAAACCCATTCCGGGAATGTTCAGGCCGGCCCCCATGCCGCCCATCTGCTGCTTCATGGCCTCGTCGGCCTTCTGAGTGGCATCGCGGAAGGCCGCCATCAGGAGATCCTCAAGCATGGAGGGATCCTCCGGGTCCATGGCCTCCTTGGCGATGGAGAGGCCCATCAGCTCTTTGGATCCGTTGAGGGTGACCTTGACCAGCTGGCCACCGGCGGTGCCTTCCACCCGGAGGTTGGCCTGGGCTTCCTGCAGCTTGGCCTGCATCTGTTGGGCCTGTTTCATGAGGAAACGCATGTCCATGGGGGACTCCAATCAGGGGTGGGGAACGGGTTCCGGGGGGCGCAGATGGCGCGCCAGTCGCAGCATCAGGAAATAGCCCACGGGAAGGGCGAGCAGGCTGAGGGCGAAACCGCCCACCAGGTAGGGCACCAGGATGGGGCGCAGCATCTCCGCCATGAGGTGGAACCCCTCGCGGGTGCTGAAACTGTTCCAGCCGATGCTGGTCCAGTCCACGCCGCTCAGATCAAGCGCGAGGCCATGCCCCAGGAGAAGGTTGCCGAGCAGGGTGGAGGCCGTGGCGATGGGCACCATGGTCCAGGGGTTGTTGATGAAGGCGCCGAGGAGCGCCAGGGGGCGGTGCAATTTCTGGAGCAGGGCGCAGGCGGCCACGACCAGCCCAGTGTGGAGCCCCAGCAGCGGGTTCATGGCGATGGAAAGACCCAGGGCGAAGCTCCATCCGAGGTGGTGGGGCTCCAGGGCCGGATCCGCCATGTAGCGCTTGGTGCGGGCCCAGAGATGGGTCTTGTCCGGGTGCTTCATGGGGTCAGGGGCGTCCGAAATGGTTGAAGCTGAGATCCGGCAAGGGCCGGAAGGCTTCTCCATCATAGGCCAGCAGCGGCTGTTCCAGGCGCGGCAGAACCCGCCCGGCTTCGATGAGAGGGAGGCCCAGGCGGGCTTCGAGCTCGGTGCGCGGGAGGCTGCTGCCGAAGCAGCGGGCATAGTCCTCGCCGCCCTGGAGCGCATCCTCCGTCAGGGCGGGATCCACGACGATGCTGAGCCCAGAGGCCTCGGCCAGGTTGCGGAGGTCGCGGCTGAGGCCATCGGACAGATCCAGGCAGGCGTGGACCTCGGGCAGGGCCGCCAGGCGCACGCCCAGGCCAAGCCGGGGGCTGGGAGCCAGGTGGGCGGCCAGGTCTGGATCGGGCCGGTCGGGATCCCAGCGGGCGCCCCCCTGGAGCTTGCGGAGGCCCCGCAGGCTCGCCCCCGGCCGCTCGTCCAGGTAGATCCGGTCATCTTCCCGAAGCCCATCGCGCCGCAGCCATCGGGTTGCGCAACCGAAGGCGGTGAGGCCAAGGCCCAGGCCCGAGGGGCGCCCGACCGTGTCGCCCCCCAGTACGTGGACGCCCGTCGCCCGGGAGGCTGCGGCCAGCCCGGCCAGGAAGGCCTCAATCCAGCCTTCCGTGGTTTCGGGCCCCAGGGCGAGCGTCAGGGTGTAGCCGAAGGGGGTGGCTCCGGAGGCGTCCAGATCCGAAAGGTTGACCATCAGCAGCTTGCGGGCCAGCAGATCGGGCGGATGCCAATCCAGCCGGAAGTGCTGGCCGGATTCCATCAGGTCGGTGGTGACCAGGAGCTGCTGGCCGGCCGGTGGGGCGGGCAGCGGGCCGCAGTCGTCGGTCAGATCCGTGCCGCCAGGCAGCAGGGCGCGGATCCGGGCCAGGATCCCAGTCTCCTGCAAACTCATGGGTGGACCTCCGTCACAAATCCAGTCTCCCACGGCCTTCCGGCCCAGGGGAGGCTTGGTTCCCTCCGGAAGCGATGCTAGGTTGGAACGGTCCGCCCACCCCCTGGGCCCCACGAATCCGGAGGAAACGACCCATGGCCATTATCAAAGTTTGGATCGAGGAAGGCTGCATCGTCTGCAACGCGTGCGAAGCCGAATGTCCCGATGTCTTCCACGTCACCGATACGAGCTGCAACATCAACGGTAGCGTGCGCGAGGACGGCGTGGACAGCGAGAACCGCGACGAGCAGAGCCCCCTCTCCGGGAGCAACGGCTCGGACCTGGAGGACAGCATCAAGGCTGCCGCTGCGGGCTGCCCCGTGGAAGTCATCAAGTACGAGTAGGCCGAATCACGGCCGGCGAACCGCTGGCTGCATGCATGAAACGGGGCGCCCAGGGGCGCCCCGTTTCGCATGGGGCCGCGGGCTATTCCTTCAACCCCACATTCACTTCGAATTCTCCGTACGGGGTGTTGAAGGGAATGGCGATGCAGGGGACATCCCCGGTGCGGCTGATCTTGTGGCCGGTGCCTACGACGACGGTGGGGACGGAGATGGAGAGGCTGAATCCGTCCTGGATGAGGATGCGCCGGGCATCGCCCACCACGATGTTGCCGATCTCGCCCACGGCGTCCTCGACGCTCTGATTCAGCTCGGGGATCTCTTCCATGAGCATGTTGCTGGCGATCCGGCAGGCCAGATTCTTGGGAAAACTCAGGATGATGGAGCCCGAGGTGTCGCCGGTGAGGCCGATGATGGCCGAGATGTCGAAGGTGGTGATGAGGTCTTCCTTCACGGAGAGCCCCGTCTTCTCGGCGGTGATGCTGGCCATCATCTCGAGGCTGCGGAGGGTGGACTCGATGAAGGGATTGATGAAGGCGACATTCATGGGGGGGTCCTGGTGAACTTGCCTGGCCTTTCGGCAGCCTCTGCCCTGGGCATGATTAATGGACGCCCGGGGCCGAGGACGGTCAGGATGGGGGTTCGGACGGAGGTTCCCATGCTCGATCGCCTGCAGGCTGATCTCAAGGCCGCCATGCTCGCCAAGGATGGCCCCCGCACCCAGGTGCTGCGCATGGCGCTGGCCGCCTACAAGAACGAGGCCGTGGCCAAGGGCCTCAGTCCCCAGGGTGCCCTCTCCGAGGCGGACGCCCTGGCGGTGTTCAAGCGACTGGTGAAGTCCCGGGAAGACAGCGTGGCCCAGTTCCAGAAGGTCGGGCAGGCGGACCGGGCGCACCAGGAGGAAGCCGAGATCGCCATCCTGAAGGCCTACCTGCCCGCCATGCTGGAAGGCGAGGCACTGGAAGCCGCCGTGAAGGCCGCCATCGCCCAGACCGGGGCGGGCTCGAAGAAGGACATGGGCATGGTGATGAAGGCCCTCCAGGCGGCCCACGGCGGCGCCTTCGACGGCAAGGCCGCCAGTGCGCTCGTGCAGGGGCTCCTGCCCTGAGGCGGGAAGGGGCCAGCCTGCGCTAAGCTCGAAGGTTCGAGGCCCCCATGAAGCAATCCAAGCTCCTGATCCAGACCCTCCGCGAGACACCGCGCGACGCCGATGTGGTGAGCCAGCAGCTCATGATCCGCGCCGGCATGATCCAGAAGGCCGCCGCCGGCATCTACAGCTACCTGCCGCTGGCCTACCGGAGCATCCGCAAGTTCGAGGAGATCGTCCGGGAGGAACTGGGCCGGGATGGCTGCCAGGAACTGCTCATGCCCTCCGTGCTGCCCGCCGAGCTGTGGCAGGAGAGCGGCCGCTGGACCTTCTACGGCGACGAGCTGCTGCGGTTCTGCGACCGCAAGGCCAAGGCCGAGATCGCCGAGCGGCGCGCCCGCGGCGAGGCGCCGGACGAGCGCGAGTACTACAACTTCTGCCTGGGCCCCACGCACGAGGAGGTGATCACCGACATCGTGCGGAAGAACGTGCGCAGCTACAAGCAGCTGCCCATGAACCTCTTCCAGATCCAGACCAAGTTCCGCGACGAGCGGCGCCCGCGTTTCGGCCTCATGCGGGGTCGCGAGTTCACCATGAAGGACGGCTACTCCTTCCACGTGGATGATGCCGACGCCGACCGCGAGTACTGGGCCATGTTCAATGCCTACAAGCGCATCTTCGCCCGCCTAGGCGTCAAGTTCCGCCCCGTGGAGGCCGACAGCGGCGCCATCGGCGGCAGCTTCACCCACGAGTTCCACGTGCTGGCCGGCAGTGGCGAGGACGCCATCCTCAGCTGCGACGGCTGCGAGTACACCTCCAACATCGAGAAGACCGAGGCGCCGGCGCTGCCCTTCGCCTACACCCATGAGGCCGTCCTGCCCCTGAAGCTGGCCCACTTCTCCACCCCCGGCATCATCTCCATGGAAGACCAGGCCCGGGCCTTCAAGGATGCGGACCACGACGGCCTGCCCCTGGACCACGCCTCGAAGTTCTATCTGTACCGGTAAGTGAAGGGGGAGACGGCCTGGGATCTCGGGTTGGTACTCCGGGCCGACCATGAACCGAACACCGTCAAGCTCCGCAACCTGCTGGGCGCCGATGCCCTGGACCTGGTGCCTCTGGAAGAGGCCGAGGCCCTGTCCGGCGCCAAGTCGGGGTTCCTCGGGCCGGTCGAGCTGGATGTGCCCATCTACGTGGACCGCAGCCTCGAAGGTGCCTTCAACCTCACCTGCGGCGCGAACCGGACCGACTACCACCACTTCGGCTTCAAGCCTGACCGCGACCTCAAGCAGTTCAAGGGCTTCCACGACCTCCGCCTGGCCCAGGAGGGCGACGCCTGCCCCCGCTGCGGGAAGGGCCGTTACCAGGCCTTCCGCGGCATCGAGGTGGGCCAGGTGTTCAAGCTGGGCACCAAGTACTCGAAGAGCATGGGCTGCACCTTCCTGGACGACCAGGGCCAGGAGCATCCCATGGTCATGGGCTGCTACGGCATCGGCATCACCCGCACCGTGGCTGCGGCCATCGAGCAGAACTTCGATGCCGACGGCATTATCTGGCCCTGGCCCATCGCACCCTACCAGGTGCACCTGCTGAGCCTGGATCCCGGGAACACCGAGGTGGCCGCCGTGGCGGACCGCGTGGAACGCGACCTGGAGGCCGCGGGCTTCGAGGTGCTCCACGATGACCGGGAAGGCCTGAGCCCCGGAGCCAAGTTCAAGGATGCGGACCTGCTGGGCTTCCCCCTGCGCCTGATGGTGGGCACCAAGGGCCTCAAGGAGGGCGTGGTGGAACTGCGGGACCGCCGCACCAAGGCAGTGGTGAAGGTCAAGCCCGAGGCCGCGGTGGCGGAAGTCACCGCGGCCCGCGACCGCATCCTGCAGGAACTGGAAACCGCGGGGGGGCGCTAGCCGTGGGCGAGGGACGGGTTCATCTCACCACATTCATCGAAGGGGTGCTGGTCCACGGCCAGCAGACGCCCTTCGTCCTGCTGGTGCCTTCGCCCCACAGCCCCCACCGGGGCCTGCTCATGCCGGCCCAGGTGCCCTGGTCGCCGGGCTTCCTCCCGACGGCCCTGCTCACGGCCCAGATCGAAGCGGCCTGGGGGATCCCCTTCCGCTTCGTGGACAGTTCCACGCTTCCCGTCGTCTTCGACGAACGCACCAGCCGGCTGCCGACGCCCTGGCTCCTGCGCCTGGAGGGGCTGGAGGGCCAGCAGCGCCTGTATCTCAGCCACCTCCTTCGCACCCGCGCGCCCGAGGATCTGCTGCCGCCTCCACCCACGGGCGGCCAGTGGATCAGCGAGAAGGCCCTGCAGAGCGTGGATATGCTGCCCGGCGTCCGCCGCCTCTGCCAATCGGCGCTGCAGACGGTACAGGACGGGCAGGGATAGATCCCCTTCGCGGTCGGCTTACCGGGAGATCGGCGCCAGGGGCATCACACCTGTTCGAAGGCGTTGAAGAAGTAGCTCACCTCGAAGGCTGCGCTCTCGGGCTTGTCGGAGCCGTGGGTGGCATTACGGCCGATGTTGGCGCCGAACCGCTTGCGGAGCGTGCCTTCGGCGGCCTTGGCCGGATCCGTGGCGCCCATGAGATCGCGCCAGCGCAGGATGGCGTTCTCGCCTTCCAGCACCATCAGCACCACGGGCCCTTCGGTCATGAAGGCCTCGAGATCCGCGTAAAAGCCCTTGCCCACGTGCTCATGGTAGAAGCCCTTGCAGAGATCGGCGGTCAGGCGGGTACGCTTGAGGCCCACGATCTTCAGGCCGCTCTGCTCAATGGTGGTGAGGATTTCTCCGATGTGGCCATCCTTGACGGCGTCAGGCTTGACGATGGCAAAGGTACGCTCAAGGGCCATGGTTCCTCCAGATCGAAACCTCCAGTCTGCCGGGACAGGCCCCTCTCCGCAACCACCCGGGGGCATCGTGACGCGGCCGTGATGGGCATCTGGCCGGCCCCAGGCTACAATCAGCGGTTTACGTGATGGGACGCATCCATGCTGGACACCTTCCTGAAGAAACTCATCGGCTCCAAGAATGACCGTGAGCTGAAGCGCCTCTGGGCCCGGGTCCAGCACATCAACGATCTGGAGCCGGAGATCGCCGCCCTGAGCGACGAGGCGCTGAAGGCCAAGACGCCTTATCTCAAAGAAAAACTGGCGGCGGGCGCCACCCTCGAGGACATTCTTCCCGAGGCCTTTGCCGTGGCCCGCGAAGGCAGCAAGCGCGTGCTCAAGATGCGCCATTTCGATGTGCAGCTGGTGGGCGGCATGGTGCTCCACGAGGGCAAGGTGGCCGAGATGCGCACGGGCGAGGGCAAGACCCTGACCGCGACGCTGGCCCTCTACCTGAACGCCCTGGCGGGGAAGGGCGCCCACCTGGTGACGGTGAACGACTACCTGGCCCGCCGTGACGCCGAGTGGATGGGCCGTCTCTACAGCTGGCTCGGCCTGTCCGTGGGCGTCATCCAGCACGGCCTGGACGATCAGCAGCGCCGCGATGCCTACGCCTGCGATATCACCTACGCCACCAACAACGAGCTGGGCTTCGACTACCTGCGCGACAACATGAAGTGGGATCTCGCCGATTTCACCCAGCGGGGCTTCCACTACGCGATCGTGGACGAAGTGGACAGCATCCTCATTGACGAGGCCCGCACCCCGCTCATCATCGCCGGCAGCAGCGAGGAGGACACCTCGAAGTACTTCCGTATTGACGCCATCATCCCGAAATTGGTGGTCGAGACGGATTTCAAGGTGGACGAGAAGGATCGCCAGGTGACGCTCACGGACGACGGTATCCGCCACGCGGAGCAGCTCCTGGGCGTGCCCAACCTCTACGAGCCCACCGCCATCGAGACCCTGCATGGCCTGAACCAGGCGCTGCTGGCCCACAACCTCTACAAGCTGGATGTGGACTACATGGTGCGTCCGAAGGAGGACGGCAAGGGCATGGAAGTGGTCATCGTGGACGAGTTCACCGGGCGCCTCATGCCTGGCCGCCGCTGGTCCAACGGCCTCCATCAGGCCATCGAGGCCAAGGAGGGTGTGGAGGTCAACGCGGAAAACCAGACGCTGGCCACCGTCACCTTCCAGAACTTCTTCCGCATGTACGAGAAGCTCGCCGGCATGACGGGCACGGCGGAGACCGAGGCCACGGAACTGCATTCCATCTACAAGCTGGATGTCATCATCGTGCCCACCAACATGCCCATGGTCCGCAAGGACTATGCAGACACGGTCTATGCCACCCGCACGGGGAAGAAGAAGGCCATCGTCGAGGAGATCCGCGAGCTGCACGCCAAGGGGCAGCCCATGCTGGTGGGCACCGCCAGCATCGAGAGCAGCGAGGATCTTTCCGCTGAATTGAAGAAGGCGCGGATCCCCCATGTGGTGCTGAACGCCAAGCACCACGAGAAGGAAGCGGAGATCATCGCCCAGGCCGGGCGCAAAGGCGCCGTGACCATCGCCACCAACATGGCCGGCCGCGGCACGGACATCATCCTGGGCGGCAACCCCGAGGGCCTCGCGCGGCTGGAAGCCAAGAAGCGCAAGATCACGCTCTACGACGAGGAGGGCAAGGAGACTCCCCCCTTCGCGGCGCTGGTCGAAGCGATGGCCAAACAGACGGCGGCGGAGCACGAGGAAGTGGTCGCGCTGGGCGGACTGCACATCCTCGGCACCGAGCGGCACGAGAGCCGGCGCATTGACAATCAGCTGCGCGGCCGCGCCGGCCGCCAGGGCGATCCGGGCACGAGCCGCTTCTACCTGTCGCTGGAAGACGACCTGATGCGCATCTTCGGCGGGGATCGGATCAAGAACCTGATGGGCGCCATGGGCATGAACGATGACGAGCCCATCGAGGCCGGCATGGTCACCCGCGCCATCGAGCGCAGCCAGAAGCGGGTGGAGACCCACAACTTCGAGATCCGCAAGCATCTGCTCGAGTACGACGATGTGATGAACAAGCAGCGCATCTTCTTCTACGGGCTGCGCACCGAGATCCTCAAGGGGAACACCCAGGATTACGTGCTGCAGATCGCCGGAGAGATCGCCGAGGGCCTTGCGAATGATTTCCTCTCGGACAAGGGCGAGCGCGATCTGGGCGGTTTCCGGGAGCGCGTCGAGCAGCTGTTCGCCATGACCGGCGAGGACGTGGACGCCATCGCCCAGATGCCCCAGGCCCAGGCCATGACGGCTCTGCCCGAACTGGTGAGGCGGATCTACACCGAGAAGGATGAACGCCTCGGGGGCGAGGGCATGCGCAGCTACGAGCGCTGGTCTATCCTCCAGATCATTGATGCGGCCTGGAAGCGCCACCTGCTCGTCATGGACCACCTCAAGGAGGCCATCAGCTTCCGCGGCTATGGCCAGAAGGATCCGCTCGTCGAGTACAAGCGGGAATCCTATGAATACTTCGAACAGATGCGGTTCGGGTACGAGGATGAGATCGTCTCCTACCTTTTCCGCGTGGAACCCCAGCCCGCCTATGTTCCGGACGAGACCTTCTTCCACGGTCCGGGCGAGGTCATCGAACTCGGCCCCGACGAACAGGGCAATCCTCCCGATGGCATCCAGCGCGTGATGCGGTTCACGGCCGGGGGGCTGGAGGACTAGCCGGACGTTCTCTGCGGCCGAACGCGAGGGCCTGGGTCCTCGCGTTTGGCTGGAGCCGGGGCCTCAGCCCTGGTAGGTTCTCTGGATATGGAACTCATCATCGTCACGGGGCTTTCGGGGGCAGGGCGCCATTCGGTGCTGGGCGCGCTGGAAGACAGCGGCTGCACGGCACTCGACAATGTGCCGGCGCGGTTGCTGGAGCCCCTGATCGAACTGGAGGCCAAGCTGCGTCCCGGCCGGGAACGCATGGCGGTGGGCATGGACAGCCGCCAGGAGGACTTCGTCCGGGATTTCGCCCCGCTGCTGGAGCGTCTCCAGGACAGCAGCATCCCGGTCCAGGTCGTCTTCGTGGAGGCAGAGGACAGTGTGCTGCTGCGCCGGTATTCGGAGACGCGGCGGCCGCACCATCTGGCGCTGCTGGGCTCGGCGGAGGAGGGCATCCGGCGAGAGCGGGAACTGCTCGCCCCCATCCGCGCCCAGGCCACCATCATCCTCGACACCAGCCAGATGAGCCTGGCGGACCTGCGCCAACGCCTGGCTTCCCTGCTGCCGGATCTGCCCGCCCGCGATGTGACCATCCGGCTCATCAGCTTTGGATTCAAGCGAGGGGTGCCTCCGGATGCCGATGTGGTGCTGGACGCGCGGTTCCTGCCGAATCCGTTCTACGTGGAGGCCCTGAAACCCCTCACGGGACAGGATGCGGTGGTGAAGGAGTACCTGCTCGAATCACCCGATTTCAGGGAATTCCTGGGCCGGGCGGAAGCCTGGCTGCGCTGGTCCATCCCCCTGGTGCGCCAGGAGGGCCGGGCCTATCACACCCTGGCCATCGGCTGCACTGGGGGCCAGCATCGGTCCGTGGCCCTGGTGGAACTGCTGGCTGAGCGATTGCAGACGGAGGTCAAGACCCTGGTGGTGCGGCACCGCGAGCTGAGCCGATGATGTGAGCGAGGGGGGACTGCCCGCTCGCCTTCGGTCGCGATGTCCCCCCTCGTGCACCCCCACGAGGTGTCCCGGCCAAGCCGGGACGCCTCGTCTGATCAGGCCTCCCGGAAGACCACGTTCCGCTTTGCCAGTTCGGCCCGGATGAAGTCCCAGCCCCCGGGTGTGCGGCCGATGGCTTCCGGCGGGCTGATGCCCTTTCGCGTGAAGCCACCGGAGGCCACGAGGCGCACGGCGGCGGTGGCGGTGTAGCCGGTGGTCCGGGCCATGGAGGTGGTCCGGGTGATGGGATCGTAGCGGTCCAGGAGATTCAGCTCGATCCGCGCGGACCGGCCAGCCTGAAGGCCCTCCACGGTCACGCGCATCACGGTGAAATCTTCGTCGCCCTCGTTCATGAACCACAGGGGGAAGAGCAGGGCCGTGGTGAGGTCGAGCGGGCTCACCTCCGCATCCCCCACGCGGATGCGGTCCTTGCGGAAGAAGCCGCTTTCGCGGAGCATCCGCATCTTCTCGATGTGGCCCGGGTAGCGGAGGGTCTTCTCCTTCATGTCGGGTACTTCGGGGAAGGACTGGATGAGGCTGCGGAGGCCGTCCGTGTTGAAGGATTCCAGGGTGCCGAGGCCCGGGAAATCCAGGAGTTCGGGTTCCGACAGGGCGGGCAGGGTGACGGTGCGCCCCTCCCGCACGTATCGGGCCGGGCGGGTGTATTCCTCGATGACATCAATGGGGCTGAAGCCCGCCTTGTATTCATAGGGCCAGGTGCGGAGCGCGGGCAACCCGCCCACGAGGCACTCGAAGCGGGTGACGCGGTCCCAGCGCCGCGCCGCATCACCCAGGATGATGTTGCCGCAGCCCGGCGCGATGCCACAGTCCACCACGGCCGTGAGGTTCCGGGCCTTGGCCAGCGCGTCCAGCTCGAAGCAGTCCTCGTCGAAGAAGGAGATATCCACCAGGGCCTTCCCGGCCTCCAGCACGGCCTTCGCCGTGGCGAAGCCCATGAAGCCAGGCACGGCGCCCACCACGAGGTCGGCATCCGCCACGGCCGCCTGCACGCCGGCAGGCGTGGCGAGGTCCGCCTTCCGCGCGGTGATCCCCGCGGCGGCGATGCGGACCAGGGCTTCGTCGGAACGGTCCGCCACCGTCACCTGGAAGTCCGGGGCCAGATCCCGGGCCATGGCGCTGCCGACACGGCCGCCTCCGAGAACGACGAGATGCAGCATGGGGGACTCCATTCAGGCAGGCACGGCGCGGGGCCGCACCGCAAGGTAGACAGGCCAGCCCGCGGCGACCAGGGCGAGGCCGGGCCAGGAATAGCTGGGGCGGTGGATGAAGAGGGTACCCACGATAGCGAGGGCGCCCAGGAGGTAGAGGGCCGGCACGAAGGGATAGCCCCAGACCCGCACGGGACGCGGCAGATCCGGCTTCCGCCAGCGCAGGAGGAAGACGCCCGCCACGGCGAGGATGTAGAAGAGAATGGCGGACACCATGACAAAATCCAGGAGCTGGCCGTACGTTCCCGTCAGGGTCAGGAGGCAGGTCCAGAGCGCCTGGACCCCGAGCCCGAAGGCTGGAACGCCGTGACCATTCAATTGGGCCGCGCTGGAGAAGAACAGGCCATCCTCGGCCATGCGCTGGTACACCCGGGCCCCGGAGAAGATCAGCCCGTTGAGACAGCCGAACATCGAGACGAGGATGGCCCCGGCCATGATGAGGCCTCCTCCAGAGCCCAGGATGGCCTGGAGCGCGGCGCTGCCCACCCGGTCCTGGGGGGCGTTGGCGATTCCCGTGGGGCCCAGCACGCGCAGGTAGGCGGTGTTGGCGAGGATGTAGAGGCCGCAGACCACCGTGGTGCCGATGAGCAGGGACAGCGGGATCGTGCGTTCCGGCGCCTTCACTTCGCCGGCGATGAAGGTCACGGAATTCCAGGCATCGGCGGAGAACATGCTGCCGGTCTGCACGACGAGGAGGGCTGTCAGGAAAGGCAGGGCGGGATCGTGCCCCGGGGGCGCGTAGGGTGCCGCCGCGGGGGCACTGGCGGGGTGGAGCCAGAGGCCGAGGATGACCAGCGCGGCCAGTCCGCCGATCTTCGCCACGGTGAAAAGATCCTGGATGCGGGCGCCCAGCCTCACGCCATAGCGGTTCACCACGCTCAGGAGGGTCACCACCGCAATGGCGGAGAGCCGGGCTGGCGTGAGCCCCAGGTGGTAGGGCCCCACGGCGATGGCATGACTGAGGTGGAGCACGGGCAGGTCCAGATGGGGGCCGATCCACACCGAATCATTGACGGCGGGAAAGAAACTACCGAGGTACTTGCCGAAGCCCACGGCCACAGCGGCGATGGTGCCGCACTCGATGACCACGAAAAAGGTCCAGCCGTACAGGAAGCCCGTCCCGGGCCCGTAGATCTCGCGGAGGTAGGTGTACTGGCCGCCGGCCCTGGGGAACAGGCCCGCCAGTTCGCCGTAGCTGAGGGCCGCGAAGAGGGTGAGGAGCGCCGTGAGTCCCCAGGCTGCCAGGAGGAAGCCCCCGGAGCGTCCCGTGCGCACCATGTCGGCCGCGACGATGAATACGCCTGATCCGATCATGGAGCCGGCGATGAGCATGGTGCTGGAGAAGAGACCCAGGTGGCGTCGGTAGCCGGGTGCGTCCATGGTTCCTCGGGTGGATCGAACCACGCTAACACGGCATGCTGGAGGGATGGCGCGGTCCCACGTCTCTCCCCGGCTCCTGGTGGCCACGGCCCTCCTGGCCCTTCTGCCCCTGCTCGGGGGCTGGTGGGCCTGGAAGGGGCAGGGCCCCCTCCAGCACCCGGCCACCGTGCTGGTCCTCAAGGGGATGAGCCTCGATCAGGTGGCGGACCAGATGGCGCGCGATGGGGTGATCCGTTCGGCTGCCCTTTTCAAACTGTGGGCCCGCGCCCGGAACCTCCGGCTCATCCGCGGCGAATACACCATCAGCCCCCGTGCCAGCCTGGCCGAGGTGGCGGGCAAGCTGCGGCGGGGGGAGATCCATTACACGCCGGTGGTGGTGCCCGATGGCCTTACCGCCTGGGGCCTGGAAAAGCGTCTCCGGAGCTTCATTCCGGAGGAGGTCTTCTGGCAGCTCTGGCGCAGTCCCCGGCTCGCCCGCATCGCCGGCTTCCCGGAGGCCAAGGATCTGGAAGGCCTGGTCGCCCCGGCCACCTACCGGCTGAATCACGCCATGGAACCGGAAGAGATCTTCCTTCTCCTGGTGGAGGCCTTCCGGAACCAGGTGCGGCCCAGGCTGGAGGGGGGCCCCCTGCCGCCTTACCAGACCCTCATCCTGGCCAGCCTCGTGGAGAAGGAATCCCATCTTCCGGAGGAGCAGCCGCGGGTGGCCGGGGTCTATCTCAAGCGCCTGCGCCTGGGCATGCGCCTCCAGTGCGATCCCACCAGCCTCTACGCCCGCTGGGTCTCCGGTGACCTGCGCTTCACGGCTCCCACGCCGGAGGACATCCGCCGTCCCAGTCCATTCAACACCTATACCGTGGCCGGGCTGCCACCCACGCCCATCGCCATCCCAAGCCCCGCGGCGATTGCGGCGGCGAAGGCGCCCGAGGTGGGGCGGGATCTCTACTTCGTCGCGACCGGGCTGGGCGGCCATGCCTTCGCGCCGACGCTGAAACAGCACGATCGGAACATCAACGCCTACCGGCGGGAACTGGCCCGGCAGCGGCGGGCGTCCCGTGGCTAGGCTCCGCCTGGACCTGCTGCTGGTGCAACGCGGACTCTGCGAAAGCCGGGCCCAGGCCCAGGCCCGCATCCTGGCGGGGGATGCGCTGGTGGAGGGGCACCCGGTCACCAAGGCCGGAACTGCCGTGGACGAGGGCGCGGATCTCCGCCTGCGGGGCGGCGCGCCGCCCTTTGTCAGCCGCGGCGGTCTGAAACTGGTGGGGGCGCTGGACCGTTGGGGCATCCAGCCGGAAGGGCTCGTCTGCTTCGATGCCGGCGCCAGCACGGGCGGTTTCACGGACTGCCTGCTCCAGCGGGGCGCGGCGCGGGTCTATGCCGTGGATGTGGGCACCAACCAGCTCCACTGGAAGCTGCGCTCGGATCCCCGCGTCATCTCCATGGAGCAGGTGAATCTCCGCACCTGGGATCCCGCCCGCATCCCCGAACGCTGCGGCCTGCTGGTGGCGGACCTCAGCTTCATCTCCCTGCGCCTCGCCATTCCCCCAGTGCTGGCGAGCCTCGCTGAGGGCGCCCAGGCGGTGCTGCTGGTGAAACCCCAGTTCGAAGCGGGGCGGGAGGATGTCGGCGCCGGGGGCATCGTCCGCGACGCCGCCGTCCACCGGCGGGTGCTGGCGGAGGTCTGGGCCTTCTTTGCCGGCACGCCGCTGAAGCCTCTGGATCTGGCCGTGAGCCCCATCAAAGGTGGCGAGGGGAACACCGAATTCCTGCTGCGGCTGCGCCTCGGCGCGGAACCGGGCGACTTCGGTGGGGCGCTGGAACGTCTGGCGCTCGGCTGAACGGAACGAGGGGGAGAGCCGGCTCCGTCCTTGGCGAGATTGAAGGGTTCGCCCCGCAAGGCCCGGCAACTCTTCCCGCCTGTAGCCCGATGTCTGGCAGAACCGCTGGTTCACCTCGGGGATGACACCCCGCACATCCGAGATCGCGAAAAGGGTGGATTCATCCACGGTGTAGCGCAGATCCTCGAGGCGTTTCACCAACGCCAGCAGCCTGTGTTCCCGTCGCTCCGCTTCGGAGAGGTCCTGGGCGATGGTGGGGCAGTACAGCTGTCCCGAGGGATCGCGGTGGGCCACGATGACCTGGGACGTGGGGATCCCGCGGCCCTCACTCACGGTCGAGGGACGGGGTTTCCCCCACGCCAGGCGCCTTCGCTGCGTGCGGTGGAAATCCCATCCTCCACCACCTTCCGGGCCGCCTAGGCCGGGTGAGCGCCCGTCACCGGGCGCCCCGGTCCAGGAGCTGGCGCCGCTGCGATTCAGAAAGGGACAGGACTCCTGGCCTATCTGAAGGACTATCGGCCGGCTGGATGACCGCATGAGCAGTGCGCCGGAAGGTCCGGGTCAGAGGGCCGGATCCAGCCAAGGCAGGACGGCGCTGGGCTGGCCCGGAACCTCGCCCACGCGCACCGCCACGACGGCGATCCAGCCGGCGGGGCGGCGCAGGGCGCTGAGGTCCAGGACCACGGTCCCACCGGGAGCGGGCAGGTCCGGCCGCCGCCGGTCAAGGACCACCTGGCCTCGGCTGAAGACCTCCTCGGGTGTGGGCCGGGTGAGGCCCAGGGGGAGGTACAGCACGCGAATCTGGTCCACGCCGGCCAGGACATCGTCCCGGATATCCCGGGTGGGCAGGGTGACGGCCAAGCGCCGCAGTCCGTCGAGGCGGACCCCCGGTGGCCGCGCGGCGGCCCGGGGGCGGGGGATGGGATCCCCCTTCCGTCCGCAGTGGACTGTCAAGAGGCCGAGGGTGAAGAGGAGCAGTGGCTTTGCTAGGCTGGAGGCACGCATCGCCCCCATCATGCCCGATCTCCCGAGGAACCCTCCATGACTGTCACCAAAGTACTGATCGCGAACCGGGGCGAGATTGCGTGCCGAGTCATTCGGACCTGCCGGGAGATGCGAGGGCCCCTCCGCGAGCCCGCGCAGCGGGGAGCGGGAGCGCAGCGATCGGGGACCGGCATCGCGTCCTTGGCGTGACCGGGATGCTGGCCCAGGATGATCTGGACAAAGGATGGTGATATGGCCGTGACCAAAGTACTGATCGCGAACCGGGGCGAGATCGCGTGCCGAGTCATTCGGACCTGCCGGGAGATGGGCATCAAGACGGTCGCGGTGTTCTCCGAGGCGGACCGCGCCGCTCTCCACGTGCGCATGGCGGACGAGGCCTACTGCATCGGCCCCGCCCCGGCCCGGGAGAGCTACCTGGTGGTGGAGAAGCTGCTCGAGGTCTGCCGGCGCAGCGGCGCGGATGCCGTGCATCCCGGCTACGGTTTCCTCTCCGAGAATGCCGAAGCCGCCCGGGCCTTCGAGGCGGCGGGGGTGACTTTCATCGGCCCCCGGCCCGAATCCATCGTGAGCATGGGCTCCAAGACCGCGGCCCGCGAGGTGGCCATTGCCGCCGGTTGCCCCGTGGTGCCGGGGGTCCAGGAAACCATGAGCGACGAGGATCTGCTGGTGGCCTCCACCAAGATCGGCTTCCCTGTGATGCTCAAGGCGGCCATGGGCGGCGGCGGGAAGGGGATGCGCCTGGTCACGAAGCCCGAGGAGTTCGCCTCCTCCCTGGCCCGGGCCCGGGGCGAGGCCCTATCCTCCTTTGGCGACGACAGCGTGTATGTCGAGAAGGCCATCATCCAGCCGCGCCACATCGAGATCCAGATCTTCTCCGACGCCCACGGCAACCACGTCTACCTGCACGAACGGGAGTGTTCCGTCCAGCGCCGGCACCAGAAGGTCATCGAGGAGGCACCCAGTCCCCACGTGACGCCCGAGATGCGGAAGGCCATGGGCGAGGCGGCGCTGAAGGTGGCCCGGGCCGTGAACTACCGGGGTGCCGGGACCATCGAGTTCCTGGCGGATGCCGACCGCAACTTCTACTTCCTGGAGATGAACACCCGCCTCCAGGTGGAGCATCCCGTCACCGAGTGGATCACGGGCCTCGACCTCGTGAAGTGGCAGATTTTGGTGGCCCGCGGCGAGAAGCTACCGCTCAGCCAGGAGCAGATCCCCCTGCATGGCTGGGCCATCGAGTGCCGCGTCTATGCTGAGGATCCGGACAAGAACTTCATGCCGAGTCCGGGCCGGATCACCTTCCTGAAGGCCCCCAGTGGCCGCAATGTGCGCGACGACAGCGGCGTCTACGAGGGCGCCGAGGTGCCCATGTTCTACGACCCCATGATCAGCAAGCTGAGCACCTGGGGCCCCACGCGGTTGGAGGCCATTGACCGCATGCGGGCGGCCCTGGGCGAGTACCGCATCGGCGGAATCCGGCACAACATCGCCTTCCACGAGGTGCTCATGGCGCACGAGCCCTTCCGCAAGGGCGATCTGCACACCGGCATGCTCGACAAACCCTTCTGGAAGAAGAAGGGGCCGGGGCCCGACCTGCGCTTCGCCGTGGCGGCGGCCCTCCTCCACGAGCTGGAGACCGAGGAACGGCGGGCCGCCCAGCCCGCTGGCTCCGGCGACGGGAAGCCCGATGCCTGGAAGCACTGGGGCCGGTTCAACCGGTTGTAGGTAGAGCCCGATGAGCACGCAACAGAAGCGAGGCGCTGAATGAAACGAACCCTGACGCTCGGCAAGGACTCGCACGAGGTGGAACTCCTCCACCAGGATGGGGCGCTGACCCTCGTCTGGGAGGGCAAGCCCCATCCCATTGATATCCGCGAAGTGGAGCCCGGCTGCTATTCCATCCTCATGGAGGGGCGTTCTGTGGAGGTGCTGCTGGATCCCGGCAAGTCACCGGATCTCGACAGCCACGCCTTCCGGGCCCTGGTTTCCGGCGGCATCTATGAGTTCTCCCTGGCGGATCCCCGGCGGGCCCTCCTGGCCGGTGGCGGGGTGGGCGCCGGGGCAGGTGGCACGCTGACCTCCCCCATGCCGGGCAAGGTGGTCAAGCTGCTTGTGGCCGCCGGTGAGGCTGTCCAGGAAGGCCAGACCCTCCTCATCCTCGAAGCCATGAAAATGCAGAACGAGTACAAGAGCCCCTCCGCGGGGACCGTATTGAAGCTGTACGTCCAGGAGGGGAGCACGGTCGAGACCGCTTCGCCGATGGTGGAACTGACGGCGACCGAGGCAAGCTAGCGGGGTGTCCGCGTATCCGCGAAGCGGATACGCAAGCAGATTAAGAACGAGCGTGAATCATTTCCTATAGGTCCTCTTTCTATTGCATCGTGGGTATTAAGCGCTATCCTCGGCCTGGAATCCATGATTCTCATGGAACCAATGCGGAGGATCTATGAAACGAATCTTCCTGCTATTGCTCGCCGGGGCGACGGTGACCCTGCAGGCACAGCAAGACCGGGGCTGGGTGGCTGCCCATCTCGGCCAGACCACGTTTGAGAGTGGATCCCACCTCAAGGACGAAATGCACTATGGGTTGGGCGGCGGCTACTGGATCACGGACCGCTGGGGGCTGGACCTGCGCGCCCTGCGGAGTGACCTGAAAGCTGACGTTCCGGGCGCGCCCACGGGCAAGGAAGCCCATCTCCTCCTGTCCGGCCTGTTCAATCTCCGTCCTGGCGCCGAGAACTGGTATCCCTACCTCGCCGCAGGTATCGGCGGCACGATGGTGGGCTCTACCTATTCCCCCAGCGGGGATCGCACCACCCGCCTCAATTACCACGGGGGCATCGGCGTGATGGGCTGGCTGGCCGACCACGTCATGCTCGACCTGAATGCCAAGGCCGTGCGCGTGGAGCTGCCCACGTCCCGCACGGAGTACCTGGCCACGTTGGGCCTGGGCTACACGTGGGGAGGTGGACCCAAGGCCGCGCCTGCGCCCGAGCCGGCCCCAGCCCCGGCGCCCGAGCCGAAGCCGGAGCCTGTGGCGCCTCCTCCGCCGCCGCCGCCGCCTCCTCCTCCCCCGCCGCCGCCCGCGCCGCCGCAGGAAGAAGCCCAGCCTGCACCGCCTCCACCCGCCAAGATTGTGCTGGACGAAGCGCTCCTGCATTTCGCCAATGGCAAAGCCAACGTGGATGCCGCCGGCACCGCCGCCATCCAGAAGGTGGCGGACAGCCTGAAGGCCTATCACGGCGACTACAGTCTGGTGGTCACCGGCTATACCTCCTCGGTGGGGAGCAAGGCCTTCAACAAGGCTCTTAGCAAGCGCCGGGCCGACGCGGTGGCCAAGGTGCTCGAGGATTCCGGTATCCCGAAGGACCGCGTGACCACAGCCGGCGCAGGGCCTGACAACCCCGTGGCCGACAATGCCACCCGGGAAGGCCAGGCCAAGAACCGTCGCGTCGAGATTGACGTGAAGGTGAAGGATGCCCAGGCGGAGGTCCGCAAGACCGTGACCGACGTGGTGGAAACAGCGGCGCCTGCCAAGAAGAAGGGCGGCCCCGCCAAGTAGTCTGAGGGTTCATGCATGGGCGGGAGGCTTCCGGGCCTCCTGCCTCTTTTCCAGGAGGATCCGGTGTCCCTGAAAGACGAATTCAAGGCCTTCATCATGAAGGGCAACGTGGTGGATCTGGCCGTGGCCGTGGTGGTGGGCGCGGCCTTCAGCAAGATCGTGTCCGCTTTCGTGGATGGCATGGTCATGCCGCTGGTGAGCTACGTCCTTCCCGCGAACATGCAGTGGGAGCAGTGGGTGCTGGGGAAGTTCCGGATCGGGGCTGTGCTGGGCGCCACGCTGAATTTCCTCATCATCGCCCTCGTGGTCTTCCTGGTGCTGGTGAAGTTCCTGGGGCGGTTCATGCAGAAGAAGGAGGCGCCCGCCGTGCCCACCACCAAGGAGTGCCCGGCCTGCCTGGAACAGGTGCCCCTCAAGGCCACCCGCTGCAAGTACTGCACCAGCCAGTTGACCTGAGGAACCCGGATCGTACGCCTGTCGGGGGGCCCGTCCGCGGGCCCTTCCGCTTGTGGGGCGGGCTTCTCCATGCTGAACTGATCCTTCAACCTCAGGGGCGCTCGGGTGCGCTCCTCCGACGCACGAGGGCGCCGATGAGCGACCAGGCCCAGGCTAAGAAATACCCCGTCTTCCTGCCGAAGACGGATTTCCCCATGAAGGCGGACCTCCCGCAGCGCGAGCCGAAGCGGCTCGAGCGCTGGAAGGCCGACCATCTCTACGAGCGCATCCAGGCCCGCCGGGCGAAGGATGGCAAGGGGAGGGCGATCCTGCACGATGGCCCGCCCTACGCCAACGGCGCCATCCACATGGGGCACGCCCTCAACAAGATCCTCAAGGACATCGTGGTGAAGTCCCGCTCCATGGAGGGCTTCGCCTCGCCCTACGTGCCCGGCTGGGACTGCCATGGACTGCCCATCGAGCACGCCGTCGAGAAGGATCTGGGCCCCAAGCGGCGCGAGCTGAGCCGGGCCGACTTCCTGCAGAAGTGCCGGGCCTACGCCCAGAAGTGGATTGACACCCAGCGCACGGCCTTCCAGCGCCTCGGTGTGCTGGGCGCCTGGGAGACACCCTACCTCACCATGGAGCCCCGCTACGAGGCCGAGGTGGTGCGCCAGCTGGCGCGGCTGTTCGAGCGCGGCGTCGTCACCCGCAAGCTGAAGGTCGTCCACTGGAGCTACGGTGCCCGCACGGCCCTGGCCGAAGCCGAGGTGGAATACGCCGACCGGACCAGCCCCGCCATCACCGTGGCTTTCCCCGTGCCCGATGCGGAGGCGAAGCGCCTGGAACTGCCCACGCCGCTGTTCCTTCCCATCTGGACCACCACGCCGTGGACCCTGCCCAGCAACCTCGCCGTGGCCATGCACCCCGACCTGGAGTACGCCGTCGTGCGGGATGGCGGCCAGCACTACCTCGTGGCCGTGACCCTCCGTGAGGACTTCGCGAAGAAACTGGGCCACGACCTGCACACGGTGGAGATCCGCAAGGGGAAGGAGTTCCAGACCCTCGTGGCGCGGCACCCCTGGCTCGACCGCCGAAGCCCCGTGCTGCTGGGCGACCACGTCACCGCCGACACCGGCACCGGTCTGGTGCACACCGCACCGGATCATGGTGTGGATGACTTCAACCTGGCCCATCATCTCGGCCTGCTCCAGCTCGTGGGGCCCGATGGCCGCTTCTTGCCCGCGGTCCAGGATCCCGAGCTGGAGGGGAAGAACATCTTCGAGGCCAATCCTCTGGTGGTGGAGCGCCTGCGGCGGGATGGCAGCCTCCTGCACGAGGAGAGCCTCACCCACAGCTATCCCCACTGCTGGCGCACCAAGACCCCCATCCTCTTCAGGGCCACCGAGCAGTGGTTCATCACCATGGATTCGGAGCTGAATGGCAAGGGGCGCAGTCTCCGCGAACTAGGCCTGGAGGGCGTCGAAGCCACCCAGTGGGTGCCGGCCCAGGGCGAAAACCGCATCTACGCCATGATCGAGGGACGACCCGACTGGTGCATCAGCCGCCAGCGCGCCTGGGGCACTCCCATCACCGTGCTCCGCTGCGAGGCTTGCGGCGAACCGCTGGTGCATCCCTCCATCTTCGAAAAGGCCGCCGCGGCCATCGAGCAGGGGGGCATCGAGGCCTGGTCCGATCTGCCCGTGGCCGACCTGGTTCCTGCCGGGGCCCGCTGCGCTTGCGGCTCCACTGCCTTCCAGAAGGAGACGGACATCCTGGACGTCTGGATTGATTCCGGCGTGAGCGCCACGGTGGTCTGCGCCTCCCATCCGGAGCTGAAGCCGGAGGACTACGGGACATTCATCTACCTGGAGGGATCGGACCAGCACCGGGGCTGGTTCCACAGCTCCCTGCTCTTCAACCTGGCCGCCAGCGGCGAGAAGCCCTATACCCAGGTTGTCACCCACGGCTTCGTGCTGGATGGCAAGGGACAGAAAATGTCCAAAAGCCTCGGGAATGTCATCACCCCCGAGGAGATCCTCAAGACCCTGGGCGCCGACATCCTGCGCTGGTGGACCGCCAGCTGCGACTACAGCGAGGACATGCGCATCTCCAAGGAGATCCTCGATCGCAATGCGGACGCCTACCGGAAGATCCGCAACACCCTGCGCTTCCTTCTGGGCGCCCTGGACGGGTTCGATCCGGCCAAGGACACCGTGCCGGAGCCAGAGCTCGCCCCCTTGGACCGCTGGGTGCTGGCCGCCTTCGGCCGCCTGGCCGGTGAGGTGCGGGAGGCCTACACCGAGTTCCGCTTCCACGACGCGACCCAGGCTCTGCACGGCTTCTGCCAGCTGGAGCTCTCGGGCCGCTACTTCGAGATCGTCAAGGACCGGCTCTACTGCGATGCCCTGGGTTCCCCCCGCCGCCGCAGTTGCCGCCACACCTGCCGCGAGCTGGCCATGGGTCTCTGCCAGCTGCTGGCCCCCGTCATGAGCTTCACCGCCGACGAGGCCTGGGAGGCCATCCCCGGCGTCGCGGGGAGCGTGCATGAGCAGGTGTTCCCGGACACCAAGGCGGCCGCTGTTGAAGCGAAGTGGGAAAAGCTCTGGGAAGTTCGCGAGGCCGTACAGGCGGCGATGGAGCCCTTGAGGGTCGCGAAGGCCGTGGGCACCAGCCTGGATGCTGAGGCACAGATCACCCTGAAGAACCAGGCGGATTGGGACTTGCTGGACGGTGTCGGAGAACCTCTTGATGAACTTCTTGTCATCTCGGGTCTCACTCGAATCGTGGACCCAAGCGTGAACTTCCCTCCGGGTGTGATCGCGGGTGCCCATACAGGACTTAAGTGCCCCCGCTGCTGGAACCACAAGGGCGGCCACGGGAAGGGCGACGATGCGGCCCTCTGCGCGCGCTGCGCCGCCGTGGTGGAGGCCTGATGCGCCGCCTGTTCTGGTTGCTCCTGCCCCTGGGTGTGCTCACGGCGGATCTGGCCTCGAAGGCCTGGGTCCTCTCCTTTCTGCGTGTGGGCGAGTCCTATCCCGTGATCCACGGTTTCTTCAACCTGAGCCTGGCGTTCAACCGCGGGGCCATTTTCGGGAGCCTCAGCGGGCTGCCGGACCATATCCGGGGGCCCCTGTTCTTCGTGGCGGGGCTGCTGGCCCTGGGCTATTTCGGCTGGATCTTCCTGAGCCGGGACACCCGTACCTTCGACCGCGTGGCCCTGGGCATGATCCTGGGCGGGGCCCTGGGGAACGGCGCGGACCGCTGGATCCGGGGCTACGTGGTGGACTTCCTGGATTTCGTCTTCGGCTCCTGGCACTACTGGACCTTCAACGTGGCGGACAGCTTCATCCTGGTGGGCTTCGTGCTCTATGTGGCCGGCCTGCTGCGCGGCCATCGCGTCCCCGGAGCCGAAGCCCCCGGGAAACCTTGATCCAGACGCGGTGTCCCGGCTTGGCCGGGACACCGCGTGAGGGGCGCACGAGGGGGTGACGTCGGGAACCGAAGGCGAGCAGGCGGTCCTCCTTCACTTTAGGCCGGCTCCACCAGCCCCCGGTGAATCCGGCCCACAAGCCCGGGGCCTTCGAAAATGAGGGCGCTGTAGATCTGGGCGAGGGCGGCGCCATCGTCCAGGGCCCCGCGCACATCCTCGGCGCCGCCCAGGCCGCCGCACGCCACCAGGGGCAGGCGGCCGCGCAGGGCCGCGAGGATCCGCTGGCGTACCTCCCGGGCCTTGGCTTTCAGCGGAATGCCACTGAGCCCTCCGGCACCCTTGGCCGTCACCCGCTCCCGGAGGGCCTCCGGCACCACCCCGCGATCGAGGGTCGTGTTGGTGGCGATGAGGCCCGAGATCCCCGAGGCCACGGCCACCTCGACGATGGCCTCAAGGTCCTCCGGAGCCAGGTCCGGCGCCAGCTTCAGGAGGATGGGCTGGTGTTCGAGGCCCATCGCTTTGCGCAGGTCGAGCATGCCCGCCAGCAGCGGCTTCAGGGCCTCTGGGGCCTGGAGGTTGCGCAGGCCGGGGGTGTTGGGGCTGCTCACATTCAGGGCGATGTAGTCCACCTCCGGCGCGATGAGGCGGTAGGCGTCGCGGTAGTCGTCGAGGGCCCGGGCCTCGGGCGTCTCCTTGTTCTTGCCGAGGTTGCCGCCAACGAGGAGACCTGCGGGCCGGTGCCGCAGGCGGGCCGCCACGACGTCGGCCCCTTCGCTGTTGAAGCCCATCCGGTTGAGGATCAGGCCCGCCTCGGGGAAGCGGAACAGGCGCGGCTTGGGATTGCCGGGTTGTGGCCGAGGTGTGACGGTACCGATCTCCACATGGCCGAAGCCGAGGGCCTTCCAGAGAGGCAGCAGCGTGGCGCCCTTGTCGAGCCCTGCGGCCAGGCCCAGGGGTGACGGGAAGTCCAGGCCGAACACCCGCCGCTGGAGGGCTGTGGATCGCTCGGGGGCCCGCAGGACCGGCCATGCGCAGGCACGGGCGCCCAGCCAGAAGGCCAGGTTGTGGGCCGTCTCCGGATCCAGCCGGAACAGCACGGGCCGGGCGAGGCGGTAGAGGTCCGTCACTGGACGATGACGACCGCCGCGACCCTCACAGCCGGGAAGTCCTCCCGCCGGGCCTCGACATGGAAAGTGCCAGCCTGGTGTGGCGCGGTGTACACGCCCGCGGGTGTGATGGTGCCGCCGCCGGGTTCGATCACATCCCAGGTGATGGGCTGCCGGAGGGGGCGAACGCCATCGGGATAGTTGATTTCCGCCTGGAAGGCCTGAGTGGTGCCAGGAGCCACGGCCACGGCGACGGGACGAAGCACCAGCGTGGGCTGGAAGGGGGTGGTGGGGGTGGGCACAGGGCCTTTCTGAGCCCCGCAGGCGAAGCTCGCGAGGAGGGGGAGGGACACCAGGAATCGGTTCATGCGGACATCCTATGGGCGGGTCATGCGCGGCAGAAGCACCCAGGCGCACCGGAGGCCCCAGCGTCTCATCATACCCAGGCCATTTCTCAGGGAAGGATGGCCACCCGCTCGATGGTCGCCCCCAGTTCGAGGCCGTCGAGCACCTTCAGATCGTGGCCGGGGTTCTCGACTCGGCCCATCCAGGTGTAGCGGCCAGTGAGGTGCGGGGTGGCGTTGGTGGTGATGAAGAACTGGCTGCCGCCGGTGTCCTTGCCGGCCAGGGCCATGCCCACGCTGCCCGGGCCGTACCAGTGCGTGCTGTCCTCACAGCGCACCGTGTAGCCAGGGCCGCCGTCCATGGTGTCGCAGGGGCTCCCCATCTGCACCACGAAATCCGGCACCACACGGGGCACGAGGTGGCCATCGAAAAAGTGCTTCCGGGCCAGGAGCACGAGGTTGGCAACGTTCATGGGCGCCACCGTGGGATCGAGCCTGAGCGTGACCCTGCGGTTTCCGCTGAAGGTGATGCGGAGGCGCACGGGCTTCCCGCGCTCCGCGAGGTGGACGGCTTCGGCCAGGATGGCCCGGTCCGTGGGCGTGGGCTCCGGTGCGGGGGGCCAGGGCGTCGCCGGATCCAGCTTCTTCAAGGCCTGGTAGGCCTCGTAGCGGCAGGCCCAGTCGGGATGCGTGAGCCAGCGCCGGAGCTGGGTCTTCTGGGTTTCCACCGGCAGCTTCCAGCGCGCGTAGCTCTGGATGAGGGCCTGCTGGGCGTCGAAATCCGCGTCCCCCCAGCAGCGGCGCGTGAGCGCGTCCAGATCCGCGGGCGCCGCAGGCAGATCCGCGATGGCAGCGGCGCGGGCGATGGGATTGGGGCTATCGAGAAGCCTGGTCCTGAGGGCAGCCGCCTGGGCCGCATGCGTGAGCGTGAGCGGAGCCAGCAGACCGCCCTGGAGAACGAGGGGGAAACGGCTGGGGGGCATCTGCTGGAAGAAAAAGGCGAGGTCGCTCTGGGAAGCGTGGGTCAGCCCGTCGAGGGCAGCGGCCAGGAAGGGGGGGCGGCCGGTGGCTGCCAGCAGAAGGGGCAGTTCGATGGTGTGTTCCGATTCCCGAGGTGCCTGGCCGCCCGGGATGAGGGCGGCCAGGCGGGCCGTGAAGCAGAGTTCGATGGCATGGCTCTGGTCCGGAATGGGCTGCTGGAGGCCGACCAGCACCAAAGGAGGCGGATCAGACAGAGCCAGCCGCTTGACCACTGGATCCCGCTCGGACGCAGGGCGGGAAGCCAGGGCATCCATCATCGCCAGCACGCTGTCCGGCGTGGCGGGGATGGCCGGCAGCAGCGCCTTCTCCTTTCCCGCCAGGACCAGCCGCAGGCGGGCGGCCTGGGCGCGGACGGGATCCACCTTGCCGTCCTTCTGGAGGGCGTCGAGGAAGGCCTGCAGGGCGGGTGGGACGGTGCCGCCGTTGATCCGGGCCGTGGCGATCTGGGCCTCCAGGTGCAGGTCGGCGGGCCAGGAGGCGGCATCCTTCGAGGTGAGCCCGTCGAGCGCCTTCAGGGCATCGGGGCGCTTGAAGCGGTTGAGGAAGAAGAGGGCATCGAAGCGTTCCCGGGGTGTGCGGGCCACCTGCGCCTTGGCCTCCCAGGCTTCGGGCGTGGGATGGTCGAGTTCGGGCGGCAGCAGGGCCGGAGCCCCGGGGGCGCCGATGCGGGCCAGGGTGAGCTCGAGGCGGGCGCGGTCCGCTGGGGGGAGCGCGGCTTTCTGAGCGTCATCGAAGGCCGGTGGCTGGCGCTTCCACTCGGCCTGGATGGCGTCGCGGACCGTGAAGCGCGGGGCCTGGGCGAGCAGGGGCAGGGCGAGGCCGAGCAGGAACAGGCGCATGGGGGCCTCAGGGATGGTCCAGGGCGACTTCAACGCCGTTCACCCAGAGGCGGCCGGGGCGGAGGGCGCGAAGTTGCTTTTCGCTCAGACGGAGGATCGGCGCCTGCACCCAGAGCAGGTCCGCCACGGCGCCCTTCCGGATCGTACCCAGGACCGTGCCGCGCCCCAGGGCACGGGCATTCCCCGAGGTGTAGGCCCGGATGGCCTCGCTGCGCGAAAGCCTCTGGGCGGGGAGGAACCCTCCGGGAGGATCGCCTGCGGCATCCTGCCGGGTCTCGGCGGCGGCGATCCCCAGGAAGGGGTTGGGGTCCGCCACGGGGGCATCGCTGCCGAAGGCCAGGAGGGCGCCACCGTTCTTCAGCGTCCGCCAGGGGAAGGCCTCCTTCAGGCGCTTCGGCCCCAGCCGGGCGGGTGTCCAGGCGTGGTCGTCCACGCAGTGGATGGGCTGCACGCTGGCGACGATGCCCAGCTTGCCGAACCGGGCGGCATCCACGGGGGCCACGATCTGGGCATGCTCGATGCGGGGCGGCAAGTCCCGCGGCCGGCCCGCCTTGCGCTCCGCGGCGGCGAGGAGATCGAGGGCCTTCCGGTTGGCGGCGTCGCCGATGGCGTGGATGGCGGGCTGATAGCCTGCGCGCAGGGTGACCATGGCATCGGCCTGCACCACGGCGGGATCGGTCACCCAGAGGCCCCGGGTGGAGGGATCATCGGCATAGGGGGCGAGCAGGCGCGCGCCCCGGCTGCCGAGGGCGCCATCCAGGTAGAACTTCACGCCCTGCACCTGAAAAAAGGAGGTGCCTCGCTCCCGGGGGTGGCGGAGTTCCTGGACCATGAGGGCGGAATCCCGATCCAGGTAGGCGAAGACCCGGATGGGGAGCGCGCCGGCTTCCGCCAGGCGTCGGTAGGCGGCCAGGGTTCCCGCATGGATGCCCATGTCCGCCACCGCGGTGAAGCCGTCATTGCGAAGGGCGGTCAGACCGGCGAGGAGCTGATGATCCACCTCGGTGGGGGTGGGCGCGGGCAGACGCTTCTGCACAAGTTCCATGGCGGCATCCAGGAGGATGCCGGTGGGGCGTCCCGTGGCGTCCCTCAGGATGCGGCCCCCCGGCGGATCCGGCGTGTTCTCGTCAATGCCGGCTTCGGCGAGGGCGGCCG
>JAKAMQ010000121.1 GCA_021812805.1 Acidobacteriota bacterium
GGCGTAGCCCGGTTCTGTCAGTCCGGCCCCGAAGCGCATCCGGTGCAGCTCGTCCACGATCTCCCAGTCCGTGGAGCCCGCGCATCGCCCCAGTTCCTCCGCCGTGGGCGCGCCCCCCCAGAGTTCGCCCAGGGCCTCCCGCAGCAGCACGAATCCGGCACTGAAGTGGCCGAGGGTTCCGTCCAGGTCGAAGCAGAGCGGCATGGCCCAGGATCGCACGGGATGGCATGCTCGAAGGGGAAGGTGTTCCTTGATGCGATCCGCTGTCCTCGTCCTCCTCCTGGCCACGGGCCTTTCTGCCACCGCGAAGGACGGTCTCCGCTACCGCTTCCAGGTCTGGATGCGCGGCAGCGCGGCGCCCCTGGAAACGCGCTTCGACCTCCATTCGGCTCCGGGCTCGGTGAGCCGCCACCGCCCCTGGAAGCCCCGCATGGCCACCTGGCGCCTGGAGGCCGAGCGGGACCAGGGCACCCCCTACGCCCAGGCCCTGCTGCTGGCGCGGGCGGAACGCCTGCTCTATCTGTCCGGCCCCGCGCCCCAGACCCGCCGCGAGCCCATCCTGCTGAGGTTCGGAGCCCGGAGCCTGCCGGTGTGGAGTCTGCACACCCCCCGGAACCTGGATGTCTCCTGCGCGTTCGTGGAGGTGGCCCCAAACCTGCTGGCCGTCTGCGATCTCAGCGTCCGCTTCCCCCAGGGGGAGGTGGCCCGGATGGATCTGCACCTCGAAGGCCTGAGCGGCACGCGCACCCTGGCGCCGGCCGAGGAGGGCACGGCCCTGCTGAGCACCCTGGCCCTCTGGGCTCAAAGCCCCGTCCAGGGCGCCGCAGGCGCGCCCGAGGCGGTGCGCTGAAGGCGTATCCTGGAGGCCGGGAGGACGCATGCCGTTCAGGGACGAGTGCGGGGTGTTCGGAATCGCGCCCCAGGCCGAAGCGGCCCGCCAGACCTACCTGGGGTTGTACGCCCTCCAGCACCGGGGCCAGGAGGCGGCGGGGATCTGCTCCCGCGACCCTGCGGGGCTCCACCTCCACAAGGCCCAGGGCTACGTGGCGGACGTGTTCACCGAGACCGTGCTGGACGGCCTGCCCGGGGACGCCGCCATCGGCCACACCCGCTATTCCACCACCGGCGGGAACGTCGCCTCGGCGGCCCACCCCTTCCTGATCCACGGCCGCTTCGGCCAGGTGGCCCTCTGCCACAACGGCAACCTCACCAACACCGAGGATCTGCGCGCCCGGCTCATCGCGGACGGCCACACCTTCACCAGCCCCTCCGATTCCGAGGTGCTCTTGGCCCTGATCAACCGCGCCCCGGCGGACACGCTGGAGGAGGCCGTGGTCTCGGCCCTCCGCGAGGCCAAGGGCGCCTACTCCCTGCTCATCCTCACCGAGGAAGCCCTCATCGCCGCCCGGGATCCCCACGGCTTCCGTCCCCTGGCCCTGGGCCGGCTCAACGGCACCACGGTCTTCAGTTCCGAGACCTGCGCCTTCGATCTTGTGGGCGCTGCCTACGTGCGGGACGTGGAACCGGGCGAGGTGGTGGTGGTGCCCCGGGATGGCACGGCGTCCCGCTCCCACTTCCCGCTGCCGAAGGTCCAGCCGAAACCCTGCGTGTTCGAGCACATCTACTTCGCCCGCCCCGATTCCCTGGTCTACGGCCAGAGCGTCATGGTGGCGCGGCGCGAGATGGGCCGCCTCCTGGCCCTGCGCCATCCCGTGGAAGCGGATCTCGTGGTGCCTGTGCCCGACAGCGGCGTGAGCGCGGCCCTGGGCTATTCCGAGCAGTCGGGCATCCCCTTCGATTTCGGCATCATCCGCAACCACTACGTGGGCCGCACCTTCATCGAGCCCAAGCAGACCATCCGCAGCTTCGGCGTGAAGGTGAAGCTGAACCCCGTGCGCCACCTGCTGGCGGGCAAGCGCGTGGTGCTGGTGGACGACAGCATCGTGCGCGGCACCACCAGCAAGAAGATCGTCCAGATGGTGCGCGAGGCCGGCGCGAAGGAGGTGCATCTCCGCATCGCCTGCCCGCCCACCACCCACTCGTGCTTCTACGGCATTGACACGCCCAAGCGCCAGCACCTCATCGCCTCGTACATGCCCCTGGAGGCGATCACCGCCTTCGTGGAGGCCGACACCCTCGGCTACCTCGCCATGGCGGATCTCCAGCGCAGCGTGGGCGATGATGGCCAGGGCTTCTGCTATGCCTGCTTCACCGGGGACTATCCGGTGCCGCCGGACCGGGGGTGATCCCATGAGCGGCTCCGGTCCGGCCGGAACGCCCCAGGCCCGGTTCGAGGATGGCCTGCGCTGCCTGGCCACCGCCTTGGCCCTGGGCACGGATCACCGCAGCGCCGCGGCGGTGGTCAGCAGCGCCTGCGAAGCCATCCAGTGCTTCATGGTCACCTTCGAGACCGCTGCCCAGCGCCGACTGCCGGATCCGGAAGGAGAGACGCTCCGCCTGCGGGGCCAGCTGGAGGCCCTCCTCACCCCGCGCCAGTCGCCCGAGGATGCGGCCCGCCACGCCCTGGAGGCCGCCTGCCTGGCCCGGGACCAGGCCGCGCGGATCCTGCCTGGCCTGTCAGAAGGCGGATCCTCCTAGCGTCACCATGTGGGGCCCCGGCCCTCCCTGGGGAAGGCCGGCCGGGGAGGGATCGGGCCCCCCATCGAGATACCGTTTCCTGAACCGGAGGAGATCCGCCTGGAACCAGGCCAGGAATTCGGCGAACCGGGCCTGCCGGAGCTCTTCTGCCGTGAGGGTGCCCACCACCTCCACCACGGCGGAGGCCGACGCGGAGGGTGCCCGGTAGAGGTGCCAGGGCCGGCCCTGGCCTTCGGAGATCGAGGGCAGCAGCCGGGCCAGGAAGACCCGGTCCAGTCCCGGCTCGGGCAGGTCATGGGCGGTCTGGCCCAGGAGGGCCGAACCGAGACAGAAAAGGAAAAGGAGCCGCATGGTCCATGAGTGGCCCCACCCCCTGCCCAGGTTCCCACCCTGGCTGCTAGTTTGAACCCATGCCCATCGCCCTCCTCGGTCCCACCGCCTCCGGCAAATCGGCCCTGGCCGTGGCCGTGGCCCGGCGCATCGGCGGCACGGTGGTGAATGGCGATCCCTACCAGGCCCTCGCCGGGCTGGCGGTGGGCACAGGACAGCCCGGTGCGGCGGAACAGGGCGGTGTACCCCATCTCGGCTACGGCGTCCTGCCCCTTTCGGAACGCCCCAACCCCAAGGAGTTCGGGGAACTGGTGCGCCGCTGGCTCTCGGAATGTCGTGAGCCTGTGCTCGTCACCGGATCGGGCCTCTACCTGCGCGGCATCTGGAACCAGCTGAGCGAGTTGCCACCCGTGCCTGCCTCCGTGGTGGCGCGGGTGCGGGCCTGGACCGCCGCCCTCGGCGCGCCGGCCCTGCATCGCTTCCTGGCGGCGGTGGATCCCGATCGCGCTGAGGCGCTCCACCCCAACGACACCGCCCGGATCGAGCGGGCCCTGGCCCTCCATCTCGCCACGGGACGCCGGCCGTCGGCCCTCCTCCCGGGGCTGGCACCGGGCATCCCGGACGGCTGGCGTGCCCTGGTGATCTCGCCCGGCCGCGAGGCCCGCCGGAACCGGGTGGCTGCGCGGGTGGCCGCCCAGGTGGCCGCCGGCTGGCCCGAGGAGGTGGCGCGCCTGGTGGCCGAGGGGCATGGTGCCGATCTGGACGCCCTCCGGCCCCTGGGCTACGCCGCCTGGAGGACCGGGGGCGCGCAGGCTTGGGCCGCCGTCGTGCGCGACACCCAGGCCTACGCCAAGCGCCAGGCCACCTGGTTCCGCCACCAGCTGCCCGGCGTGCCCGAGTGGGATCCGGACCGGGAGTCCCTGGACCTCGCCTTCGAACGCCTGGGGCTGCCGTGATGCCTTCAGCCTGGTACGAGGGCCGCACCTCTCTGGATCTGGCGCATGGCGAGGGCTGGGCCTGGATCGGCCTGCGTTCCGGCGACGGGCTGAACCGGCTCCACAGCGATCTCCTGGCGGCCCTGGACCGGCTCTTCATCGAGCTCCGCTGGGCGGGCATGCGGCGCGTGGCCCTCAGCGGCGCGGGCTGGATGACCGGCCCGGGGCATCATTTCTCCGCGGGAGCGGATCTGCACGAGGTGGGGGCCCTGGATCCCGTGTCGGCGGAACCCTTCGCCCGGCGCGGCCAGCGGGTGATGGCCCACCTGCTCTGGCCCGGCTGGACCACCCTCACGGTGATGTCGGGTGTGGCCATGGGAGGCGGGTGCGATCTGGCGCTCCATGGGCAGGAGCGCTGGGCCGTGGCGGCGGGGCCGGATGGCCGGGGCGGCCTCCGCCTGGCCCACCCGGCGGCGAAGCACGGCATCCTGACCGGCTTCGGCGGCACGGTGCGGCTGCCCGAACTGCTCGGGCCCGCGGGAGCCGACCGGCTCTTCCGGCGCTTCGAGACCTGGGATGCGGACGCCGCCCTGGCCGCGGGGGCCGTGCAGCGGATCCTTCCGCCCGGCGACGTGCGACCCGCACTGGAGGACTGGCTGCTTCAATAGCGTCCAGAGGCGATGAGCGCGGGCAGAACCATGGCGAGGAAGGCCGCCCCGCAGCAGCAGACCAGCACCAGGGGCGTCAGTGCCGCACAGACCCCACGCCAGGTGTCGGTCTTGTGCATGCGGGCGAGGCCGATGCCGATGACCACCATGCCGGCGAACTGGATGAGGATGCCCAGCCAGGGGATGAGGCCCCCGATCTGGAGGAAGGCCGAGGCATAGGCGTAGGCCCGGATGGTCTGCTTCAGTCCCACGCCGGGCCTCAACCCACCCCACATCCACAGGAAGACGTGGTTCAGCGCCCCGCCGATCACCATGCCAACAAAGGCGAACAGCGGCAGCAGGAGCAGCAGAAGGCCGAAGAGCACCGGCAGAAAGGCCGCCACGGCCCGGCCCTCCGGCGCGTGGTCCTCGAGGGCCGCCATCATGGCGCCCATGCCCACCAGGCCGAACCCGGCTGCCACGAGCAGGAAGACCGGCACCGAAAGCAGCAGCAGGAAGCGCCAGGGCGCGCTCAGGCCGTCCGTGGCGGGCACCCGGTCGAAGAGTTCCAGGGGCTGGGTGAAGAGCAGGCTGAACATGCCTCCCACCCGCGCCCAGAAGCCCGGCAGGGCCTCCGTATCCTCGAAGGGGACAGGGCGCAGAAGCGGCGCCTGGGACGCGGGCACGGGCGGGGGCTCCCAGAGCGGCGGCGCCGGGGGAGGCACCAGGGGAAGGGGCAGCTCAGGGCCCACAGGGTCGTTCATGTCCGGCTCCGGAGATCGGCCCCTACCCTATCACGTGCGGAAGTCCTTCGGTCGCAGCCCCACCTTCTCCAGGCGGGAAAGCAGCGTCGAGGCGGGCAGGCCGGCCAGGGCCGCCGCGCCATCGGCGCCCGAGACCTTCCCGCGGCAGTGCCGGAGCAGGCGTTCCAGGTAGAGCCGCTCCTGGACGTCCCAGGTGGGAAGTCGCGCAGAGCCACTGCCGGTTCCGCGGGCGGGCAGGGCCCCCGGCGGGAGGCGCAGCTCACGGCCGGTCGAGAGAATGGCAGCCCGTTCCAGGACGTTCTGGAGCTCCCGGACATTGCCGGGCCAGGGGTAGGCGGCGAGCTGTTCCAGCACCGGCTCGGAGAGCTCCAGCGTCCTCCGACGATTCTGGCGGGCGAAACGTTCGAGGAAGGCTTCGGACAGGGCCCGGATATCCTCGGGCCGCTCGCGCAGGGGCGGCAGATGCACGGGGAACACGTTCAGGCGGTAGAAGAGATCCTGGCGGAAGCGGCCTTCCGCCACGGCGGCGGGCAGGTCCACATGGGTGGCGGCCACCAGCCGCACATCCACCTTGCGGGAGGCCTCCGAGCCCAGCGGATCAATCTCCCGCTCCTGGATCGCGCGCAGCAGCTTGGGCTGGAGGTCCAGGGGCAGATCGCCGATCTCGTCGAGGAAGAGGGTGCCGCCGTCCGCCAGTTCGAAGCGCCCCTTCCGGGCGGTGGCGGCCCCGCTGAAGGCGCCTTTCACATGGCCGAACAGCTCGGATTCGATGAGGTTGGCGGGCAGGGTGCTGCAGTTCACCTTGATGAAGGGCCTGTCCCGGCGGGGCGAGAGATGATGGAGCGTCTGGGCCACCTTCTCCTTGCCCGTTCCTGTCTCCCCGGTGATGAGCACGGTCGCCGCCGTGGAGGCCACCTGCCGGAGCTGATCCAGCACTCCGCGCATGGCCGCGCTCTCGGCCCGCAGCGGTTCCTGCAGCACATCGCGGCGCTGGGCCTCCCGGAAGTAGCTCACTTCCTCGGCCAGGCTCCGCTCCCGCTCGGCCAGGCGCTGGAGGTGTTCGGCCTGCTTCAATCCCAGAGCCAGCAGGGAGGCGAACACGCCCACATGGTGGAGCACGCTTTCCGGGTACTGGCGGCAGACCATGGCATCCAGCGTCATCAGCCCGAACGTCCCGCCCTGGCTGCGCAGGGGCGCCACCAGGCAGCTGTGCCCGCGCGGCAGCTCGAGCATCCCGTGGAAGGTGTCTTCGCCGGGATCATCCTCCTCGAAGGTCGCGGGCCGCGAGCGCGGCTTCAGCGCCTGCTGCAGCCGGAGGTTCCCCCGGACCGGAATGAGGGCGCCCTGGAGCTGCGGGCCAGCCAGGGGACCGACGGCGTGGGCCACCCGCAGGCCCTCTCCCTCGCGAAGCAGCACCGTGGCGAGGTCGTAGGGTACCAGCTCCCCCAGGCGCTCGAAGGCGTGCGCCACCATCGCGGCCGGGTCCTCGCCGCGGGTCAACAGGGCCCCGGCCTCCTCGACGAGGCGGGCGCCGGTGAGGGCGGTTTCGAGATCGGGAATGGCCATGTCCGTATTCTCGGCATTTCGAGAGTGGAAGCAAGTGATCGCTGGATAGGCTCTATGCCGGTTGAGGTTCCGCCAGGAGCGCCTGGATCCGCTCGCGCACGGCCTGGGACAGGGCCTCGCGATCCCCGAAGGCGGCTGGATCCACGGGCTCGCCGGCCCGCACCCGGTAGCAGCCCCGGCGCAGGATCGCGCTTCCGGGTGGAAGCACCTGGAAGCCGCCCACGGTGGCCAGGGGCACGATGGGGACGCCGGCATCCAGGGCCAGCGCGAATCCGCCCTTCTTGAAGGGCAGCAGCTCTCCGGTGCGGCTGCGCGTGCCTTCGGGGAAGATCACCACGCTCTTGCCTCCGCGGATCTCCAGGGCGGCGTCGTGGATGCTCCGGATGGCCCGGTCCCGGTCCCGCCGGTCTATGAAGATGACGCCCGCCACCATGGCGGCCCAGCCGACGAAGGGGATGTACTTCACCTCCTTCTTGGCGATGTAGACCGCGGGCAGGGGCAGCATCCCGATGAGCACGGGCGGATCCAGCTGACTGGCGTGGTTGGACATGAAGATGACGGGCTGGCGTCCTTCCCGGATGTCCGCGGGGAGCTGCTGCCAACCCTCGAGGGACATGGGCATGCGCCCGAACCAGGCCAGGCCTCGGGCGAACAGGGGACCGATGGTGAAGAAGGCCCGGCGCGGCCCGAGAAACGGAATCGCCAGGAGGATGCCGATGACGGTGAGCGGGACCGTCACTGCCGCCCAGACCGTCATCACAATTCCGCCGATTCTGGAATCCTGCCAGTTGGCCACGCAGCCTCCCCTGTACTATCCAGGCTAGCAAGGCAGGGAGGTTCCCGTGGACATCACCGATCGGATTCTCGAGGATCACGCCGCGCGCAAGGACCACGACAGTGTGGCCTGGTTCACCGTGGATGATCTGGCCCGTCTGGGCATCCAGGACCGCCTGTTCACGGTCATGCAGACCGTGCAGCACACCCTGAAGCTGCGGCGGGCCCGGCAGGTGGTGGAGAGCCACGGCTGCACCGATCGCTGGGCCGTGCAGGACACGAAGTAGCGTTGGCCCTCAACAACCTGCGAGGGCGGCTTCCATCGCCCTGGCGCGGGGGTGGAGGATCTGGTTCTCCAGCGTGATGTGCAGGTGGAGATCCCGCTCCATCTCGGCCAGGCCCAGGTAGAGGGCGCGGAAGGTGGCGCAGCCATCGGCGGGGACGTCGTAGGCGTTCGTGAGGGCGCGGCACTCCGCCAGCAGGGCGCCCACGGCCTCGTGCTCCATCTCCATCACGCGGATGGGGCTCTGGACGCTGCCGAAGCAGGCCCCGCCCAACTGCCCCTGCTCCATGCGGATGATGAAGGGGAACAGGATCTGCTCCTCCTTCATCAGGTGCGGCAGGAGGTCCGCTTCCAGGGCGAAGAAGATCTCCCCCACCCGGCCCAGCTCGGGATGACGCTCGCCATGGGCGGCCAGCACCTTGGTGAGGAGGCCGCGCAGCCGGGGCAGTTCCGCGCGCAGGTAGTCGTGATGCGTGGCCACGATGTGCTGGATGAGCCCTTCCAGGCGCGCCTCACGCCAGGCCTGGAGATCCGGCGTCCCGCTGGTGGGAGGCTCCACACCCGCCAGCCCCGCCAGGACGGCGCTTGGCTCCAGACCGGCCGTCGCGCAGGCCTCGCCGAGGCTCCGATGTCCGCCGCAGCAGTAGTCCAGGCCGAGGCCTTCGAAAAAGCGCATGGTTTCGGGCCGCGCCAGCACCAGGTCGCCCAGCTTCGTCGTCAGGTCCGGGTTCATGGGATCTCCTGAAGTCGGGGCGTCGGCCCCGGATCCCAGGATGGGTCTGCCCTCGCGTGCGCGGGGTCACAATTCATACTTATTCGATCAGGTTTTCTTTTTATTTTAATTGTTCTATTTGCAATAAATAAGATACGTTCAGTCCACCGTGATGGACTTGGAGACGTTCTTGGGCGCATCCGGATGGACGCCGTGGTCACACACGCCAAGGTGGTCCAGGTACTCCATCTTCAGGACGGACATGCGGAAGGCCAGGCGCTGCAGCACCACGGAGGCCGCGAAGACGAAGAGGTTGGGGTCGCCGGAGAAGGGCACCTCCAGGAGCTTCGACCAGTAGCGGTCCTGGCCCATGGGCTTGCCCGCGACGGCCTGGGCCAGTTCGGGATTCTTCTCGGCGATGAGGAGGATGTCCGCGCCCCGGATCTTGTGGGTGTGGATCTGGCTGATGGTGATGCGGATGTCGCGCTCCTCGCTGGGGCACACGAAGATCAGCGGGTAGTTGGAGAAGCGCGTCTCCACCAGCTC
>JAKAMQ010000122.1 GCA_021812805.1 Acidobacteriota bacterium
CCTGAAGCTCACCTGGCTGACCGGCCCCCTGGAGGGGAACCTGAGCGGCGATCTCCAGTTCCGCCTGGACCACCGCCGGCTGGTGTGGGATGTCTTCCAGAACGCCCAGATCGACCGCGAGCTCATCGAGATGTTCCGCAGCGAGCCGGACTGGCACTGGCAGGCGCCGCCGGACCTTCTGATCACCCTCTCCGACCTTCCCCTGAACCCCCAGCTGGCCTACGCCATGACCCTCATGGGCACGGAGCCCCTGGCCTGCGACACCCTGTCTTCGCTGACGGGCCTGGATGCGCCGAAGGCGGCCCGCCTGGTGGCGACCCTGTGGACCCTGGGGGGGCTCTCCCTCATCCGCGGAGAGTTGCCGCTGCTGCCGAGGCCCGAGCCCCCGCCGGCCCCCCCGAAGCCCGAACCCATCCAGATCGCGGCCGAGGATCTCGGACCCCCTCCGCCGCCCCTCGCCCTCGAGGTGGAGGCCATGCCCTACCACGGGGAACCCATGGAACTGGACGTGCCGTCGGATCTGGCTCCGGCGCCCGCCCCGCCGCTGCCCCCGCCGGCGGAAGCCGCCCATCCCGCAGAGGAATCCGCCGCGGACCGGGCCCGGCGCCTCTTCATCAAGGCCAAGTCCTACCTGATGCAGGACCGCACCAGCGAGGCCATCCGCTCCCTGGAACAGTCCATCAAGCTGGACGGCGACTCCACCGAATCCTACGACGCCTGGCTGCTGCTGGGCCGCCTGCGGCTGGCCAATCCGGCCTGGTCCACCCGCGCCATCGAGGCCCTCCAGGTGGCCTCCCGGCTCAAGCCCCGGGCCGCCGAGCCCTGGGCCCTCATGGGCGAGCTCTACCACCGCAAGGGCTTCAACGCCAACGCCCAAGGCTGCTTCCGTCGCGCCCTGGAGCTGGATCCCTCCGTGGCCGTTCCCGCGGGCTGGGCGGCGGTGGATACGGAACTCCAGCCCGGGAAGGAGGGCTCCCCCTCCATCCTGGGGCGGCTCGGATCCGGCTTGAGGGCTATGCTGGGCCGCCAGGACCGGGAATAGGTTCAGGCGTTTCCGGAGCCAAGCTGGGCCTGGAGGCGCAGGAGCCCGGGCTCGGCCGGGAAGGCGGCCAGTCCGCGGCAGACCACTTCCCGGGCCTCGGCGTGGTGGCCGGCCTGCAGGAGGGCGTGGACGGCCAGCTGGTGCCAGAGGCCGCCTCCGCCCTCGGGGAAGGCTGTGAGCGCCTCCCAGGCGTCGCGGCCAGCCAGGGCCAGATCTCCCTGGGCCGCCCCCAGACCCACGAGGGCCTCCCACAGCAGGAGGTCCCGGGGGTTCTGGTCCAGCCCCGCCTGGAGGAGGGCCCTGGCCTGGGCCGGATCGCTGCTCTGGCGCAGCCAGTCGGCCAGCCGGAGAAAGGGGAGGGTGCCGTGGGGATCCAGCCGGATGGCCTCGAGGAAGGCCGCCGTGGCCCGTTCCGGCTGTCCCATGGCCTGCCGCAGTTCACCCTCGGCCACCAGCAGGACTGGACGTCCCTCCGGCGCGGCAGGGGCCCGGGCCAGCAGGGCCCCGGCCTCCTCCAGGCGTCCCAGTTCGCGGAGGGCCCGCGCCCCGTCGAGGAAGACCTTGAGCGGGGCCCGGGGCTGGAGGCGCAGGAAGGCCGCCGCAGCCTCGGCACAGGGACCCCAGGCCCCCACCATGGCCGCCTCCTGGAGGAGGTTGTACTGGGCGCGGGGTTCGGCGGGACGCGCCGCGGCCTCCGCCTGGGCAATGCGGAAGTAGGTGTCCTGCTTGGCGCGCTCCCGCTCCGGTTCGGCCTTTCCGAAGTGGTGGATGACAGCGTCGAGGGGGCGGGCCCGCCAGCCGAGGGCTTCGAAGGCGGGGTCCAGCAGTTCGTGGATGCGGCCGGTGTAGGCCAGGTCCGGATGGCGGCGGGCGAGCCGCAGGGCCGGGAACTCCGTCACATAGGCGAGCCCCTCCGTCCCCGGGAACCCGCCGGGGTTGCGTTTGGCGCCCCCGTGCACGCCCAGGTAGGCGCCGCTGGGGAGGTAGTTCCGGACGGTGAGGAGGAAGCCCTCGGCGCCAGGCTTCTGGATGGCGTTCCGGAGGATGGCGCCTCCCGCGGCGTCCAGACGCTCGTCCGCGTCCAGCACCAGCGTCCAGTCGCCGGTGCACAGGCCCAGGCTGGCGTTCCGGGCCGCGGCGAAGTCGTCGATCCAGGGGAAGGTCTCCACCCGGGCGCCATGCACGGCGGCGACTTCGCGGGTGCCATCCGTCGAGCCGGTGTCGAGCACCACCATCTCATCCGCGACGCCCCGCGCCGATTCCAGGCAGGCCCCCAAACGGCCGGCCTCGTTCCGGACGATCATGGCGAGGCTGAGGCGGGCCATCAGGGGCGGGCCGTGAGGGCCCTGAGGCGTTGGAGCGCCGGATGGTCCGGGAAGGCGTTGAGGCCGCCCCCGAGGATGGCCTGCCCCTCGGCGCCGTGGCCTGACTTGAGGAGGAAGCCGGCCACGAGGGCGTGCCAGTGGCCGCCGCCGCCGCGGGGCAGGGCCCCCAGGGCCGCCCAGGCATCGCTGACGGCCTGGGCCTCCAGGCCGTGCCGGAGGTCCAGCTGGATGAGGGCGAAGTGCATGCGCTCGTGGTCCGGGAGGATCCGGAGCCCCTGCTGGAGGGCCCGGCGGGCCGCCTCCACCTGGCCGGCATTCTCCTCGAGTTCCGCGAGGGCGAAATGGGCGGGGCCGAACTGGGGGTTGGCGGCCAGGGCGCTCTCGAGGTGGCGGCGCCCCTCGTCGGCCCGCCCGAGGGCCAGGAGGCTGAGCGCCAGGCGCTGCAGGGCCAGGGGGTGGTCGGCCTGGGTGTCCAGCACGGCCTGGAAGCAGGGCAGGGCGTCCCCGTGGTTGCCGAGCTGCTGATGGGCCATGCCCACCATGGTGTAGACGACGAGGGGCACCCAGCGGCTCAGGCGGGTGTAGGCCACGCCGGCCCGCACGGCCTTCTTCCACTGCCCCGCGGCGTAGGCCTGCAGCATGAGGTTGAACTGGCACTGCTCGTTGAGGGGATGGGCCGCGGCGTCCTTCTCGGCGAGTTCCAGGTAGAAGACCAGCTTCTCGCGCTCCCGCCCGTAGTCCACCTTCCCGTAGTGGTGGACCACGGCATCCAGGGTGCCCATGGGCAGGTTGCGCCGCTGGAAGTAGGGGACCAGCACCTCGTGGACCCGGCCCTCGTAGCGGAGGTCGGGGTAGCGGCGGACCAGGCGGAGGTTGGGCGCGTCGGCGTAGTAGGGGAAGGCGGAGCCCTCGGTGTAGTCGGTGGTGTTGGGGATCACCACCTGGTCGAGGAGAACCGATCCGGCCGTCTCCGAGTAGTTCCGGCTGACGAGGTTGTAGGCGGCGGCCTCCTCTGTCCCGATGGCGGCCCGGATCTTGGCGTGGTCCAGGGCGTCCACCGCCTCGTCGGCGTCCATGATGAGCACCCAGTCCCCCGTGCAGAGCCGGAGGCTTTCATTGCGGGCCGCGGCGAAGTCCCCCGTCCAGGGGAAATGGCCGAGGCGGGCCCCGAAGCGCTGGGCCAGGGCCACCGTGCCGTCCGTGGAGCCGGTATCCACCACCACCATTTCGTCCACGAGGCCCTGCACCGAGGCCAGGCTGTGGCCCAGGTTCTTCTCCTCGTTCTTCACGATCATGGCCAGGGACAGGGTGGGCATACGATCATCCTAAAGGGCTCCCGGCCTGGAAAAAAAAAGATTAAAGCTCTTGGGCCATTCGGTCGAAGAAGGGACGAGATCGGGGTCTCCCCGTTTCCAACCCGGCAGCACGGATGCTGCCCAGCGCATCACGGAGGATGCCATGGCTTCCATTCTCAACAACATCGGTGCCCTTGGCGCGAGCCGCCAGCTCGGAATCACCAACCAGGGCCTGCAGCAGACCATCCAGCGCCTGACCACCGGCAGCCGGATCAACAAGGCCTCTGATGACGCGGCCGGACTGGCCATCAGCAACAAGCTGAACGCGGACATCAAGGTCGCTGGCCAGGGCCAGCGCAACGCCAACGACGGCATCTCCTACCTGCAGGTGGGTGACGGTGTGCTCGACACCGTGACGAACCTGCTCACCCGCGCCGCCCAGCTGGCCCAGCAGGCCCAGACCGGCACGGTGGACACCGTCGGCCGCACCGCCCTCGATGCGGAGTTCCAGAACATCATCACCAGCATCGGCGATATCGAGAAGAGCACCACCTTCAACGGCACCTCGGTGTTCGGCGCGACCCTGACCGTCGCCGTCGCCGGCTACTCCGCCGTGGGCGTGAACGTCACGACGTTCAACTCCCTCACTTCCGCGAGCTCGCTGGTGTCCGTCACCTCGGCCTCTGCCGCCGCCACGGCCATCACCAACATGATCACCTCCGTGTCCTCCCTGCGGGGCACCATCGGCGCCAACGAGCAGCGCCTGGGAGCTGTTTCCGCCACTCTGGGCATCCAGGTGGAGAACTTCACGGCCGCCTACAGCCAGATCCATGACGCCAACGTCGCGGACGAGGTGGTGAACCTGTCGAAGTTCCAGGTGCTGAACCAGAGCGGCATCAGCGCCCTCAGCAAGGCGAACCAGTCGGGCCAGTCCATCCTGGCTCTCCTCCAGTAGCCCGTTTTCCTGAGCTTCCGGGGGATGCAGCTTCCACTGCCTCCCCCGGAACGCTTCGGTGAGGAGCGCCGCCATGGTTGATCAAGTGAACCCCCTGGGGAGCTTGGCACCGGGCCTTCCGCCGACCTCCCAGGCCCTCGCATCTGCGGCCACCCGGGCCCCGTCGGTCCAGGAAAGCACCTCCAACCCCTCCCCGAGCCAATCCGCCGTTCCCGCCGGATCGGGTGGGAAGGGTGCGCCAATCCCGGGCAAGGTCCCGGAGCAGGCCTTGGGCGCCGCCGCCCGGGACATGCAGGACTACCTGCAGCAGTTGCCGACGGATCTCCAGTTCCGCGTGGACAAGGGCAGCGGCCAGTTCTACTTCAAGGTGGTGGATCCTGCCACCCACAAGGTCATCCGCCAGGTGCCCTCGGAAGAGGTTCTGGCCATGGCGCGCAAATTGCGCCAGTTCGCCGACCCGAAATCCGCTTCGGGGGTGTTGTTGGATCAGGAGGGATAGTCCCTCCCCCTGCCTGGAGGTTCCCATGTCTACCCCTCTCAGCTTCCAAGGGCTCTCCACCGGTCTCCAGACCGATGCCCTCGTGAACGCCATCCTCCAGCAGGAGGGGGCGCCCGTGCAGCGGATGCAGGCCCAGCAGGCGCAGAACCAGCAGCGGATCGGCGCCCTCCAGTCCCTCCAGTCCAACCTCACCTCGCTGTCCTCCAGCCTCGCCACCCTCACGGGGACCAGCTTCGGGCAGCAGACGGTGACGAGCTCGGACAGCACCAATGCCTACGTGACGGCCACCGCTTCCGGGGCCGCAGTGGGCAATTACGGCGTCAACGTGAGCCAGATCGCCACGGCTGGGCGCATCTCGCCCACCCTGTCCGGCGGCGCCCCCACCAACCTGGCCGTGGCGGATCCCGTGAACACCACCGTGTTCACCGGGAGTTCCGCCAGCTTCGCCGTGCGGGGAACGGACGGCGTCATCAAGACGCTCACCCTGAACGCGAACAACAACAACCTCTACGGCCTCCGGGACGCCATCAACGCGGCCGGGGCGGGCGCGCAGGCCACGGTCATCAACACCGGCACAGGAACGAAGCCGTACCAGCTGGTGTTGACGGCCACCAGCACGGGCACGGGCACCACCAGCGGCGTGGTCACCCTGGCCGACGTGACCAGCGGCGGGGCTGTGAACACCTTGGGCATCACCGCCGGCACGGTGGACAGCATGACGGCCCCCACGACGCTCACGGGCGGCCTCCAGTCCGGCGCGGCCGACGTGGCCAAGGACGCGGTCTTCTCCGTCAATGGCATCCAGCTCACCCGGAAGACGAACGTGGTGTCGGACGCGGTGGCCGGTGTCACCTTCACGCTGAAGCAGGGGGGGCAGACGGGCACCACGAACCTGGCGGTGGCGACGGACACCAATGCCATCACCACGGCCATGCAGGACGCCATCAGCAAGTTCAACACCATGGTCTCGGCCTTCAACACCGCCGCCGCTCCCAACGGGGCCCTCTACGGGGACAGCGTGGCGCGGTCGCTCGTGTCCCAGATCCGGACGGCCATCAGCGGCGTGCCCAGCGGGCTCCCCCTGACCTCCACCTACACCTCCGCCGGGGGCGTGGGCGTGAAGGTGAACCAGGATGGGACCCTCAGCCTCGACACCACGGCCTTCCAGGCGGCCCTGGCGAAGGATCCGGCGGCCGTGAAGAAGGTCTTCGCGTTCACAGGGGCCTCGGACTCGGCCGCAGTGCAGTTCTATGGCGCGGGCGCCAATACGGCCACCGGCGCCGTGGGCTACAACATCACCTCGTACGTCGCCGGCGGGGCCGTTTCGGGGACCTTCACGGTCAACGGGACGAACTACAACCTGAGCGGAAACTCGGGCGTCCTCACGGGGACGGCGGGCACTCCGCTCGAGGGTCTGATCCTCAACGTCAACGGGACCGGGACGGGCACCCTCACGCTCAGCCGAGGCGTGGGGCAGTCGGTCCAGGACCTGGTGACGAGCATGACGGCGGCCGTCACCGGCCAGCTGCCCCAGGTCATCCAGAGCGTGAACGATGCCAACGCGCGCCTGGCCCAGCAGATCTTGTCCGGCCAGGACCGCCTGGCCCGTCGGAAGGTGGCCCTCCAGGCCCAGTTCGCCCAGATGGAGGCCATCGTGGGCCAGCTCCAGTCCGCCGGTTCGAGCCTCCAGAACATGGGTTGAGATTTGAGTTCTGCGGCATTCTGCCGAAACGGAAAGCGGGAGTGACCCCATGCAACCCTACGCCAAAGCCAGCGGCCAGTATCTCGCCCAGCGGGTGCTGGGGGCCTCGCCCCAGCAGCTGATGGCCCTCCTCCTCGAGGGGGGGCAGCGGTTCCTCGCCCAGGCCGCGCAGGCCATCGGCCGCCGGGACATCGCGGCCAAGGCCCAGTTCGCCAACAAGGCGCTGGCCGTCGTGGAGGAGCTCACCCTCCGGCTGAACCATGAGGAGGGTGGCGAACTGGTGGGCAACCTGGTGCGGATCCACGACTGGTGGACCCGCGAGATCCTCGCGGCCAGTGCGGCCAAGGATCCCGCCCGCCTGGACCGGGTCGGCCGCCAGATGGGCGAGCTGCGCCAGGCCTGGGAGCAGGCCGAGCTGAAGCGGACGGGCGCCCAGGATGGACCGGCCCTCCAGGTCAGGGATCTGGTGGGATGAGCGACCGGGCCGTGCGCGAGGCCATCCAGGTCCTGGAGGACTGGCTGGCCGGCGGGACACGGGCCCTGGATGCCGACGCACTGGCGGCCTGGAACCGGTCCTTCCGGGAGGCCCTGGCGGCGGCGGAGAAGGGGCCCGGATGGGCCGAGCTCGTGGCCAGGGGCCACGCCCTCGCGGCGGAGGTCGCGGCCCGCCAGGGGGCCGTGGAGGCCGAGCGGGAGGCCGTGCGGCGGGAACTGGCCCAGCAGGCCCAGGGAGACCGGGCCCTCAGGGGCTACGGCGCCAGCACGCGCTGACGGTGCCTGGAGGCGCGCGTCAGGCCGTCCCGAACAGGCGGTCGCCGGCGTCGCCCAGGCCCGGGAGGATGTAGCCCTTGTCGTTGAGCTGGCGGTCGACGGCGCCCACGACGATGCGCAGATCGGGGTGGTCGGCCTGGAGGCGGCGCAGGCCCTCCGGGGCAGCGAGGACCGCCACCAGCGCCAGGTTCGCCGCGCCGGCGCCCTTCAGCTGGCTCACCGCCTCGGAGGCGCTGCCGCCTGTGGCGAGCATGGGATCGAGGACGAAGACCGGCCGTGCCTCCAGCAGAGGCGGGAAGTTGCGGTAGTACGGGACCGGCACCAGGGAATCGTGGTCGCGGTAGAGCCCGAGGTGTCCCACCTTCGCTGTCGGGAGCAGCTGAAGGAACGAGGGGAGGAGCCCCAATCCCGCGCGGAGCACGGGCACCAGCACCGGGTCCAGCTGCCGGAGGCGCAGGCTCTCCGTGCGTTCCAGCGGCGTCTCGATCACCACGGGCTCCACGGGCAGCGTGCGGGTCGCCTCGACCGCCAGCAGCAGGCCCACCTCCTCGATGAGCGCGCGGAAGAGGCTCCCAGGCGTCTTGCGGTCGCGGATGAGCGAGAGCTTGTGGTGGATGAGCGGGTGATCGAGCACGGTCGTGGTCATGGTGCGCCTCGCGCTCCAGTGTCGCGCGGAACGGGCCCGGAATCGAATGGGGAGGAGGCGGGAGGTAGCGTCAAAAAAAATGAAGATTTTTTTGAATTCTCTGTTGACCTCATCCAGATCGCTGGTTTCATGTTGTCTCAGAGGAAAAACGGACGATCATCTTCCCCATAGGGCCAGCAGCGAGGTATCTGAGATTTGGAGAGTGGGAAATGCTAAAGAAAGTCGCCATCTTCAAGGCCCTCGATGTTGAAATCAAGAAGCAGAGGGGCCCCGTGGCGGTAAAGGATGCCTACAAGGGGCACCACTCCCTGAAGGAAGAGCTCAGCCAGCCGGGAATCACCATCCTGGGTGAAGTGGCGGGGGGCGATCCCGGCCGCGGGCAGGTCCGGGACACCTACAAAGCCTCCACCCATGCCAAGAGCTTGGCCGAGAACGGGGCCCGGGCCCTGTCGGTGGCCACGGACAAGTTCCTCTATTTCGGCGACGACAAGCAACTCTCAGAGGTGCGGAGCCAGGTGAAGGTCCCGCTCATCCGCCGGGAGTTCATCTTCGAGGAGTACCAGGTCGAGGAGAGCAAGATCCTGGGCGCCGACGCCATCTTCCTCATGCCGGCCCTCCTGGCCCAGGACCGGCTGCAGGCGCTGCTGAAGTTCGCCACCGGCAAGGGGCTCGACGTGGTGGTCGAGGTCACCTCGGAGGCGGAGCTGCAGCGCGCGGTGGAGGCGGGCGCGGACATCATCTGCGCCGTCGGGCGCAACCTGGATACCTGGGAGTCCTCCTGGGAACAGGCCGTGGCCCTGGTCAAGAAAGTCCCGAAGAAGTGCCTGAAGATGGTCGAGGGCGGCGTCCAGCGGCTCGACCAGATCAAGCAGATGGAGGCCCTCGGCGTCCATGGCGTCCTGGTGGGCGAT
>JAKAMQ010000006.1 GCA_021812805.1 Acidobacteriota bacterium
GTAGGACGCGGAGAATGCGCCGGTGTAGGGCAGGGTGGTGCTCCTGGAGCCGACCCCCGCGATGTCGGTGACCGAGTAGCTGTAGCTCGGGTTGTAGTCCAGCTGGAAGGAACCGCCCCATTCGAAGGGTTTGCTGAGTCCCACCGTCCAGTTCCGGTAGTCGTTGGTGTTGCTGCCGCTGACCGGCGCGCTGCCGACGCTGAACTGCTTGTTGTCGAAGACGGATTTGGCGTGGCTCACGGTGAGGCCGCTGGTGAGCAGCCAGTCGAAGGTGCCCTGGCTGAACTGGAGGTTCGCCTTGGCGGTCTGTCGGGTCTGCTCGGAGATCTGCACCTGGAGGTTGTTCTGCAGGGCGGCTTCGATGGCCTCCTGCAGGGTCAGATGGGAGGCATCCGTCTTCGGCGCACCCTGGGCCACCAGGGTGAAGGCCGCGCACAGGGCCGGAACGAACATGGGACGAACCATCACCACTCCTTGGGAATCAAAATGAGCCGCCACTGGGACAGGGAGCCTACGGCTGGATCCGGGGCCTGGTTTAGGTCCGTCCCGGGAAGCAGGATGCCTCCCTCGCAAGCTGAGGGCAAGGGGTATTTCATCGAGTGTTGAATAATGCCAGATCGGGTGGGGGTCATGCCATCAGGGCCCGGGCGATGACGATGCGCTGGATCTCGCTGGTGCCCTCGTAGATGCTCGTGACCCGCACATCCCGGTAGAGCCGTTCCACGACGTACTCCCGGGAATAGCCGTAGCCGCCATGGATCTGGACCGCCCGGTCGCACACCCACTTGGCGCTCTCGGTCGTGAACAGCTTCGCCGTGGCCGCCTCCAGGGTGCAGGGCTGGCCCGCGCCCTTGAGGGTGGCCGCCTTGTAGACCAGCAACCGGGAGGCTTCCACCCGGGCGCTCATCTCGGCCAGGTAGGTCTGGATGGCCTGGTGCTCCCCGATGGGCTTGCCGAAGGTCTTGCGGGTCTTGGCGTAGGCGATGCTTTCGTCGAGGGCCCGCTGGGCGATGCCCAGGGCCTGGGCCGCAATGCCGATGCGGCCTCCGTCGAGCCCGTGGAACGCGATCTTGAGCCCATCGCAGCCTTCGCCCAGGAGGGCGGAATCGGGCACGAGAGCATCCTCCAGGGCGACCATCACGGTCTTGCTGGAGCGCAGGCCCATCTTCTCCTCGGGCTTGCCCATGTGGACGCCGGGGGTATCTGCATCCAGCACGAACGCGCTGATGCCCTTCCTGCCCTTCTCGGGGTGGCTGATGGCCATGCAGACGAAGTACTTCCCTACGCCGCCATTGGTGATCCAGGCCTTGGAACCGCTCAGCTTCCAGCCACCCTCCACCTTGACGGCCTTGGTCTTCAGGGCGGCCGCGTCCGAGCCCGCATCCGGTTCCGTGAGCATGAAGCCGCCGATGACCTCGCCGCTGGCGAGGGGCTTCAGGTAGGCCTGCTTCTGCGCCTCGGTGCCGAAGGCGAGGATCGGGGCGCAGGCCACGGAGTTGTTGACGCTCATGGTCACAGCCACGGAGGCATCGGCGTAGGCGATCTGCTCCAGCGCCAGGATGTAGCTGAGGTAGTCCACGCCCGCGCCGCCGTACTGCTCCGGCACGCTCATGCCCATGAATCCCATCTCGCCCAGCTGCCGGATGATGTCTTTCGGGAAGGCCCCGCTGGCATCCCGGGCCATGGCGCCGGGCTCGATCTCCGCCTGGGCGAATGCGCGGGCCGCCTCCCGGATGGCGATCTGATCTTCAGTGAACTCGGGGAACATGGGGACTCCAACCCAAAAGCCCAGGGTAGCAAGGGCCCCCGCAGGGCCCAAGCGGGTCACGGCGGGTTCAGATGGGGATCACAGACCTGCGGCCAGCGGGTCAGTCAGGGGGCGAGGGCGGCTCGCAGCAGTCCCAGCGCGGCCTTGCTGCCCTCCCACTTCATGAGGGCGTGGGCCTGGTCGAGGCTGCACCACTTGAATTCGGTGTGTTCCGAAGGTTCCAGGCAGACGGCTGCTTCGGGGGCGACCTCCATGCTGAAACAGGTCTCGGTGTTGAACCGGGGTTCGGGATCAGGGAACCGGACGATGGCGGGATCCACCCAGAAACTGTGCGAGAGGCCCAGGGGGCGCAGGATTCCGGTGAGGCCCGTCTCTTCCTTCAGTTCTCGATGGGCCGTCTCCTCGGGGGTTTCGCCGGGCTCCATCATGCCGGTGACGCTCTGCCACCAGAAGCCATGCTCGGGACGCCGCAGCATCATGAGGATTTCGGGGCCCGCAGAGCCGCGCCGCCAGGTCAGGGCGGAGACACTGCGGCTGGGAGCCCTCGCAGGCTGGAGGTCCAGGGCCAGGCATTCCGCCAGATGGGCCTGGAGGCGGTCGGCGGCGGCTTCCCAGGTGGGGGCTTCCGCCTCGCCCAGCAGGGAGGCCAGACTGCACACGCCCTTGTCCGTGAAGCCGCAAGGGGTGATCCATTGGAAATGGGCCAGGTTCGGCCGGACGTTGAACGCGATGCCGTGGGTGGTGATCCAGCGGCTGAGATGGAGGCCGATGGCGCCCAGTTTTTCGAGGCCGCGCGGGGTCTCGACCCAGATGCCGGGCGCCCCCTTCAGGCGGTCTGCCGCGATGCCGAAGTCCCCAGCCGTGCGGATCATGGCTTCTTCGAGCCCGCGCACGAGCCGACCCACGTCTTCCCGGCCGCCGCGCAGGTTGCAGATGGGATAGGCCACGATCTGCCCTGGACCGTGGTAGGTGACTTCGCCGCCGCGATCCGTGCGGTGGACGCTCACGCCCTGGCTGGCCAGGAACGTGTCGCTCACATGGATGTCGGCGGGGGTGGCATTGCGGCCGAGGGTGAACACGGGATCGTGTTCCAGGATCACCAACTGGTCGGGTCGCCCTTCTTCTTCGGAAATGTAGGCCGCGAGGGCCTTCTGGAGCCGCCCCCCCGCCGGGTAGAACACCCGGCCGAACCGGCGGAGCTGGGCGGGGCGGTGGGTGCTGAAACCAGGTTCGGCCATGCCCCGAGTGTAGCCCAGCGGTGTGACCCACCCGGGAGCGAGACCTGCCATGATTTGACTGGCATGAGCCTGGATCCTTCCACCATCGGCCGGTACAAGGTCCTCGGAACCCTTGGCGCAGGAGCCATGGGTACGGTGTATCTGGCCGAAGATCCGCTGCTCAAGCGGGGACTCGCCATCAAGGTGGTCCGCGAAGGAACGGGGAACACGGAGATCCTCGAGCGCTTCAAGCGCGAGGCCGAGATCTCCGCCCGGTTGAACCACCCGAATGCCATCACGGTTTTCGATGTGGGCGAGGAACCCGGCCTGGGGCCCTACCTCGTCATGGAACACGTGGACGGCCAGTCCCTGTCGGAGCTGCTGCGCCGCGGACCGCTGCCGGCCGAGGCCGCCCTGGACCTCCTGCTCCAGGCGGCGAGCGCGCTGGAAGCCGTCCATGGCCTGGGGATTCTCCACCGCGACATCAAGCCCGGGAACTTCCTGGTCACCCAGGAGGGTCGCCTCAAGCTGATGGATTTCGGCATCGCGAGGGGGAACCAGGGGCGTCTCACCAGCACGGCGGTCTTCCTGGGCACGCCGGCCTATGCCGCGCCGGAATTGCTGGCGGGCGCACGGGCGAGCGAGGCCACGGATCGCTGGGCCTTCACCATGACCGCCTACGAGATGCTGGTGGGCGACCTCCCCTATGCTGGGGATAACGTGGGGGCCATCCTCTACCGCATCGCCCACGAGACGCCGACGCTCTCAGCGGACCTTCCCCCGGCCGTAGCCGCCGTTTTCCGGCGCGCTCTGGAAAAGGATCCCGCGGCCCGGTTCCCGGATTTGCGCACCTTCCTGATCGCCCTGTTGGAGGCTCTGCCGCTGACCGAGGGGGTCCGCGAGGCCTTCCGGGGCCAGGTGGCGAACCTGGCGCGGACGACCGGAACCCTGCGCTTGAACCCTTCAGCTCCGTTCTCCCGGAACCCCTGGGTCTGGGGCGGGGGGGTTCTCGTGGCCGGCCTGCTCGGCGGGTTCCTCCTGTTCCGACCCCAGGCGAGCCGAACCCTGTCCATCGAGTCCCGTCCGGCCGGGGCCGAAGTGACCCTCGATGGCACCCCCCTCGGGCGCACGCCCCTGCGCCAGGTGGTGGTGAAGGGCAAGGCAGAGCTGCTCCGGCTGGAGAAACCGGATTACCAGCCTCTGGAATACCATCTCCAGCCCTCGGATCGCGACATCGCCCTGCGGCTGGTGCCCGCACCCTTCGAGGTCCACGTGGTGACGGAACCGGCAGGGGCGGAGATCCTCCTGGATGGCTCAACCAAGGGCACCACGCCCCAGGTGCTGCAGGTGCCGGGAGAGGGCACCCATGTCCTCCACCTGAAGCTGGATGGCTATCTGCCCTGGAACACCACCCTGGAACGCCACAAGCCCCTGCCGGATCCCATCAAGCTGCAGAAGACGCGGGGCCGGAAGCTGTCCGAGGAAGGCAAGCTCAAGAAGTTCTTCAAGGGGATCTTCGCGAAATAGCCAAGCCCCATGAGGGGGGACATCGCGATCAGAAGGCGAGCAGGCGGTCCCCCCTCGTTGGTATCAGACGCGGCATCCCGGCTTGGCCGGGAACCCGCGTGGGGGTGCACGAGGGGGGACATCGCGAGCCGAAGGCGAGCAGGCGGTCCCCCCTCGTTGGTATCAGACGCGGCGTCCCGGCTCGGCCGGGAACCCGCGTGGGGGTGCACGAGGGGGGACATCGCGAGGCATCGTCGAGCAGGCGGTCCCCCCTCGTTGGTATCAGGGCAGCCGATCGTTCAGCAGCACCTTCTGAGTCTGAGCTTCCCGGTAGGCCCGCAGGCGGGCGCGCAGCGTCTCGTCGCTGCCGGCGAGAATGGCTGCGGCCAGGAGCGCGGCATTCACTGCGCCCGCCTTGCCGATGGCCAGGGTGCCGACCGGGATGCCGGCCGGCATCTGCACGATGGAGAGCAGGGAGTCCATCCCGCTCAGGGCCTTGCTCTGCACGGGCACGCCCAGGACCGGCAGCAGCGTCTTGGCGGCGGCCATCCCCGGAAGATGGGCGGCCCCGCCGGCGCCGGCAATAATCACACGCAAGCCGCGGCCTTCCGCCTGCTCACAGTACTTGAACAGCTTGTCCGGGGTGCGGTGGGCACTCGCGACCTCGGCTTCGAAGGGAATGCCGAGTTCCCGCAGCGTCTCCGCCGTATGCTCCATCGTCTCCCAGTCCGAGCGGCTGCCCATAATGAGGCCGACCAGCGGGCGATCAGGCATGGGACACCTCCACAGGATGCGTTGGATCTGAGCATAGCGGCCCTTTCCTGGCAGGTGCCATCCAGCCTTCATCGGGTGATGATGGATCCATGGCGGATGTGATCGTGGTGGGCGGCGGTGCAGCGGGGCTGGTGGCGGCCTGGCGGGCGGCCACCCTCGGGTACCGGGTCCTGCTGTTGGAGGCCAATGGGCGCCTGGGCGTGAAGCTCCGCATCAGCGGGGGCGGCAAATGCAACGTCACCCATGAGGGCCCCCCCAAGGCGGTCCTGGCGGCCTTTGCGAAGGATCAGGCCCGCTTCCTCCGGGCTTCCCTCTACGCCTTTGACAGTGCGGCGGTGGTGGACCTGCTCCGGCGCGAAGGGGTGCCGACCTATGTCCGTGAGAACGGCCGCGTGTTCCCCCTGGACCGCCCCGGGAGCGCCGCAGCGGTGGTGAGTGCCTTCGAGACCCTGGTGCGGCGGGCGGGCGTGGAGATCCGCACGGGGGTGCGTGTGACGGGCCTGCGGGGCGGGGCGCCCCGGATGGAAGGGGTGGAAACCGAGACTGGCACCCTGCGGGCGGCGCAGATCATCCTCGCCACAGGAGGCGCCAGTTACCCCGAAACCGGCACCCGGGGCGAGGTGCTGGAGTGGCTTCGGGCCCTGGGCGTGCCCGTGCAGCCCTGGTTCCCGGCCCTGGCGCCAATTCCCCTGGAACACCCGCGCCCTGCCTGGGAAGGGGTTGCCCTCCGCGGCGGCGACCTGCGCCTGGCGGCGGGGCGGGAGGGCCGCCGACTGGCGGCGTTCGCGGGGGATCTCCTGTTCACGCGGGCCGGCCTGAGCGGACCCGCGGCGCTGGACCTCAGCCAGGCCGTCGAGCGGGTCCGCCGCGCGGGGCCGGCCTGGCTCACCTACGCCGTCCGGTCCGGGCCTCCCGAGGCCGTGGAGACGGAGCTCCAGCGTGAATCCACCACCCATCCTCGGCTTCAGGCGGCGACCTGGCTCGGCCGCCACCTTCCCGAACGCCTCGTGGCACCACTCCTGGACGAGGCGGGCGTGGAACCGGCGCTGCGCATGAACGGGCTGTCCCGGGACGCCCGCCGGAGCCTGGCGGCTCTTGTCACTGCGCTGCCCCTGGGCGCGCCCCGGGCGGTGCCGCTGGCCCGGGGCGAAGTGTCCGCAGGCGGGGTGACGCTGGCAGGCGTGGATCCGCGGACCCTGCTGCTGCGGGGCTGGGAGAACCTGCGGGTCTGCGGGGAACTGCTGGATCTGGATGGTCCCGTCGGGGGCTACAACCTCCAGGCGGCCTTCAGCACGGGTTATGCCGCGGGGAGCCTCTCCTGAAGGGGGTCAGATCCGCCCGGCCAGGTCGCACACCAGGTCGCACAGGCGGGCGGCGTAGCCGGTCTCGTTGTCGTGCCAGCCGAAGATCTTCACGAAGCGGGAGCCGAGGGTCAGGGTCAGGTCCAGGTCCATGACCACGCTTTCGGGGCGTCCCGTGAAATCGCGGCTGACGAGATCCGGCTCGGCGAGGCCCACCAGCCCGGACCAGCGTCCATCAGCGGCGGCGCGGAAGGCTTCGCGGATGGCCTGGGGGGTGGCATCACGCCGCAGGGTGGCTGTCACATCCACCAGATTGACGTTCAGGGTGGGCACGCGGATGGCCACGCCTCCGAAGCCCTCGGGCAGGTCTGGCATCACCCGGCGCAGGGCGCCGAAGGCGCTTGAGGTGGTGGGAATGATGCCGGCGAAGGCCGTGCGGGCTCGGCGGAGGTCCGTGTGGGGCGCGTCCAGCAGGCGCTGGTCGTTGGTCACGACGTGGACGGTGCTCATGCCCAGGTGCTCCAGCCCGAAGGCCTCGTCGAGGATGGCGAGCATCGGCGCCGTGGCGTGGGCCGTGCAGCTGGCGTTCGAGATGATCCGGTGGCGGTGGGGATCCAATTCCCTGCCGTTCACGGGGGCGATGACGGTGATATCTGCATCGGGACTGGGCGCGCTGATGACCACGTGGGACACGGAACCCTTCAGGTGGCGCGCGGCATCGGCCCGGCGGGTGAAGCGGCCGCTGGCCTCCACGACGAGGCGGGCATCCCCCGGGGTTGGGATGTCGGCGGGATCCGTGGCATGGAACAGGGGGATCCTGCGGCCGTCGAGCAGGAGGTGATCCTGGCCGTTCTCCTGTAAACCCTGGATGGCGCAGGGCGCGGAGCCGTGGACCGAGTCGTGGCGGAGCAGGTGGACCACCTGGTCCAGGGGCGCGGGGTCGTTCAGGGCGCAGAGCAGGTCCGGCTGGCGGGCGGCAAGAAGGCGGGTGGCCACACGGCCGATGCGGCCGAGGCCACTGAGGACGATCCGGTTCATGGCTCGGTGTGCTCCAGGAGGTAAAGGCAGAGATCCTTCAGGCGGGCCGCATAGCCCCATTCGTTGTCGTACCACGCGAAGACTTTCACCATGCGGGGACCGAGCACCTTGGTGAGGAAGGGATCATAGATGGCGCTGGCTGGGGATCCGACCAGATCCACGCTCACCAGCTCGGCGGGGAGGATGTCGAGGTAGGGGGCCAGCGGACCTTCCGCGGCGGCCGCCTGGAAGGCAGCGTGGAGGGCGTCGAGGGAGACGTCGGTTCGCAGCGTGGCGGTGAGATCCACCAGGCTCACATCGGGCGTGGGCACGCGCACGGCGAGGCCGTCCAGGCGGCCCGCGAGGTGGGGCAGCACGCGGGCCAGGACCGCGACGGCGCTTGTGGAGGTGGGGATCATGCTCGCGGCCGCGGCGCGGGCCCGGCGGAGATCCCCGTGGGGCAGGTCCAGGATCCTCTGATCGCTGGTGTAGCTGTGCACGGCGGTGGCGAAGCCGTAATCCAAGCCGAAGGCGTCATCCAGGACTTTCACCAGGGGGGCCAGGCCCTGGGAGGTCCCGCTGGCGGCGGAAATGACGCGGGCCGCCGCAGGATCCAGGCCCGATTCGTTCACGCCCATCACCACCGTGTGGTCCGCGTCCTCGGACGCGGCGCTGATGAGCACGTGGCTTACACCCTCCCGCAGATGCGCAGCGGCCTGGTCGCGCCGGGTGAAGCGGCCGGTGCATTCCAACACCACCTGCGCGCCGGCGGCGCCGAAGGGAATGTGCGCGGGATCGGGCTCGGTGAACAGGGGGATGCGACGGCCCCCCAGCACCAGCGCCGCGCCACTGGCGGCCACGGTGAAGGGGGCCGGGCCATGCGCCGAATCATGCCGCAGGAGATGGGCGAGCAGGGCCGGATCGGCCAGATCGTTCAGGGCGACGACCTCCACGTGGGGGGTCTGCAGCAGGTGTCGGAGTACCATCCGGCCGATACGCCCCAGACCGTTGATCCCCACTCGTCGCATGCGCGCCCCCTGGTCCTGTTGTAGCGGCCGCTGATCCTCCTGTCGAACCGGGGCCTTGGCCGTACGGCCGGAAGCCCGGATGGACCGGGCTTCCGGGCAAGTGGAACGGGACGGGGCCGTTCGTCTCCAGACACTCAGCTGGCGAGGCTGACCCGCCGGAGCCGGCTGGGCGGCTCCTCCAGTTTCTTGGACAGGGTGTTCCGGTGGATGCCCAGCTCCCGGGCCGCGGCACTGTGGTTGCCGTCATGCGCGGCCAGGACTTCCTCGACGAAGGTCCGCTCGAACTCCCGGCAGGCCATGTCCAGGGGCACACCGCCACGCACCATCTCGGCCACGAGGCTTCGCAGCTTCTCGCGCATTCCATCTGCTCCAGTCAACGAATCGGGGATCACGAAGGTAGCACCCTGATGGCCCCGTGCAAACCCCTGTGCGATGATGCAAGGGCGGACCTGCTGTGGAAAACAGTGTGGAAAGCCTGCGGATGGGGAGTGCGCTGTGACTCGCAAGACCAAAATCGTGATGACCTTGGGGCCTGCGATGATGCAGGGCGACCGGCTGCGGGAAGCTCTTCGCGAAGCGGATGCGGTACGTCTGAACGCCAGCCATGGGGATCCCGAAACCCGTTCCGAGAGCCTTCGTCAGGTGCGCGCCCTGGCCCTTGAGCTGGGCCGCTACATTCCCGTGTTCCTGGATCTCCAGGGACCGAAGTGGCGCATCGGCGAGCTGGCCGAACCCCTGGCGCTGGAGTCGGACAGCGAGGGCGGCTTCTTCCGGGTCGGCACCCCGGCGCCGGTGGGGTTCGCCTGGGCGGCGCCGCTTCCCCACCCGGAGCTGTTCGACGGCGCCGAGGTGGGCCAGCATTGGCTCCTGGACGACGGCGCCATCGAAGTCGAAATCACCGCCGTGGCGGCGGATGCCCTCCGGGCCAAGGTGCGGGTGGGTGGTCCGCTCAAGGGCCGCAAGGGTATCCACCCCATCGGCATGTCGCTGAACATGGACCCCCTCACGGAGAAGGACCACGCGGACATCCGCTGGGGCGTGGAGCACCAGGTGGATCTCTTCGCGCAGAGCTTCGTGCGCCGCGCTTCGGACGTCCAGCAGCTGCTGGCCATCATCCAGCACCTGGGCGGCACCCAGTCCGTCATCGCCAAGATCGAGCATCCGGCCGCACTGGCCTGCCTGGGCGAGATCCTGGAGGTCTCCTGGGGCGTGATGGTGGCCCGGGGCGACCTGGGCGTGGAACTCGGCGTGGAGCGGGTTCCGGGCCTCCAGAAGCAGATCATCAAGGCGGCCCGCCGCGCCCTCAAGCCTGTCATCACCGCGACCCAGATGCTGGAGAGCATGATCGAGCACCCCCAACCCACCCGTGCCGAGGCCAGCGATGTGGCCAACGCCATCTGGGATGGCACGGATGCGGTGATGCTCAGCGCCGAGAGCGCCACGGGAAAGTACCCCGTCGAGGCGGTCCAGTGGCTGGCCCGCATCGCGGAGGAGGCCGACGCGAACTTCAAGCAGCGGGCCAAGACCCTGCCGGAGGAGTTCGCGGAGCAGGTGCTGTCGCGGACGAACATTTCCGTGGCCTTCGCCGCCTGCCGGACCGCCGAGGAGATCGGCGCCCGCTGGATCGTGGCCTTCACCGAGGGGGGCGGGACCGCCCGGATGGTGAGCCGTCTCGCGGGCCGGACGCCGGTGCTGGGAGCCACGGTGGACGAGGGTACCGCCCGCCGCATGGGCCTGCTGCGCGGCGTGACGGCCCTCATCATCCCACGGGTCAGCAGCACGGATGAGATGGTGGAAGTGGTCCGGCAGCTCCTGCTGGAGAAGCACCAGCTCCAGAGCCTCGACCGCGTGGTCATGACCATGGGCCTGCCTCTCTGGAAGAGCGGCACCACCAACACCATGAAGGTGATGACGTTCTAAGGTCCTAGTGCACCTCGCCTGAAATACCTGGATCAATGAGACGAAGGCGAGGTGCACTTCCATCGGGGCATGGCCCCTCTGGCGCCCTTGCGCGCAGACGCGCCAGGGCTGTCACCCCGCTGGGGGCACTGGCGTGCCCCCAGACTCCCGCCACGTGGTGCCCACGGGCGTGGCGGATGATCCAGCTATTTCGCGCGGGTACCCCTAGGCGCCGAGCCCCCAGTCCTTCAAGGCGGCCAGGAGCCGGTCCAGCTGACCGGTGTCCGTGGTGTGGAAGCGGCTGACCAGCTTCCAGCCCTGGGCCACTTTCTGGTAGCGGTGCAGCCAGAGGAAGGGGCCCTCCCAGGGGGCGTCCAGGCCGCCCCGGGTCTTGACCAGGAACGCCACGGTGGTCCATGGGCCGCGGGAGAGGAAGCGCCGTCCCAGTTCCTGGAGGCCCGCCTCCTCGTCGGATTCCAGCACCAGATCGTCGAGATCGGGAATGATCATGGGAACGCCTTTCGGGGTGAGAACATCCTAGGCGGAGGAGGGGCATCTTGGAAAAGGCCATGGGCTTCGTCGGGGCCACCGTGGGCAGCTCACTGGGATGGTGGCTGGGCATGTACGTGGGCATCGGCACGGCCATCGCCCTCAGCGTCGTGGGTTCAGTCATCGGCATCTGGGCGGGGCTCTGGGCCCTTCGGCGCTGGATGGAGTAGCGCGCCTGTGGTTCGATGGAATCCATGCGGATCGAATGCATCGCCATCGGAACCGAACTCCTCACGACACGCCGTCTGGATACCAATTCGGTGTGGCTGGCTGAGCAGCTGGCGGACCTGGGCCTCGGCCTGAGGCTGAAGACCGCCGTGGGCGACCGCCGCGAGGATCTCGCACGGGTCATCCAGACGGCCCTGGACCGTTCGGACCTCATCCTCGTGACCGGGGGCCTGGGGCCCACCTTCGATGATTTCACCAAGGAGGTTTTCGCGGAGATCCTGGGCGCGCCGCTGGTGGAGGACGCCGGCAGCCGGGCGGATATCCAGGCGTTCTACGAGGCGCGGAACCGGGTTCCGCCACCCGCCAACTTCAAACAGGCCCTCATCCCCGGGGGCGCGGAAGCCCTCCGCAATCCCCTGGGCACGGCGCCCGGCGTGTTCTGGGAGGATCCGCCCGGCCATCCCGGCACGCGCATCATCCTGTTCCCTGGCGTGCCCCGGGAGATGAAGCGGATGTGGGTGGATCATGCCCTGCCGCGCCTGCGCTCTCTGGCCGGGCGCCCGGTCCACACGCTTCGCCTGGTGGTGGCCGGGGTGCCGGAGAGCACCCTCGACCAGCGGATTCAGGACGTCCGCGAACGGCATGGCCACTTGGACTGGACCATCCTGGCCAGCCTCACCCAGGTCGAGCTGCTGGCGCGGGGAGAGGATCCGGCCGCCCTGGACCGGGCCCGTGCAGACGTCATGCCCCTGCTGGGCGAGGATCTCGCCTGCATCGGCGGGGGCAACCTCGAAGACGCGGTGCTGGACCTGCTCAAGCGCAGGGGCGAGACGCTGGCGGTGGCGGAAAGCATGACCGGCGGTCTGCTGGCGGCCCGCCTGACCGCCATTCCTGGTGCCAGTGCGGTCTTTCTGGGGGGGGCGACGGTCTACTCCGCCCAGGCCAAGGCGGCCCTCCTGGGGCTGGATCCTGGCACCCTGGCCCTCGAGGGAACGGTGTCAGAGGCCACCAGCCGCCGGCTCGCGGAGGCCGTGCGAGCCAAGGTGGGCGCCACCTGGGGCCTGGCGGTGACGGGTAACGCCGGACCCGGCGCCGAAGGGGATGCGTCCCTGGGTGCGGTGTTCATCGCGCTGGCGGGGCCCGCTGGCACCGAGACGCGCAACCTCCGTCTGCCGGGCGACCGGGCGGATGTGCAGCTGCGGGGAACCGCGGTCGCGCTGGATTTACTGAGGCGAGACCTCATTATAGATCAAAAGTATTAATTAAAGTAATATCAATCGTTGAATAAAGATTTTACATTATTGTTACGACATTCGCTGGTTGCGGTACCCATCCTTGGGGCGAGCGGGTTTTCCCCGGCCAAGGAGGAATGCCATGTTTTCCATCAAGCAGGCCCTGATCCCGGGGCTGGGCCTAGTTCTCCTCACGGCCTGCGGTGGTGCAGGCTCCGTGTCCCCGTCCGCGACGGCGGCCTCCCAACCGCCCCCCGTGAAGCTCTCCGGGGCGGTCTCGGGAACCTCCACCGCGCCGACCTTCAACGGCCAGGCTCTCCTGACCGGCGGAGCCGTGGTCACGGTGGATGGTGCTCCGGGCACCAGCGCCCAGGTCCAACCGGGGGTCGTGGTCCAGGGCACCGCCCAGACCACCTCCCAGGGACTCCAGTTGGAGTCCGCTGACTTGACCCACGACCTGGAAGGCCCGATTGCGAGCCTCGATCTGACCGCGTCCTCCTTCGTGGTGCTCGGGAAGACCGTCCATGTGGACGCCTTGACCCAGATCCTGGCCGAGGGCCCCGGAGACACCCAGACCCCGCTGACTCTGGGGGATCTCAAGGCGGGGGACTTCGTGGAGGTCTATGGGGCGGAGAACGCCGACGGCACGGTGCAGGCCACCCGGGTGGAGCGGCCGGTCTCCGGAACCAACCCGCAGGAAGCCTTCCATGGCGCCGTGAGCGCCCTCGATCCCGTGGCGATGACCTTTCAGGCGGGCGGATTCCTGGTGTCCTATGGCACGGCCACAGTCCAGGGAACCCTTGCGAATGGCGGCTGGGTGGAGGTTCGGGGCACCGCCTCCGGGACGACCTTCACGGCGACCTCGGTCACCGTCGAGACCCCCGATACCAGCGGCTCGGACATGGAACTCTCCGGTCCGATCAGCGGGCTGGATCCGGCGGGCAAGACCTTCCTGCTGATGTCCTACAAGGTGGATTACAGTGCGGCGACCCTGGAAGGGACGCTGGTGGACGGGGCGCAGGTGGAGGTCGAGGGCACCTCGGGGCCGGCGGGAGCCATGACGCTGGCGGCCCGGGAGGTCAAGGTCCAGTTCCCGGACGCGGGCAGCGGCGACAGCAACCTTGACGTCAGCGGCGTCGTCACGGCCGTGGATGCCACCGCCAGCACCCTCACCGTCGGCGGGACCACCTTCTGGACCGACGCCTCCACCCTCTTCGTGAAGGCAGATGCCCCAGTCACCTTCGGCGCCGTGACGGCGGGTGAAACCGTCGAAGTCCATGCCTTGAGCAGCCGGACCAATGCCGCGGGACAGGCCTACGCCACCGTGGTCGTGGTGGAGGGGAATTGAGCGGCGGCCTCCACCGGAATGCGGGAGCCTCCCGCATTCCGGTGGGGCCAGCAGTGCTGATAGCCTGAATGGATGCCTTTGATCCAGTCATCCGACCTGTTCCTGGGGTGCCTCGCAGCCTTTTTCTGCGGCAGCATCCCCTTCGGCCTTCTGCTGGTGAAACTGGCCGGCAAGGGGGATGTCCGCGCACACGGCAGCGGCAACATCGGGGCCACCAACGTCAGCCGCGTGGGCGGGAAGGGCCTGGGAATCGTCACGCTCCTGCTCGATGTCAGCAAGGGCTTCCTGCCGGTGTTCCTCGCCCGGCGAGCCGGTCTGCCCCTGGATGCGCAGGCGGCCATGGCCCTCTGTGCGACCGCCGGCCACATCTTCACGCCCTGGCTGAACTTCAAGGGCGGAAAGGGCGTCGCCACGGCCCTTGGCGCGGCACTGGCCTTCCGGGCGATGGCGGTGCTGCCGAGCCTGGGCGCCTTCCTCCTGGTGCTGGCAGTGTTCCGCTACGTGAGTCTCGGCAGCATCGTCGGCGCTCTGCTGCTGCCTGTTTCCATGGGCTGGGTCCACGAAACAGTCCATTCCGCAGAGTGGTTCGGGGTGCGGATCCAGGCCAGTCTCCGCGAACAGGATCCCTGGCAGGCCACCTTCTTCTGGGGGCTGATCGCCCTCGGGGTGGTGGCGAAACACCACGAGAACATCGCCCGGTTGTTCAAGGGCACCGAATCGCCGCTCTGGGGCGCCAAGAAGGGGGAGCCCCGTGGCTAGGCGTCCCGATATCGGCATCTTCGGTTCCGGCGCCTGGGGCACCGCGCTGGGCCTCACCTGGGCCCAGGCCGGGGCGGATGTGGTGCTCTGGAGCGCCTTCCCCGAAGAGGTGGCCCTGCTCACGGCGGGACGCTGCCACCCCCGCCTGAAGGACGCGCCCTTTCCCGACTCCCTGACGGTGACGGGCGATCCGAGCCGAGCCTTCCAGGCGCCGCTCTGGATCTCCGCCATGCCCACCCAGGCCACACCAGAGGCCTGGCGCGGCTTGCGGAAGGCTGCGCCGGCGCCCCCGGAACTGGTCATCCATGTGAGCAAGGGCATCCTGCAGAGTACCCACCAGACGCTGACCCAGGCGTTGGCCGGGGTGCTGGATGTGCCCGTGGGCGCCCTCTCGGGGCCCACCTTCGCGGATGAGGTGGCCCGGGGGGTGCCGTCCGCCATCGTGCTGGCGCTGCCCCCCGCCGTGCCCGAGGCCCGCGCCCTGGAACTGCAGGCCCAGTTGGCCTCAGAGCGCCTCCGGATCTACCTCAGCCGCGATGTGGTGGGCACGGAGCTATGCGGCGCCCTCAAGAATGTACTGGCCATCGCCGCGGGTCTCGTGGATGGCCTGAAGCTGGGCTACAACGCTCGCGCTGCCCTGATCACGCGGGGGCTGGCCGAGATGGCCCGGCTGGTGGAAGCCCTTGGCGGCCAGCCCTCCACGGTGATGGGTCTGGCGGGCATGGGCGACCTGCTGCTCACGGCCACCGGGCCCCAGAGCCGCAACCGCACCTTCGGCGAACTGGTCGGGAAAGGGCACAGCATCGAGGCCGCCCGGGATGCCCTCGGCGGCCAGGTCATCGAGGGCATGTCCACCACCCAGGCGGCCCTGGCCCTGGCGGCGGAGGTGGGGGTGGAGCTGCCCATCGCCACCGAGGTCCAGCGCCTGCTGAACGGCGAGGCACCCCAGGAAGCCGTGCGTCGCCTCATGACCCGTTCCCTGAAATCCGAGTAGCGGCATGTGCCCCGTGGACCGTGCCGCTCCAGTCCGCTGGTTCCCCTGAGCGCGCGCCATGCGCCGTCTCTGGGCGCTTGCCGCCGTTCTCGTTGCCAGCCGCCTGACGGCGGCGCCCTCCTGGGAGGCCCTGGAAGCCCGGGGGGCGAGGCTTGGCGCGGTCCAGATCCGCATCCAGAACGTCTTCAATCTGGCGGATCCCGTCCAGGACACCTGGGTGGGCCGGCTGGCCAATGCCCTGCACATCCGCACGCGGGAAGGTGTCATCCGCCGGATGATCCCCTTCAAGCCCGGGGACCGGGTGGATGCACGGCGCATCCACGAGGTGGAACGGGAACTCCGCTCCTACCGCTTCATCAAGGACGCCCACATTGATCCCATGCTGCGGCCCGACGGCACCGTGGTCGCGGTGGTGGAGGTGCGGGATGCCTGGACCCTCAAAGCAAGCGTGGGCTACAGCCGCGTGGGGGGCCAGGATTCCTGGGGTTTCGGCCTCCAGGACCGGAACCTGCTCGGGTCGGGCAAATTCCTGAGCCTGCACCACGACCGGAATCCCCTCCAGCAGAGCACCACCTTCCGCTACGAGGATCCGCAGCTTCTCGGCAGCCATTGGACCCTGGCGGCCGGCTACCGCAGCCTTTCCGATGGGAAGGCCCGGAGTCTGGACATCGGCCGTCCATTCTACCTGCTGGACACCCCCTGGTCCGTTTCGCTGTCGGCGGCGGACAGCCAATCCACCCTCCGGATCTACGACCGGCAGGGCCTCGTCTTTTCGGCGCCGAGCCGCACCGCGCAGGGCTCCCTCGGCATGGCCTGGCTGGTGCGGCTGCGGGAGGCCTCGGCCCTGCGCCTGGGCTTCCAGGTCGAGGCGTCGGATCAGCGGTACGGCGCGCTCCTGGTCGGCAGCCCGGCGCCGGGCACCCGCGTGCCGGATCTCTCGCCGCGCCGCCTGCGCGGGCCCTCGCTCACCGTGTCCTGGATCCAGGACCATTTCCGCACCTTCCGGGATCTCCAGGGCATGGACACCCCGGAGGACTACGATCTCGGCTGGTCCGGCTCAGGCGCCCTCGGCCTCTACAGCCGCGCCTGGGGCTCCACGGGCACGGGGCCCTTCGGCCGGGTGTTCCTGGCCAAGGGCTGGGCCTTCAGTCCGAAGACCCTCCTGCTGAGCCAGGCCAGCGCCTCCGGGCGGTACCTGGATGGCCGCCTGGCCAATGCCCTGGGGAACCTCACCGTGTCGGGCTACGCCTGGAACTGGCCCCGCCAGGTGCTCGCCGGGAACCTCATGGTGGATGTCGCGGCGCGGGCCGATCCGGAAAACCTCCTGAATCTTGGTGGCCAGGAGGGTCTGCGCGGCTATCCCAACTACATGGACCTGGGGGACCGGCGGTGGATCGCCAGCCTCGAGGACCGGATCCTCACGGAGTGGCGCTGGCTGGGCATGCTCCGGGCTGGGTTCGTGGTCTACGCGGATGCGGGGGCCATCCGGCGCCTGGACGGCACGGGCTGGACGCGCACCCGCTCGGATGTGGGCGCGGGACTGCGCTTCGGCGACCTCAAGAGCAGTCTGGGCCGCGTGGTGCTTCTCACCGTGGCGGTGCCGCTGGCGCGGAAACCCGGCCAGGACCGCTACCAGGTGCTGGTGGGGAATGTCGTGCGTTTCTGAAGCCTCCGGGCGCTGATAGACTGTCCGTTCTGCACTGGAGACCCCATGAAGGTCCTGATCCTTGGCGTCAATGGCTTCATCGGCTCCCACCTGGTGGGCCGCATCCTCCGCGATACGGACTGGGAGGTCTTCGGCCTGGATCTCGGTACGAACAAGGTAGAAGAACACCTCGGCAACCCCAGGTTCCACTTCGTCGAGGGCGACGTCACCATCTCCAAGGAGTGGATCGAGTACCACATCAAGAAGTGCGACGTGGTGCTGCCCCTGGTGGCCATCGCCACGCCCAAGGTCTACGTCACGGACCCGCTGCGCGTCTTCGAATTGGACTTCGAGGAGAACCTCCGCGTCGTCCGCCAGTGCGTGAAGTACAAAAAGCGCGTCGTGTTCCCCAGCACCTCCGAGGTCTATGGCATGTGCCCGGACGCGGAGTTCGACGAGCACGAGTCGCCCCTGGTGACGGGTCCCATCCCCATGAACCGCTGGATCTACAGCACCAGCAAGCAGCTGCTGGACCGCGTGATCTGGGCCTACGGCTTCCAGCACAACCTCAAGTTCACCCTCTTCCGCCCCTTCAACTGGATGGGCCCCAAGCTGGACAGCCTGAACACCGCCAAGGAGGGCAGCTCCCGCCTCGTGACCCAGTTCAGTTGGAACCTGTTCAACGGCGAGCCCCTGAACCTGGTGGACGGCGGCACGGCGCGGCGCTGCTTCATTGATGTCGAAGACGCCATGGACGGGCTCATGTCTGTCCTGCGCAACGAGGGCGGCAAGGCCGATGGCCAGATCTTCAACATCGGGAATCCCGCCAACGACTACAGCGTCCGCGAGATCGCCGAGATGATGATCGCCATCTGGAAGGACCACCCCTTCCGCAAGGAGCGGGGCATTCCCGAAGGCCGCATGGTGGAGACCGGCAGCGGCGAGTTCTACGGCAAGGGCTACCAGGATGTGGCCCGGCGCACCCCCAGCATCAAGCGCATGCAAGCCACCTTCGGCTTCGAGCCCAAGGTGTCCATGACGGATTCCCTCCGGAAAGCCATTGATTTCTTCGTCGAGGAGCACAAGGCCCTCGAGAAGGTGGTCGAGACCGAAAGCTGAACCATGCGGCCAGGTGCCTTCGCCTGCGTCATCACGTTTTGCCTCGCTGTGGCGGCCGCACCCTTGCCACTGCCACTGCGCATCCTGGCCCGGGCCAAGGCGGCCACGGGAGGAAGTGCCTGGAACCGGATCATCTCGATCCGAAGTGTGGGCACCCTTGAAACCTCAGGGCTGAAGGGCACCTTTGAGACTCTGGAGGATCTGCGCCGCGGCGCCCATCTCACTCGGTACGACCTCGGGGCGATGTGTGGGGCGGATGGCGATGATGGACGCACCGTGTGGATCGAGGACGCCACGGGCCAATCCTTTCCCCAGGGGGATGCCTCTAAACGGCAGGAAGCCGCCAACGCGGCCTACCTGGCCTGCCGGGGGTACTGGTTCCCCAAGCGATGGCCTGCGGATGTGGCCTGGATGAGACGGTGCCAAGAGGGGAACCGGGCCTTCGATGTCCTCCAGATCACGCCCCGCGGGGGGCAGACCTTCGAGTTCTGGGTGGATGCCGCGACGGGACTCCCGGATCGCACCGTGGACTTCACCTCAGATGGCAGACCCGATACCACCCGCTTCGCCGACTACCGCGAGGTGCAGGGGGTGAAACTGCCCTTCCAGATCCGTGAGGGCCGAGGGGAGGATCCGTTCGATGCCCTTGTGCGCCTGACGCAGGTCACCCTGGACCCGCCCCTGCCAGTTCACGCCTTCGCCATGCCCGTTTCACCCACCGGGGATTGCGGATTCACGACGGGGCACGTCAGTGCGACCGTCCCCCTCGATATCCAAGCCGATGGGCATGTCTACCTCCAAGCCCGGCTCAACGGGAAGGGGCCCTTCTGGTTCGCGCTGGATAGCGGCGCTGAGGGGGATATGCTCACGCCGACAGCCGCGAAGAACCTCGGCCTGACGAGCGAAGGAGCGGTGCAGATGCAGGGTTTAGGCGCCTCCAGCGCCGAAGCCGGATTCCTGACGGTGGACCGGGTCGGGATCGGAGATGCCTGGATGAGCCAGCAGACCTTCAGCGTCTCGCCGTCCGTGGCCGTGATTGGCGAGGTTCAGGGCGAGCCCTGCGCCGGGATCCTCGGGTCCGATTTCTTCCAGCGATTCGTGGTTCGTATCGAGTACGCCGCCCACCGCCTGAGCCTGTTCCCGGCTGCGGGATGGCGCTACCGGGGACACGGGGCCGGGGTGCCCTTCGTGTTCCGGGGCCAGCTTCCCCAGGTGTCGGGCGAACTGGATGGCATGCAAGGAACCTTCGCGATGGATACGGGCTCTGGCGGGACCCTGGATGTGTTTGCCCCCTTCGTGGCAGCCCATGGCCTCATCGCCAAGGCTGGTCTGACCTATCCGAATCCCGAGGGTGACCGGGGCATCGGGGGCGAAACCACGAGCCGCCTCGCCCGGGGCCGGGAACTGAAGCTGGGAACCGCTCGCATGGCCCGTCCCCTCGTCAGCTTGAGCACCATGGCGCGCGGAGCGTTTGCCAGCAGGGACGGCATTGGCAACGTGGGAGCGGGCTTCTTCAAGCGCTTCGACGTCACCTTCGACTACCGCCGCCAGAAAATCTACTTCGAACCGAACGTGAACCACGACGCGCCGGACCGGTTCGGCAACACCCACGGGCTGACGAGCTTGGCGGGAGCGCCGGATGGTTTCCGCATCACTGGGCTACTCCAGCCCTCTCCGCTCTCAGAGGCCGGGGTGAAAAGGGGGGATGTGATCGTCGCCCTCAATGGGAAATCGGGGAAGGATCTGACGCCGGACCTGTTGGGCGCAGCCCTGGGCGCCCCTGTGGGCACAGTCCTCACGCTTGGGATCCGATCGGGTGCCGGGATCCACTCCCTCACGATCACCCTGCGGGATCTGCTTTGAACGAACGCGGGACTTCCCTGGACCCCCGCGCTTCCCGGTAGCCTAGAGGCATGACGCGACGCGAACGCTGGACCCTGATCCTGATCTGGCTGGGGCTGGGTCTGCTGCCGCTCTTCGTGCGACCCCTGTGGGAGCCGGACGAGGCGCGCTATGCGGAGATCCCCCGCGAGATGCTGGCCACGGGGAACTGGCTGACCCCGCACCTGAACGGGGTGCTCTACTTCGAGAAGCCCGCCTTCCAGTACTGGCTGTCGGCGATCAGCATGAGGCTCTTCGGCCTGCATGCCTGGGCGGCCCGCCTGCCCCTGGCCCTGGCGTCGGCGGTGGTGCTGTGGGCGGCCTGGCGGCTGGCGAAGCGCCTGGGAGCCCGGCGCCCCGTCTGGGCCGCCTTCATGGCCGCCACCTGCCTGCTGGGCTTCCTGGTGGGCCAGATCCTCACGCTGGATGCCCTCTTCAGCGCCCTGGTGGTGGCGTCCCTGGTGGCCACGCTGGAAGCGGTGGCTGCCCGGATGGAGGACCGTCCCGCCCTGGCCTGGACCCTGGGCGCGTTCACCTTGATGGCGGCGGCCTTCCTCACCAAGGGCGTGGCGGCCTTGGCGCTCCTCGGACCCGCCCTGGTGGCCGCCCTGGTCTTCGTGAAGGGCCGGCCTGCCTTGAAGAAGGCTGTGCTCGCCACCGCCTTCAATCCCTGGGGCTGGCTGCTGGGCACGGTCTTGACGGCGCCCTGGTTCGTGGCCGTGGAGCGAGCCAACCCCGGCTACGCCTGGTTCTTCTTCATCCATGAGCACATCGCGCGCTTCGCCACCACGGAGGCGCAACGGCAGGGCGCCCACAACTGGATCCTGGACAAGCTCTACTTCGCGGGCATCCTCGGCGTCGGCCTGCTGCCCTGGCTGTCCGCCAACGTGCTGGGGCTCCGGCGCGCCTGGGCCTTCCTGGGGCGGCGCGGGCCCCAGGCGGAGGATGGCGGCTACGCCCGCTGGGCCGTGGGCGCCACCCTGCTGTTCATCGTCTGGACCTTCGTGTTCTTCAGCATCTCCCACTCCAAGCTGCCCCCGTACATCCTGCCGGTGGTGGTGCCCCTCGCCGCCCTGGCCTGCGTGTTCGAGCGGGAGGGCCAGGAGGGCAGGGCCCTCGCCCGCATGGGCAAGGAACTGGGTGTGCTGGCGCTGCTCTTTCTGGGGGCGGGTCTGGCCTTCTCCCGGAACCCGGCGGGGGGGTACGCGTGGATCCTCGGCCTGGCGGCGGCCTTCGCCCTGCTGGCGCTCTGGGCCCATCGGCCGGGTGCCCTGACAGATTCGGGCTGGAAGGTGCTCACGGGGCCCCGCCTGATGCTGGGCCTGGGCGCGGCGCTCTGGCTGCTGGTCCTCGCGGCCCAGGTCACGGCGGGCCCCGGGAAATCCGTGGCGGAGCTGGTGCGCAGCGCGCCCCCCGATGCCCAGTGGATCAGTCTCGGCAGCTATCACCAGGGCATTCCGTTCTACGCCCGCACCCGCTGCGTGGTGGTGGCAGGCACCGGGGAGCTGGCCTATGGCCGCGACCATCTCGGGGCCGAGGCGGGCCGCTGGTTCAACGATGATCCCGCCGCCCTGAACGGGCTCGCGGATCAGCTGCGGGCGGAGGATCCCCGCCGTCCCGTACTGGTGCTGGCCACTCCCGGGGCCTGGAAGCAGCTCCCCCCGTCCACCCGGGCGGGTTGGGTTGAACTGCGGCGCAGCCCGGCCGGTGTGCTGGCACGGCGGAAAGAGGGCGCGCCTACTTCTTGAAGGCCTTCTTGATGCCGTGGCCGGCTTCTTTGGCGCCCTTGGCAATGCCCTTGCCTGCGGTCCTGGCGCCATGTCCGATGGCGATCCCGCCTTCCTTGGCCACATGCCCGATGGCCTCGCCGCCTTCCTTGGCGGCATGGCCAATGGCCTTCCCGGCCTTTTTCACGTCCTGGCCGACCTCGTGGGCCGCCTGTTTGATGTCCTGCTTCACATGGGCTTCCCCTGGGGAGGCAAGCAGGGCGAGGGTGAGGAGCGTGCTGATCATGCTTCCATTCTAGGCCCTTTGGGAAACGGCGCCCCCCGGCGAAGATGGGGGAATGGAAGACCACCGGGACCCGACCGTTCGAGGCCATGCTGCGGGCCGCTGGATCCGCGCGAACCTGCCTGTGCTTCTGTTCGCCCTGCTGCTCTTGGCCGTACTGCCCATGCGGGATTTGTGGGCGCCTGATGAGCCGGATTTCGCCCAGTGCGTCAAGGAGATGCGGCATATGGGCTCCTGGCTGCTCCCCTACCTGAACGGCCAGCCGTACAGCGAGAAGCCGATCCTCTACTACTGGGTGATGAAGGCCTCGGCCCTCGGGCTGGATGCCCTCACGGGCGGCCTCGGCTTCACCCAGGGAGTGGCGGCCTGGGCCCTGCGCCTGCCTTCGGTGCTCGCCTCCGTGGCCTTCATGGTGGCCTTCCAGCGCTGGATGCGGCGCTTCATCCCCGGCCGCGCAGAGCTGGCGCTGATGGTCCTCGCCACCACCCCCATCTGGTTCTGGCAGTCCCAATTCATCCAGATTGATCTGCTCTTCGCGGCCCTGTTGGCCTGGAGCTGGCTCTGCTGGCTGGCGGGCTACCTGCTGCGGGGGCAGGGCGCAGGGGAGGAATCCCGCCGCTGGTTTCTTCAGGCCTACCTGTGGCTGGCCCTCGCCTTCCTGGCCAAGGGGCCGCTGGCCCCAGTGCTGTCGTTCCTCCTGGTGGGGGCGTTCCTGCTCTGGCAGCGGGATCTGAAGGCCCTGCGGCACACCGGCATCGGGGCTGGACTGCTCATCACCCTGGTGATCGTCGTGCCCTGGTACGTGGCCGCCGGTCTGAAGGGCGGCGCGCACTACGCCTACCAGATGATCATCTACCAGAATCTGGACCGGGCCACCCACGCCTGGGATCACATCCAGCCCTGGTGGGAGTACGGACGCTACCTCCTGGGCGACTTCTTCCCGTGGGTGCTGTTCCTGCCGGCAGTGGTCCTCCACCTCCGCAGGGAGGGCGCCTTCCGCGATCCCCTGCGGCGGTTTCTGCTGCTGGCCTTCATGGTGCCCTTCCTCTTCCTGAGCGCCGTGGAGAGCAAGCAGGGCAAGTACCTGCTGATGGCCTACCCCTTCCTGGCCCTGCTGATGGCGGATTTCTGGCACGCCCTGGCAGAGGGCGAATCGGGAACCCGCGCCCGGCGTCTGGGCGGGCTGCTCGCAGCCGGGCTGGCCCTGCCCGCGGGCGCCCTCCTGGCGGTGGCCCTGGGAGCGGGAGGCGCGAAGCTCCAGGGCCAGGTGGAACCGTACCTCGGTCCCATCCGCCTCATGGCCCTGCTGATCGTGGCCGGCACGGTGGCAACCCTGGTCCTGGCGCTCCGGGGCCGGGGACGGCATCTTGTCACCGCTGCCTCCCTCAGCCTGGGCCTTCTGTACCTGGTGGGGGGCACCTGGGGCTTCCATCGCCTGGATTCCGTCAAGAGCTACCGGAGATGGACAGCCGCTGTCCAGCCGCTGATCGCTGGGCGGAAGGTCTACTACTGGCAGACCATCCGCAGCGGGGTGATGGTCTACACCGACCACCTGATGCCCGAGATCCGGGATGCGAGCGGCCTGGCGCGCCTGGGCTCCGGGGACCGGCTGGTGGCCCAGCGCAACGAATGGGACATGGACGCCTGGGGCATGACGCCCGCCCTGCGGGCCCAGTTCGAGGTGCTGCTGTCCGTGCCCACGGGAGGCGGCCATATCCTGCTGCTCAAGAAGAAGTGACCTGGAGATCCGCATGAGCCCCAACCTGAAGGCCATTCCCCTTATTGTCGTGGGCGTGCTGCTGAACGCCCTCGCCCAGATCTGCCTCAAGAAGGGCCTCCAGGCCGCCGGAGGCATGCAGGTGGCCGTGGGCCCGCTGGCTCACCTCATGCTGGAACCCTGGGTGCTGGCGGGTCTGGCCTGCTACGCCGTCAGCGTGGTGGTGTGGCTCGGCGCCCTCAGTCTCGTGCAGGTGAACTACGCCTATCCCTTCCTGGCGCTCGGCTTCATCGCGAACGCCCTGATGGCCCGGGCCTTCCTGGGCGAGGCCATGACGCCCCTGCGCTGGGTGGCCCTTGGCATCATCGTGGTGGGGGTCAGTCTCCAGGCCCTGAGCGGGCGGGGGCACTGACCGGAATCCCTGCGCTGAACCCTCCAGTCGGCTTGGTATCCTGACAGCGACGAGGGGGGACCGCCTGCTCGCTTTCAGCTCGCGATGTCCCCCCTCGTGCACCCCCACGTGGCATCCGGGCCAAGCCGGGACACCACGTCTGATTCTTCCGTCCGGGCCCGGGTCCAAGGGTGCCGAGGCGGTCCCTTCCCGGGAGGCCGAGCGTGTGTGGCATTGCAGGTGTGTTTGAAGCCGAGGGCGCCTCGGGACTCGTGGCCTCCATCCTCTTTGCCATCCAGCACCGGGGCCAGGAGAGCTGCGGTGCCGCTGCCCGGGACAGTGCCGGCCGCATCGTGGCCCACAAGGGCATGGGGCTCGTGAAGCAGGTGCTCGACGAGGAGACCCAGGCCCGGCTGTCGGGCACGACGGCCATCGGCCACGTCCGCTATCCGACCGCGGGCTGCAGCGATGTGGTGAACGCCCAGCCTCACGCCATCGAGCTGGCCGAGGGGCCGGTGATGGCCATCGCCTCCAACGGCGACCTCATCAACTACGGCGAAATCAGGGCCCGCATGGAGCGGGAAGGCGTGGTCTTCAAGAGCGACAACGACGCCGAGCTCATCGGCCGGCTCATCGCCCTCTACCACGTGCGGGACGGCCTCACGATCGAGCAGGCCATCGCCCGGGTGCAGACAGAGTTGAAAGGAGCCTTCTCCACGGTGCTGATGCACAAGGATCGCCTCTTCGCCTTCCGGGATCCCCACGGCTTCCGGCCCTTCGTGATGGGGCACCTGAGCCACGAAGGCGAGGGCGATCCTGCCAGCGAGGGCACTGTCTTCGCCTCGGAGTGCTGCGGCTTCGGCATCATCGGCGCCCGCCGCCTGCGGGAGGTGAAGCCCGGCGAGATCCTGCGCCTCGAGAAGGGTAAGCCCGTGGTCTCGGTGGCCGTGGCGCCCCTCCAGCCGAGGCACTGCGTGTTCGAGCTCATCTACTTCTCGCGCCCCGACAGCATCCTCTTCGACGAATCGGTCTACCGCTTCCGGGAGCGCCTCGGTGCCGCCATGGCCGCGAAGGATCTCGATCTCCCGCCTGGCGACGACCTGGTGGTGATGCCCGTGCCCGATTCCTCCAATTTCATCGCCCTGGGCTACGCGAAGGCCTCCAGGGCCGAGTTCGGCATGGGGCTGCTGCGCAACCATTACGTGGGCCGCACCTTCATCAAGCCCACCCAGGCCAGCCGGGATGAGGGCGTGAAGCAGAAGTTCAACCCGCTGCCGGACTTCTTCCCGGGCAAGCGGGTGGTGCTCATTGATGACTCCATCGTGCGGGGCACCAGCCTGCGCAAGCTCGTGCGGATGCTGCGCGGCGCGGGCGCCAAGGAGATCCATGTCCGCATCGGCTCCCCCAAGGTGATCGGCCCCTGCTACTACGGTATTGATACCCCCACGCGCGAGGAGCTGATCGCCAATCGAATGTCCGAGGCGGAGATCCGCGAATACCTGGGCGCCGACAGCCTGCGGTGGCTGGAGGTCAGCGACTTCGAGAACCTGCTTCCCGGCCGTCGCCAGGACTTCTGCACCGCCTGCTTCGACCTGGACTACATCTATCCGCCCGAGGGCTACGCCGCCAAGACGAACGCACCCACGGCGAGAGCCTAGAACCGGTACCGCGCCTCGAGGCTGTAGGTGGGCGGGCCGGCGGGGTAGCCGTCAATCAGGTAGGCGTCGTTCTGCCCCTCCCGGAGATCTGCCACCCACTGATCGGCGGTGGTCTTCGGCTGGAGGAGGTGCTCGCCCCGCAGGATGAAGTGCCAGTGGCGGCCGGCTGCCAGGGTGGCGGCCAGGCCCAGGTCCCGGTAGACCACGTGCGTGGCGCGGATGAGGGGCGGGAGGCCGTTGGTGGCGGCGGGAGCGGCGCCCTCGCCGAAGGAAGAGTACTGGTGGCCCTGGAGGGTGTAGTGGAGGTCCACCCGCACGCGGCCCCAGCCCATGAACCCCTTGAGCCCCTGGGCGGAGAAGGGGCGCCGCTGGGAAGCCGACGTGCGGTACTGCTGCCCATCCGGCGCGTTGAGATCCCGGGCCTCCTGGGCGCGGACGAAGGCCTCCAGGCCCCGCCTCTGGGCCTGGCGCCAGCCGAAGGCGGCGTCGGTGCCCTGCACGCGGACCCGGTCCCCGTTCAGATAGGGGCCGCCCGGGGTGGTCCCGATGAGATCCCGGCCGGTCTGCTGCTGGCTTTCGAGGCGGCCGTACCAGTCGCCCCGGCCCCATCCCAGTCCTGCCTGGAGGAAGGTGGTGCGTTCCATCCGGAGGGGGGCGGCGCCGGGAACCTGGCTGTTCCGCAACTGTTCGATGAGGGCCGGGGCCGTGCGGCCGGTGCCGCCCGCCGCGTAGACCCGGAAGCCGTCGCCGAGCTCCTGGTTGACCCCCAGGCGGAGGGTGTGGCCCGTGCCGCGGAGCACCTCGGTCTCCAGGTTCCCCTGGATCAGGGACTGGCGATCCCGGGTGCCGCGGGCCTGGCCCAGCAGGCGGAGGCCCGGCACGGGCTCGAAATGCCACTCCAGGCCCAGGGCGATCTGGCTGCCCTTGACGGCGCCGAGAATCGCGGGATCCACGTCGCCATCCTGGCGCGTATCTGCGCCCTCGAACCGCAGGCTCAGGCCCGAACGGGGTCCGGTGCTGAGGTTCAGCGCCGACTGGAAGAGGGTCTGCCGGCCTTCGAACCGGGTGGGCAGGGGGGATCCCGTGTTGGGCTGATCGTGCTGGAACCGGGAGAGGCCGAGGCTCGCCTCGAGGCTCAGCCCGGGCCCGAGGTCCCAATCCAGGCGCACCTGGCCGGTGTCGCTCCGCTGGTGGCTGGCCCGCGCCGGGTTGTAGATGCGGAGGGTGTCCGTGACCTCCTGGTAGGGGTCCGGGACGCCGAAAGAAGTGCTGCGCCAGGCCACGCGCCACACGGCCGAGCCCCATGTCTGGCCCAGGGTGAGGAAGTTGGCGACCTGCCGGTAGGGCCGATCCGTGGGGAGGGCCTGGTCTTCGCGGGCGCTGAGGTTGCCGCCACGCAGGTAGCCGCCCTCCCAGGCGTAGCCCGGGGTGGCCGTGCCCTGGCTCTGGCCGTTGTTCCCGCCCAGGCCGCCCAGATCCCCGGAAACCCCCGCGTGGGTGGGCCTGCCAGTGAAGAGGGCGATGGTGCCGCCCTGCCCGCTGGGGCCCGAACCGGGCGAGCCGGTGATCACCTCGATGCGGGTGACGCCGAGGAGGGACACTTCGTTGAGATCCTGGCCCAGGCGGCCGGGATCCATGAGCGGCATGCCGTCCAGCGTCACCAGGGTGTCCTGGGGGCGGCTGCCGCCGAGGTAGATCTGGGCTGGCAAGCCGGGCCCTCCCTGGCTCTGCACCTGGGCCGGCAGCTCGGCGAGGAGGAATTCGCCCAGGGTGCGCGCCCCGGACCGAAGGATGTCCCCCTCGTCGAAGATCGCCACCTGGCTTGGGGTCTGGTTCACAGGCACGGGCCGGGCTTCCGCCGCCCAGGAATCCCGGGGAGGCGCCCCGGTGGCAGGATTCGGCGCGTCGGGGGGCGTCGGCACCGTCGCCTGGGCCGCCAACGCGAGGGGCGCCGCCACGAGGAGGAGGCTCAAACCCGCGAGGATGGAGGGCCTGACGACCATAGATGCTCCGAGGCGTTCATTGACTGCCGCCATTGAAGCAGAGAAAGAAATAAGCGGCACTATCTCTTTGCCAGGACGCCCGCCTTCAACTCCGGGGCGGAGTACACGCCCTGGTCCAGCACGAGGCTGGTGACGAGGTCCACGGGGGTGACGTCGAAGGCGGGGTTCCAGGCGGGCATGCCTTCCGGCGCCCAGCGCCACGCGCCGTACCCCCGCACTTCGCCCGGATCCCTCAGCTCGATGGGGATGGCCGCGCCGTTGGGGCAAGCCAGATCCACGGTGGAGAAAGGGGCCACCGGGTGGAAGGGGACGCCGTGGAACCGGGCCTGCACGGCCAATCCGTAGGTGCCCACCTTGTTGGCGAAGTCGCCGTTGGCGGCCACGCGGTCGGAGCCCACCAGCACGCGCTGGACCTTGCCATCACGCAGCAGCAGGGCGGCCATGCTGTCCGTGATGAGGGTGGACGGGATGCCCAGCTTGCGCAGCTCCCAGGCCGTGAGGCGGCCCCCCTGGAGCAGGGGGCGCGTCTCGTCGGCGTAGACGTGGATGCGCTTGCCCTGCTCATGGGCGCGACGGAGGACGCCCAGGGCCGTGCCGATGCCGGCCGTGGCGAGACCGCCGGTGTTGCAGTGGGTGAGGATGCCTTCGCCGTCCTGGATGAGGTCCGCGCCGTGCCGGGCCATGCCCTCGCAGAGCCGTACATCCTCCTCGAAGATGGCCTGAGCTTCGGTCACCGGATCCGTCGCGTCCTTCATCCGGTCCATGGCCCACATGAGGTTCACGGCCGTGGGACGGGCTGCGCGGAGAGCCGCGCAGGCGAGGGCGTAGTCGCGCGCGGAAGCCCCCCGCTCCGCGAAGGTGGCGAGACAGGTCGCCGCCGCTACCCCGATGAGCGGCGCCCCGCGCACGGCGAGCCGCTGGATCAGCGCCTCCATCGTCGCCGGGTCGCTGCCGTCCAGCCAGACCTCCGCGTCCGGAAGCTGGGCCTGGTCCAGCACCCAGAGGGTGCGCCCATCGTGTTTCAGGCCGAGGGATTCGAAGGGATTCATGGAAGAGCCTTTTCTTTAACCGCAGATGACGCAGATGGCGCAGATGAAAAGCTGCATTCTTCACCCTCCGATCTGCGTCGTCTGCGGGTTCAGTTCAAATGATCCTCGGTCCGAGCTGGGCGCGCAGGGCCCGCAGTTCCGCCTGTTCAGAAGGTGCCAGTGGTTTTGCGCCGCCCAGGGTCTCGGCTTTCCAGAGGATCTCGGCAACCTGCTCCAGGCGCTCCATCCCGCCAGCGGCTTCCTGCACGGATTCGCCCCAGGCGAGGCCGCCGTGGCGGGCGAGGATCAGGAGCCGGTGGGCGGGCAGGAAGGGCAGGAGGGCGGTCCCCATGGCCTCGGTGCCGGGGATGGCCATGGGCACGACGGGGATGCGGCCTGCGGCCAGGATCACCTCGGGCAGGCTGTCCGAGGGCAATTCCGCGAGGTCCGGCCGGGCCAGGGTCCAGGCGATGGCCGTGGGCGGATGGGCGTGGACCACGGCCCGCGCTTCCGGCACGGCGCGATAGACCGCCAGGTGCATGGCCCGCTCGCTGCTGGGGTTGCCGGACAGCACCGTGCCATCCAGCGAGAGGTAGGCCAGATCCTCGAGGCGCACCTGGGCCTTGGGCACACCCCGGGGCGTCATCGCGATGCGCCCATCCTCGAGTCGCACCGACAGGTTGCCGTCCCCGGCCGCCAGCAGACCCCGGGCGTGGAGGCGCTGCGCGGCGTCGAGGAGGGCCTGGAGCGGGGGAGCGGACGACATGGGGCTAGTGTAGGGCGTCTATGTCCGGGTCTGGCCGATCCCCCGTGCGGACTCCTATTTTTCCAGGTCCTTCCGCAGGGCGGCCTTGAGGGCTTCGGCCTCGGGGTTCGGCTGGGTGCTGACGGCCACGCCGGCGAGCTGGCCGGCCTTCTCGCTCAGGAGGAGGCCCAGGAGACTCTCGATGAGGCTGCCGCCGCCCTGGCTCCCGGCCATCTGGATCTTGGGCACCACGTCCACCTGGGATTTCTCGATGGCCTCGGCGAAGCGGTTCATGACCTGCTGCACCAGCTGGTACTGGGGCCCGCCGTAGGCCTTGACCTGCTCCTCGATGGCCATGGCCTGGGCGATGCCCACGCGGGCCGCCTGCTCGGCCTGGGCCTCGGCCATCACCTTGATGCGCTTGGCCTCGCCCTCGCCCATGAGGCGCACCTTCTCCGCCTCGGCGCCCGCCAGGGTCTGGATCTGGGCCGCCTGCTGCTGGGCCTTGGCGTATTCGGCCTTGCCCTGGTTGCTCTGCACCTCGATGCCGATGGCGGATTCGGTGAGCAGGGTCTGCTGCTTGGCGCGGGCCTCGGCTTCGCGCAGCTCCCGCTCCTTCACGGCGGCGCTCTGCTGGCGGCCGTAGGTCTCCACCTGCTCATCGGCGATCTGGCGGCTGCGGAGCTGGACGAGGATCTGCTCGATCTGCCCCCCGGGCGCCCCGCTGGTGGGGGTGCCGATGAGCACTTCCTGGAGTTCGAGGTTGTACTGGGCGAACTTCTCCTTCATCTGGGTGCCGCTCTGCTCCTGGATGGCGCTGCGGTCCTGGATGAGCTGGATGAGGGTGCGGGTCTGGCCGATGTTCTTGAAGTAGGCGCTGACCATGGGATCCAGCGTCTGCTCCACCAGCTTCTTGATATCACCGAAGCGCTGGATGACCAGGGGCGCCTTCCGGTAGTCGATGTGGACCACCACGGAGAGGGGCAGGCTGGGCTCGAAGGCATCCTTGGTGATGAGGCTCACCTCGCTGAGGTGCTCGTCGTACATGTGGCTGCCCACTTCGCTCTTGTTCCATTTCAGGATGAAATTCGTGGTGGGCACCATCAGCACCTTGCCGGCGAAGGTGTTGAAGGCGTACTTGCCGGGGAGGAGCGGGTCGTTCCAGACGCCGCGCTGTCCGGTGGCCACCAGCTCGCCATGCCGGTATTCCTGCCCGCTGATGTCATCGCCCTTGGCGCCGGTGTAGCTCACCACCACGCCCACGGTGCCCACTTCCACGATGGTCTTGGGAATCAGCTCCACGGTCGCGAAGAGGCGGTTGATGTAGTAGGTGCCTTCCACCAGCACCTGGTGCTGGCGCCCGCGCTGGCCGCCGGCCGCCAGGAACTTGTCCGCGTCCTGGAAGTTGTTGTGGTAGGTGGCCACATCGTTCGGATCGCCGCCCACGGTGGACGCGATGATCTCGCCGCTGCCGAGGCTGGGGCCGTCCTGGATTGTGACGATGCCCACGGCGTCGTCCGCGCCGCGGATGATGACGGGCCGCCAGCCGCCGCGCTCGGCGATGATGGCGCTCATCTTCTGGAAGGTGTCCAGCTCGCTCCGGTCCAGGGGCAGGTAGTAGATCTGGTCCTCGGTGAGCACCACGAACTGCACGAGGTTGATGGCGTACATGCCTTCGCGCAGGATCTGGCGCTGGGGGCCCTTCTGGCCGCCGCCCTGGAGGAAGCCCACCGCATCCTGGAAATCGGCGCCGTGGACGTTGCTGGCCAGGGCCTGGGTGGAGGGGAGATCCTTGCCGTCACGGGCGAAGACGTACCCGATCTTGCCCTGGGGGATCGTCACCAGGGGCATCTTGTGGATGCGGTACTGGAACGGCGTGAGGAAGTGCCATCCGCCGCGTAGCAGGGCAGGCTGGAAGCCCGCCTCGCCATTCAGGGCGATGAGGCCCGTCTTGACCGAGCCCTTGCCGCTGATGAGTTTCTCGACGATGCCCACGCGGTTGTTGGGGATGTAGCGGATCCACTTGCTGAGGAGGATCAGCACGAAGGCCGCGAGGAGCAGAATCGCCAGGGCGAGACCGGGGTTGTCGGTGAACCAGGTGGGATTCATGAAGGCTCCAGGGGACGTCGCCCGTGAGTGTATCGGAATGCGTCGCGGTTTCGTGACGCGGCAGGCTTTCCCTTCACCCCTGCGGAACTTTCGTCCATCCTGGGCCCCATGGATGACTGGAAGGGCTGGATCCGCGAACGGGGGGGCAAGCTGGCCCTGCTGGCGATGACCCTGGTCCTGGGCCTCTGGTGGTGGCAGGGACGCCCTCTGGCCCAGCCTCCGGGCATCCTGGCTCCCGCGGATCCGACGCAGACGGCGCCGGACTCCACCGCGCCCTGGACCTTCCGCGGCTACCGCATGACGTCCCTGGCCCGCTTTGATGTCCGCGCCCGGATCCTCAGCGCCGAACGGTACCGGTTCGACCGCCCCGCCGACCTGTCGCCCGTGGATTTCGCCCTGGGGTGGGGCCCCATGTCGGATTCCCGGGTGCTGGACGCCATCACCATCCGACAGGATGGGCGCTGGTACTACTGGAGTTCTTCGCACCTCCCCATCCCGCCCGCCGAGATCATCAGCCACAGCGCCAACATGCACATGATTCCGGCGAACCGCTCCGTCGAGCATCGCCTCCTGGGTGCCCGGGTGGGCCAGATCGTGCATCTGGAAGGGGATCTGGTGCGGGCGGATGGCCCGGACGGCTGGCACTGGGTGAGCAGCCTCAGCCGCACCGATACCGGTGACGGCTCCTGCGAAGTGGTCTGGGTCGAACACGCCGACATCAGCGACCGTTGATCATTCCTTGCAGGTGGCCATCTCGCACCAGGACCGCTCCAGCCATTCGCGATCGTCGGGGTGGGCGATCTGGATGAGGGCCTGGGCGCGCTCGTGGAGGGTCTTGCCGTAGAGGTCGGCAATGCCGTACTCGGTGATGACGTAGTGGACGTGCTGGCGGGTGGTGACCACCCCCGCGCCGCGCTTCAGGGTGGGGACGATGCGGGATTCACCCTTCTTCGTGCGGCTGGGGAGGGCGATGATGGGCTTTCCGCCCGGGGACAGGGAGGCGCCTCGGATGAAATCCATCTGGCCGCCCACGCCGGAGATGATGCGGTGGCCGACCGAATCCGCGCAGACCTGGCCCGTGAGGTCAATCTCCACGGCGCTGTTGATGGCGGTCACCTTGGGGTTGCGGGCGATGATCGTGGGGTTGTTGATGTAGGCGATATCGAGCATCGCCACCTGCGGGTTGTCGTCAATGAAGTCGTAGAGAGCCCGGGTGCCGGTGACGAAGCCCACGACGATCTTGCCGGGATGGATCTTCTTCTGGGTGTTGTCCACGACGCCCGTTCGCACGAGGTTGAGCACTCCGTCCGACATCAGTTCGGTGTGGATGCCCAGGTGGCGGTGGTCGGAAAGGGCCTTCAGCACCGCGTCAGGCACCGCGCCGATACCCATCTGGAGGGTGGCGCCGTCCTCGATGATCTGGGCGGTGTAGCGCCCGATGGCCTCTTCTTCCGGGCCGGTGGGCGGCTGGGGGAACTCGGGGATAGGGGTGTCCACCTCCACCCAGTGGTGGATGCGGCTGATGTGGATGAATCCATCCCCGTGGACCCGGGGCATGCGGGGGTTCACCTGGGCCACGAGGATGGGGGCGGTATCCGCCGCGGCCTTCGCCACATCCACGCTGGTGCCCAGGGTGCAGAAGCCGTGTTCGTCGGGCGGCGAGACATGGAGCAGGGCCACATCCAGGGGGCGGCGCCCGGACCGGAAGAGGTTGGGGATCTCGGAGAGGAAGCAGGGCAGGTAGTCCACCCGCGGGGTTCCCACGTAGGGACGCATGTTGTGTCCCACGAAGAGGTTGGCTACCCGGAAATTCGGGGCGTACTCGGGCCGGGCATAGGGCACCTGGCCGGTCACATGGATGTGGATGAGTTCGACATCCCGCAGGCGGCCCGCCTGGGCGACCAGAGCATCCACCAGGAAGGAGGGGGTGGCGGCCGCGCCGTGGATGAAGACCCGCTGCCCGGACTGGATGCAGGCGACGGCGTCAGCGGGGGAGGCATGCCTAGGCATAGGATACCTCTTGGTTCTAATATCTCAAATGTAAGTCCCGCGCGGGTTCTGTGCGAGCTTTTGTGATGACCATCATGGGCGGGTAGGAGGCCGGTTCCTGTACACTGGCGCCCTGGAAGGCCCGCCGCTCCGCTGCCCGTGGAGTCCTACGCCCCCCGGAGTCCCATGTTTGACATCGAAGCCTCCCTTGACGCCCGGCTGCTGGCCGGCCCCCGGAACCGCCCCACGGTGGTGTTCCCGGAGGCGCTGGATCCCCGCACCCTTGAGGCGGTCTGCTTCCTGGGGCGCTTCATCCGGCCGGTGTTCCTGGCCGCCGAAACCGATGTGCGCGACCTGGCGGACCGGGAGGCAGATCGCCTGGGCCGCGATCGGGTGGAGTACGTCCTCTCCGAGAGCCTGTTCGTGGATCCGGCCTCGCGCCCCGACCTTCGCGAGGAATTCGCCCAGGCCTGCCTGGCCTTTGCCCAGGCGGCGGGCCGCTCCATGGACCTGGAGGAGGCCCGGCGCCTGGTTCTGGAACCCGGCCGCTTCGGCATCTGGGCCGTGAAGCAGGGGCACGCCGACATGGTGGTCGGTGGCGCCACCCACGAGCCGAAGGCCTTCTTCCGGCCCATGGTGGAGCTCCTCACCCAGCGGAGCGTGGCCTGCGAGGCCGGGGTGTTCGTGCTGCCCGAGTCGCATCCGGAGGATGTCTATCCCAGGAATATCGTTGTCTTCGGGGATGTGGGCGTGAACGCCACGATGACGCCCCGCACCCTGGCCGAGGTGGCCGTGGGCACCTGCGCCGTGGCGCGGGATCTGATTCCCGAGGAGGTCCTGCCCGAGATCCGCTGTGCCATGGTGTCCTACTCCAACCGCGGCAGCGACGAGGGGCACTCGCCCGAACTGGTGCGCCGGGCGGCCGAACTGGTGCCGGAGATCCTCGCGAAACGGATCGCCATGGGCGAGCGCTACCGCAGCATCCACATCCGCGGTGAAGTCAAGGTGAGCGTGGCCCTCTCCCAACGCTCCGCCGACCTGTACCACGCGGACGGCATGCCCTGGGAAGGGGCGCCCAACGTCATCGTCTGCCCCAACCTGGACATGGGCAATCTGCTCTACCACCTCTACGCCACGCGCTTTCCGGAGGCCAGGAAGTTCCCGGTGATGTTCGGCCTGCTGTTCCAGGGGGTGGATCTGGCGATGGACTGCACGCCAGAGGACATCCGCCTGGCGGTGAAGGCCTCGGTGATGCGCCTGCACGCCTACGGCCACTGGCAGCGGACGCCGAAGGACACCTTCTTCCGCCGCCACCGGGTGCTGGTGCTGAATCCCGGGTCCACCTCCACCAAGACCTCCATCTTCGAAGGGGACGAGGAGCGGTTCACCGAGGAACTCCAGCACGCGACGGAGGATCTCAAGGCCTTCGAAGGCAGGCCCATCACGGATCAGTTCGCCTTCCGCAAGGAGGCCGTGCTGAACTTCCTGGCGGCAAAGGGGCTCACCATGGCGGACATGGATGCCGTGTCCGGCCGCGGCGGCCTGCTGCGGCCCATCTCCCATGGCACCTGGCGGGTGGGGCCCGTCATGCTGGAGGATCTCCGGAGCGGCGAGCGGGGCGAGCACGCCTCGAATCTCGGCGCGCTCATCGCAGCGGAGCTGGTCGCGGGCACCGACAAGCCCGCCTACATCGTGGATCCGGTGGTGGTGGACGAGGCCGAGCCCAAGGTCAAGATCTCCGGCCTGAAGGAACTGCCGCGGCGGGTGATCAGCCACGCCCTCAACCAGATCGCCACGGCCAGGCGCTTCGCCGAGGAACGGGAGACCTTCTACGAGCGGGTGAATGTCATCGTGGCGCACCTGGGCGGTGGCATCACCGTGGGCGCCCACCACAGGGGCCGCTACGTGGATGTAAACAATGGGCTGGATGGCGAAGGCCCGTTCTCCCCCCAGCGCACGGGCACCCTGCCAGCCGGCCAGCTCATCGAGCTGTGCTTCTCGGGCAAGTACACCCAGGCGGAATTGAAAACCCTCAACAAAGGCCGCGGTGGCCTCATCAACCTGCTCGGCACCTCGGACCTGCGGGAGGTGGAGCGCCGCATCGGGGAAGGCGATGCCGAGGCCCATCTGGTCTTCGACGCCATGGCCTACCAGATTGCCAAAGGCATCACCGCCCTGGTGCCCGCCTTCGAGGGGGAAGCTGTGGATGCCGTGCTCTTGACGGGCGGATTGGCCCGCTCGCAGATGCTGGTGGCCGAGCTGCGCCGGCTCACCTCGGCCCTCGGCTGCCCCGTCCAGATCTATCCCGGCGAAAACGAGATGGCCGCCCTCGCCAAGGGCGTCCTCCGCGTGCTCTCCGGCCGGGAACCCGCCAAGGACTATCCGCCGCAGTAGGGTTCAGGAGACGCCGAAAAGCGGAACACAGAGGACACAGAAATCCCACAGAGGACACAGAGAAGAACCTGCATGGCCTTTCTCTGTGTCCTCTGCTGCCCTCTGCGCCCTCTGTGTCCCGATCTTTTTAGTCCTCGTAGAACCGTGCGAACTCGGCGACCGGCGCCCGTTCGGTGATGAGTTGGTTCTCGGGGGCTCCGGAATCGGCGTAGCCGAGGGCCATGCCGCAGACGAGCATCTGGTCGGGGCGGAAGTGCAGCTCCTCGGCGATGATCCGGTGGAACTGGGTGAAGGCCGCCTGGGGGCAGGTGTGCAGGCCCCGGGCCCGGGCGGCGAGCATGAGGCTCTGGAGGAACATGCCGTAGTCCAGCCAGCTCCCGACCTCCATCACCCGGGCGATGCTGAAGATCAGCCCCACCGGCGCGTCGAAGAAGCGGTAGTTCCGGCCGTGCTGCTCGTGCATCCGCGCCTTGTCTTCCTTGGCGATGCCGAGGAGCCGGTAGAGGTCCCAGCCCACCTTGCGGCGCCGCTCCAGGTAGGGCGAGATCCACGCTTTTGGATAGTAGGCGTACTCCTGTTCATGCTCGGCCAGCGCTTCGGGATCGTCGTAGACGGCGAGGATCCGGTCGGAGAGGCGCTGCCGCGCAGCGCCCGTCAGCACATGAACCTGCCAGGGCTGCGTGTTGGTGCCGGAGGGGGCCCGGGAGGCCACCGCCAGGATCTCCTCCACGAGTTCCCGGGGCACGGGCGTGGGCAGAAAGGCCCGCATGGAATGGCGGGTGGTGATCGCCGCATCCACGGCGGCAGTCTCGGTTGGGCTGGGCGGAGTGAACAGGTCCACGGGAGATCCTCCAGTCCCCATTCTGCCCGACCCGCTCCTCAGGCCAGCAGGGCCGCCAGGGCGATGGAGCTGAGCTTGGTCTTGGCCGTGTCGCCACGGCTGCTGAGGACGCAGGGCACCTTCGCGCCGGCCACCACGGCGGCGATCTCCGCGCCGCCGAGCTTGGTGCCCGCCTTGTAGAAGGTGTTGCCCGCCTCCAGGTTCGGGAACAGCAGACAGTCGGCGTCGCCGGCCACGGGTCCGGTCATGCCCTTGATGCGGGCGGATTCGGGATCAAGGGCGCCGTCCAGGGCCATGGGACCGTCCACGAAGGCACCCTTGATCTGCCCCCGGTCGGCCATCTTCGAAAGCAGCGCCGCCTCGGCGCTGGAGCGGAGCTTGGGCTGCACCGTCTCGGAAGCGGAGAGCACGGCCACCTTCGGCGTCTCCACGCCCAGGGCCTTCGCGGTGGCCACGAGGTAGCCGAGAATGGCGACCTTCTCTTTCAGTTCGGGTTCGGGAATCACGGCCACATCGCCAGCCACGAGCAGCTTGGGATGGCCCGGGTGCTCCATGACTGTCACGTGGCTGAGGATGGCGCCGGGCTCCAGCAGGCCCTGATCCTTGGCCAGGATGGCCTTCATGTACTTCTCGGTGCTGAGGAGGCCCTTCATCAGCAGATCAGCCTCCCCGAAGCGGACCATGGCCACCGCCTTGGCGGCGGCTTCCGTGTCCGTGGCGGCGTGGACCATGCGGAACCGCTGCTTTGGCAGGCCGAGCCCCTGGAGAACCTGGTTCATCACGGGCTCATCACCCACGAGGATGGCTTCCACAAGACCCGCCTCCACGGCGGCGTTCACGGCTTCGAGCGTGTGAGCGTCGTTGCCCCAGGCCACCACGAGGCGCTTGCGGGGGCGGTCCTTCACGGCGCGGAGGAGGTCGTCGAGGCTGTTGATCCGCATGGCTGCTACCTGTCCAAGGCGCCGGCATTCCGGCGGGTCCGCGAGGAAGGTAGCATGGTCCCCATGGCCATCTCTGTGAGCTTCCGCACGTTCGTCCTGGAGCAGCTGGGCCAGGTGCGTCCGGTCACGTCCCGTCCCATGTTCGGCGGGCTGACCTTCTTTGCCGAGGGCCGCGCCTTCGCCCTGGCCTCCCATGACATCCTCTACTTCAAGGTGGACGCTTCCAACCGCCCGGATTTCGTGGCCGCCGGCATGGGGCCCTTCCTCCCCTTCGGAGATCCGGCCAAGCCGATGCAGTACTACGAGCTGCCCGCCGAGGTGTTGGAGGATCCCGAGGAACTGGGCCGATGGATGGCCAAGGCCATCGCCGTGGCGGCCAAGGCCCCATCGAAGGCCAAGACGAAGCGGAATGCGGGCCGTGAACCTCATCCTCCTGTTTCCTGAAGACCTGGTCGCCCCGGACCATGCCCGCCTCACGGGGCGCCGGCTGGCCCACGTGCGGGAGGTGCACCGGGCCGCCGTGGGCGAGGATCTGACCGTCGGGCTCCTGGATGGGCCGATGGGGCGGGGCCGGGTGCGGCGAATGGACGGGGAGGGGCTGGAGCTGGAGCTGGTCCTGGACCAGCCGCCGCCCCCCAAACTGCCCCTGACCCTGGTCATCGCCGTGCCCAGGCCCAAGGTGCTCAACCGGGTGGTGGCGGCCAGTGCCAGCCTGGGGGCGGCACGGATCGTCATCGTGAACGCCTGGAAGGTGGAGAAGGCTTACTGGTCGAGCCCCCGCATGGCACCCGAGAACCTGCGCCAGCAGATGATCCTGGGCCTGGAGCAGGCCAAGGACACGGTGCTGCCCGAGCTTCGGCTGGCGAGGCTCTTCCGGCCCTTCGTCGAGGACGAACTGCCGGGCCTGCTGGCGCAGGGCACAGGCCTGGTGGCCCATCCTGCCTCCGGGAATCCCTTCCCGCGAACGCTGGTGGCCCCTGTGACGCTCGCCATAGGCCCTGAGGGCGGCTGGATCGAAGCGGAAATCCACAGTCTGGTGCGGGCGGGGATGCGTCTCCTCGATCTGGGCCCGCGGATCCTTCGCACGGAAACGGCCCTGGCGGCCCTTGCGGGGCGGCTGGCGTTCTGAAGAAAGGGCGCGGGTCGCCCTCACCCCCCCGCGGCCCGTGCCCAGGCTTTGGCGGCCTGCTGCATCCGGGCCAAATCCTCGGGCGTCCAGGCCTGGGGCGGCCTTTTCTCGGCCAGGCACTCCTGGATCAGGGCCGCAAGGGGGGCCCAGAGCGAGGGCGGCTCCAGGCGCAGGCCTTCGAGGGCGGCGGTCATGCGAAGGCGGAAGGGCCAGGGATTGCGGTCGTTCCAGGCGGCCAGCAGGTGGTCCTGAAGACGCTGGAAGGTCTCCGCCTCCATGGGTGGAGCCGGTTCAGCCTGGGCCTGTACCAGGGCTTGCACCGCGATGACGTGGAGATGGGGTTGTTTCAGGTCGGCCACCTTGTCGCCCAGGGCCCGGGCGGTATCGGGATCCGCCATGTCCCGCAGCGTCTCCGCCAGCGCGGTCTGGAGGGCCTGGGGCTGTCCACTGTGAAGCAGGTCCAGGAGCATCGGAGCCATGTCCAGGGCCTGGAGCGCTCCCAGGGCCTCCAGCAACGCCAGATGCCACTCGATCCGTTCGGAACGCTGGATCTCCGCGACGAGATCCGGGGCCAGGGGACGGAGCCGGTGCAGGGCGATGAAGCGCAGGGCCAGGCTCCGTTCCTCGGATTGGGAGCTGGCCAGGAGGTCGAGGGCCTGACGCTCTGGATCCTCGAGGTGCCCGAGGTGGACGAGGGCCCGCTGGGCATGATCCTGAATGGAATCCCGGCAGCCCTTCAGCAGAGCAGGACGGAGCGCCTCCTCACGGCGCTCGCCCAGGATCTCCAGGGCAGCCAGGCGGCAGACCGGGTCCGGGTGGTCCAGCAGGAGATCCAGCCGGGCCTGGTCCTCGGGCGCGACCAGCCGAGCCAGGGCTCGGGCTGTGCCGTCCCGCCCCGTCAGTTCCTGGAGGGCCTGCTCCAGATAAGGCAGTGCCGACTCGATGGGGCAGCAGCCCTGCAGCGCCAGGTTGCTGAGGCCCTCGGCGGTGGTGTCCACGGCATAGCCCAGGCGACGGGCGCGCAGGTGGAGCTCGTCGCCGGCCTCCCGCAACTTGGCGGCCACTTTGGGGGCCTTCCCTTCCAGGACGAGATCCTGCAAT
>JAKAMQ010000123.1 GCA_021812805.1 Acidobacteriota bacterium
CGAAGGCCGGGGCCAGGGAATAGGCCCAGATGAAACTGGCGGGGGTCATGGCCAGGGGGATGCCGAGGCTGTGGGTGATGATCCAGGAGAAGCCCACGCCCAGCCCCAGCCCAGCGAGGCTGCCAAGGGCCGTGAGCAGGAGCGCCTCGGTCATGCACCCCTTGAAGATCTCCCCCCCGGAGGCGCCGAGGGCCATCTTCACGCCGACTTCGCGCACCCGCTCCTTGAGGGAGGCCATCTGGATGTTCACGTTCACGATGCCGCCGCCCACGAGGGCCAGCACGCCCGACAGCAGGAAGACGATGTCATACACGTCGCCCTGGCTGTTCTGGCGCCGGATCCGGGCCGCCACGTCATCCATGCGGAAATCGTCCTGCATCCGGTGGTTGGCCCGGAGAACGTTCTGAAGCTGCTTCGAGAAGGCCGCCATGACGTTCAGATCGTGAATGCGGAAGGTGATGCGGTCCACCCGGCGGTAGGCATCGCCGTTCATGCGGCGCTGCACGAGGCTGGCCGGCACCGCGATGATGCGGTTGCGCCACCAGAACTGGTTGTGCTGGTCCTTGCGGAAGCGGAAGACCCGCTCCCGGAAGGTGCCGATGACGGTCACGGGCACGTCGCCGATGCGGAGGGGCTGGCCCAGGGCGTCCCCCTTGGGGAAGAAGGCGGCGGCGGCCTCCGTGCCCAGGATGGCCACGGGGGAGCCCGCCTCCATTTCCTGGGAGGAGAAGCCCCGTCCCGTCTCCACCTCGTACCCGTTGGCGGGGATGTAGTCGCCGCCGATGCCCGTGATGGAGCGGTCCTGGTCCGCATAGGGCGACACCACCCGGGTCCGGGCATTCTTCTGGCTGCTCACCCCCTGGATCGCCTGGGGGCGGAGGCCCGCGCCATCCTCGGCGTCCTCGTCCCGCAGTCCGAGGTCAGCCTGCTGGAGAGCCGTCGGCTGGCCCTCCTGGACCGTGGCTTTGGGCTGGACGTTCAGCTTGTCAAGGCCGCCCATCTTCACGTACATCTGCTCGGCCCGCTGACGCTGGCTGTCGGAGATGGAGAACCCGCCCAGCACCGAGGCGACGCCGAGCAGTACGCCCAGGGCCTGCAGGGTGGCCCGGCCGAGGTTCTCCCGGATCTCCGTCCAGGCCTCGGCCAGCCGCTCGCGGAAGGCGCCGGAGGAGGTCATCAGGCGGCCCCCTCGGTCGAGGCGATCAGTCCATCCCGGATCTCCACCCGCCGTTCCGCCTGGGCGGCGATGGAGGGATCGTGGGTCACGAGGAGGAGCGTGTGGCCCTGGCCATGGAGTTCCCGGAAGAGGTCCAGCACCTCGGCCCCGGTGCGGGAGTCGAGGGCGCCGGTGGGCTCGTCGGCCAGGAGGAGGGCGGGCTCGTTGGCCAGGGCTCGGGCCACGGCCACCCGCTGCTTCTGGCCGCCCGACAGCGCCGCGGGGAGCTTGTCCGCCTTGTCGGCGATGCCCACCTTCTCCAGCAGCGCCAGGGCCCGGTCCCGGCGCTCCCTCCGGCCGAGGCCCGCGTAGAGCATGGGCAGCTCCACGTTCCGGAGGATGCTGGCCTTCGGAAGCAGGTTGTAGCTCTGGAAGACGAAGCCGATCTTCCCGTTCCGGATCCGCGCCAGTTCGCCCCCGGAGAGGCCATGCACGGCATGGCCGTCCAGGTCGTAGGTTCCGGCCGAGGGCGAATCCAGGCAGCCCAGGATCGCCATGAGTGTGGACTTGCCGGAGCCGGAGGGCCCGATGAGCGCGACGAACTCGCCCTTCTCCACGGCGAAGTCAATGCCGCGCAGGGCGTGGACCGCCGCGCCATTGGCGCCGTAGACCTTGGTGATGCCCTGGGTTCGGATGATGGTGGACATGGGGGCCTCCGAGGGTGCGGGGGTGCATCACGAGCGAGGTAAGCAGGCGGTCCCCCCGTGGAGCAAGGGCCCTGAGGGAGGCGGAGGCCGACCGAAGGGCGGGGGTGCGGGGGGATATCGCGAGCCGGGCGAGCAGGCGGTCCCCCCGTGGAGCGAAGGCCCTGAGGGAGGCGGAGGCCGACCGAAGGGCGGGGGTGCGGGGGGACATCGCGAGCAGAGCGAGCAGGCGGTCCCCCCGCGGAGCATCAGTTGTTCTCGTCGTCCTTCTCCACCTTCTTCCGGGTGGGATCCTCGAGGCAGACCTGCTCGCCGGGCTTGAGGCCGGAGAGGATCTCCACCCGCTCGAGGGTGGCGATGCCGGCGGTTACGGGCACGGCATCGAAGTAGTCCTTCCAGTGGTCGGAGAGCCAGATGAACTTGGCCCGGCCGTTCAGGCCGTCCCGGGCCCGGGCCAGCTCCTGGTTCGAGAGGTGCTCCTTCAGCCGGTACACCACCGTCTGGCCGTCACGACGCTGGAGGGCCTCCAGCGGGACACTGATGGCGTTGTCGCGCTTCTCGCCGAGGATCTCCACATTGGCGCTCATGCCAGTGCGGAAGGCCTCCGACAGCTGGTCCAGGGCCACCTCGACCTTGAAGACCTTGATCTTCTCGACCAGGTCGGCGGCGGGCGCCACGAACCGCACCCGCCCCGTGAAGGATTGTCCCGGATAGGCGTCGAGGGTGATGCGGACCGGCTGGCCCACCTTGACCTTGGCGATGTCCACCTCGTTGAGGTTCACCCTCACGATCAGGGACTTGAGGTCGGCCACGGTGAAGACCACCGTGCCGGCGTTGAAGCTGCTTACGCCGGAAGTGATGGTGTCGCCCAGTTCCACGCCCCGCTTGATGACCACGCCGTCCATGGGGGCGGTGATCCGCGCCAGCTGGGTGGAGGCGTTGCCGCTGATGGGGATGCCGCGGTCCTCCACGATCTGGTAGCGGGTCTGGGCGGCCTTGTAGGTCTCATCGGCCAGATCGCGGGAGGTCTTCGCGTTGCGGTAGACCTGCTCGGAGATGAGGCCGGCCTTGAAGAGTTCCGACTGCTGGGCGAAATCGCGCTCGGCGTTCTTGAAGCTCACCCGGGCCTGGGAGACGCTCCCCTGCACGTCGGACAGGGTCTGCGCCTGGTTCACGTCGGGCTCGACCTCGGCCAGGACTTCGCCGCGGTGGACCACCGCGCCTTCGCGGACCTTGAGGGCCACGATGCGGCCGGAGACGGCCGACTTCACATCCACCTTGGTCAGGGGATCCACGACGCCCACTTCCCGAACGCTCACCTGCAGGTTCTCGGCCTGTACCTTCCCCAGGCGGAAGGGCGGGGTGGCTTCGGCTTTCCGATCCGATCCATCTCCGCCTCGCAGGATGAAGAACATGCCGGCCGCCAGGGCGATGGCGCCTGCGGAGACGTACATCCAACGCTTCTGCATGGGAAACCCCTGAATGGAAAAGATTCCGGATGGACCGGGCGGATTGAACAGCCTACGCACGACAACATGGCCCCGTTTAGAGCGGGGCGGATCCAGATTCCGGCCTGCGACAGGGCGGGACCGGTCAAAGCCCGTTCCCTGCCGGGGATTGGCGGGAAGAGCCGATGTGGTTTCCCGCGACACCGGTGTGTCAACTTCCCACGCGGGTGACGTTCAACCTTTTTGGAAATGGGCGGAATTTTGGACTTACCGAATTGGCACAGGACGCGCTCCTGCCTGGGCGGGATGATTCCCGGATTGCGGCTCAGCCGCCCAAAGGAGACCGACATGTTGAACCGTTCGAAGCGTGTAGCCCTCGTCGTGGCCATCGGGCTCATCGGCGCGGCCTTGATGGCCCAGGCGCCGGTGCCGCCCCCGCCCACCGGACAGCGGGTGGAGCGCCGGGGTGAGCATCAGGAACGCAAGGGGGCTCGCCAGGAGCGCCGTGGGGCCCGGAATGAACGCCAGGGCGTGCGCAAGGAACGCCAGGGCCAGCGGATGGAGCACCGGGGCGCGGCCCTCGAAGCCCAGGGCAAGACTCAGGCCGGAGAGCACCTGGAGGCGCGTGGCGCCCATCGCGCGACGGTGGGCGCGGCCCAGGGCCGCAAGGGCGAACGCCAGGAGCGCCGCGGCACGCGCAACGCGCGCCAGGGCGAGCGCAAAGAACGGCGGGGCGAGCGCCTGGAGCGCCGCCAGAAGTAGCAGGCGAGGCGCCGCGAAGCGGGGATGTCCCCGCTTCGCGGCCTCGTCAGAGCGTCCGGACGAGGCGCTCGATCCGCACAGCGCGCCGCCCCTGGGTCTCGATGAGGACGGCGTGAAGCTGGAGGTCGCCGTCGGCGACCTCGTACTTGGCCCGCTGGACCTTCAGAAAGCGGGTGAGGCTGGCCTCCTTCTTCATGCCGATGACGCCTCCGTAGGGGCCCGTCATGCCGATATCGGTGACATAGGCGGTCCCGCCGGGGAGCACTTTGGCGTCGAGGGTGGGGACATGGGTGTGGGTGCCCAGCACCGCCGCCACCCGGCCGTCCAGATGGTGGCCCATGGCCTGGGCCTCGCTGGTGGCTTCGGCGTGCATGTCCACGATCACCAGGTCGGCGCGCTCCTTCTGGAGCAGGACATCGGCGCACCGGAAGGGGCAATCACAGGCCGGCATGTGGACCCGGCCCATGAGGTTCATCACGAGCACCTCCTCGCCCGAGCGGGTGTGGAGCTTGATCCAGCCGTTGCCCGCCGTGTCGGGGGGGTGGTTGGCGGGGCGCAGGAGGCGCGGCTCCAGACGGAAAGTGGCCTCGATGCCCTTCACATCGAAGGCGTGGTTGCCGGTCGTGATGACATCCACCCCCAGGCGGTCGAACCATTCCCGGGCGATGCCTTCCGTGATGCCGTGGCCGTGGGCGGCATTTTCGCCGTTCACGATGACGAGATCCGCCCCGGTTTCCTCGCGCAGCCGGGGGACATGGGCTTCCACGAGCCGCCGGCCCGGCTCGCCCACCACATCGCCCAGCATGAGGATCCGCATGTCTCCAGCCTAGGAGCCTGTCCAGGTAATTGGAACGCCCCGCGCGCCGACACCCGCCCTACGGGCTGGAACCAGTGCGGGGAACTCGAATACGTGGACAGGCTCCTGGACGAAATGGCCCCGCCGGAGCGGGGCCATGACGCGAGGGTGGAGCAGGCTAGAACTTCAGGCGCAGGCTGAGCTGGACTTCGCGGGGGGCCCGATCCGGCGTATCAATGGCGCCGAAGCTGGCGATCGGCGTGCCGGTCCGGTCGAGGGCCGTGGTCTGGCCGGTGGACTGGTTGGCCCAGTTGAAGACATTGAAGACCTGGACGCCGCCCTGGATCTGGACCCTGTTGATGAGCTTCCACGAGCGCTTCAACGCCAGGTCGAAGTAGCGCTGGGCCGGCTGGCGCCAGGCATTCCGGCCGCCGTAGCCCGGGGCGTAGTCATTGTAGGTTCCATCCCCGTTCAGGTCGGTGGAGGCCATGGCGGTGTAGGGGAGCCCCGTCTGGTACTGGTAGGTGACGGCGCCCTGGATGCCATAGACCACGGGGAAGTAGCCCGTGAAGATGCCCCGGAACCGGGCATCGCTGTCACTGGGGGCCAGGTTGGCGTAGGGATCCGCCGGGTTGTTGGTGACGCTGCCGCCGTACCCGCCGTTGTTGGTGATGCGCTCGTTGCTGTTGATGTCCATGGCCTTCGACCAGGTCACGCTGCTCTGGAAACCGAAGCCCGCATCCGACGTGCGGGAGGCCGTGAAGGTGAGGCCGCGGTAGGTGCCCGTGCCGTTGTTCTCGGAGAGGAAGACATCACCGTAGCCGGTGAGGTTGACCTGGCGCCCGCGGATCGTGACGAAGGGCTGACGAGCGGTGGTGAAGGCGTTCACCGACGTGCCGTAGCCGTCGTTGTAGTAGCCGCCGGAGGCAGGCGTGAGGTTCACATTCACGAAGTACTGCTGGTGCTGGAAGACGGAGTACTCAGCCCGCACGCCGAGGGTGAGCCCGTTGTCGTAGCGGTGGTCCACCCCGAGGGAGGTGCTGATCTTCCGGGGCATCTTGTTGGCGGGATCCCACAGCTGGCCCGTCCGGCTGACGCCCCCGAGGGACGCGAGGGTGGCGGGATCCAGGGCGGTGAGGGCAGTGCCGTTCTGGGTGCGGGCGGCATAGGAGAGCGCGCCGGTCTTCCAGGCGGCGAGGGCGGTGGCGCTGGCGGAGGGGGCAATGCTGTAGACGGTGATGGTGTTGCCATTGGAGGTCATGGTGTTGGAGACGGTCAGGCTCGGATCGGGGCTGGTGAAGGCCCCCCAGCCGCCCTTCACGACGGTCTTGCCATCCCCGAAGAGGTCGAGGCTGAAGCCGAAGCGGGGATCCATGGCGGAGTTGCTGTCGGCCTGGTCGGTGCCCATGAACTGGGGATTCGGCATGGGGTTGTTCGGCTGGTTCTCCCGGGTGGCGCGGAAGCCGCCGGTGAGGTTCAGGCGGTGGTTCATGAAGCCCTGGTACTGGACCTGGAAGAAGCCGGCCAGCAGAGATGAGCTGTAGTCAATCCAGCCGCCGGTGGGGCTGATGGCGCCCCGGTAGAGCACACGCGAGCCCGAGGTGAGGGTGCCCGCCGCCCACTGATTGGCGGTGGCATAGTCCGGGAAGCTGAAGAAGCCGCCCATGTACTGGGGGAACTGGTTCTGGTAGCGGAACCACTGGAGATCCACGCCGCCCTTGACCAGCCAGTCGCCCTGGGTCCAGGTGAGGGTGTCGAGCAGTTCCTTATTGAACTCATTCAGCTGGCTCGGGGCGTACCAGATCTGGCCGGAGGTGAAGCCGCCGCCCACCGTGAATTCGGGCACGGTGGAGTTGGTCGTACGGGGATGCCGCTCGTCGGCGGCCTGGAGACGCGCCTCGTTGGTCATGTTCGCGCCGATGCTGCTCACCAATTCGGCCACCCAGGAGATGCTGCTGACCTTGTCCACACCGTTCGCGCTGAGTCCAGTCTGGCTGCCGAGATTCGTGCCGTTGGTGTTGGTGTACTGCTGGGTGTTCACCCGCAGCGAAGCCCGGTTGTTCTCGTTGATGTTCCAGTCGAGGCGGGCGAACACCGTGGTGTTCTTCTGGTCGTTGGTGATGGGGGTGCCGCTCTCGGAGGCGAGGGTATGGCCGTCGTTGCCCACCGGAATCGCGCCGAAGTTGGTCAGGAAGGTGTTCAGGTTCGCGACGGAATTGCCCCCACTGGAACTCACGCCGAAGGCGGGTGTGAGGTTGGTGGAATAGTGCTCCGATTCCACGCCCACGAAGTAGAACAGCTTGTCCGGGATGATCGGGCCGCCGACATTGGCGCTGAACTGCTGCTGGCTGAAGGCCAGGGTGCGGGCCTTGTCCGAATTCGTGGTGCCGCGCGGATCGTAGGGCACCGGCCGGATCTTGGCCACGAGGTTCTGGCTGCGGAACTGGTCCTGGATGTCGCCCGAGAAGGTGTTGGTGCCCTGCTTCGTCACGGCATTGACCACAGCGCCGGCCCCGGCGTACTGGGGATCGTAGGCGTCCGTGATGATCTGCAGTTCCTTCACCGTATCCAGGCCGAAGGAGAAGGGGATGGCCGTCCCGCCGCGGGGATCCCCGAAGAAAGTGGAATTGAAGCTGGTGCCGTCAATGGTGAGGTTGTTCATGATGCCGCGGGAGCCTTCCACCACCTGGCGGCCCGTGGCGCCGGTCACGGCGCCGGGGGTGAGCTTCATCAGATCGGTGAAGTTCCGGCCCTTGAGAGGCACGTTCTGGACCAGCTTCTGGTCAATGGACACCATGGTGTTCACCTGGGTGGTATCCAGGGCCTGGGAGGAATCCACGACCTCGACGGTGGCCGCCGCCTCGATGGTGTCGAGCTTGAAGTTCGCCACGGTGCTCTGGCCGAGGGAAACCTGGAGATTCGCATCCCGCACCGCCCGCATGCCGTGGGCGGTGACCGTCAGTTCGTAGGGCCCCACGGGCAGCAGGCCGATCTGGTACTCGCCCCGGCCGTTGGTGAGGGTGGTCCGGACCAGGCCCGTATCCGTATTGCGCAGGGCGATGGAGGCGCCCGCCAGGGTCTTCCCGGAGGTGTCCTTGATGACGCCGCGCACGGCGCCCGCAGTGGAAGAGGTCTGGGCCTGGGCCACCGTGGCGCAGGCCAGGCCGGTCAGAAGGACGAGGGTGAAACGGCGGTTCATGCAGGGCTCCTGTGCCAGGGGGGGGTGGCGGTTAAAAGAACAGAAGGGCCCGCGAAACAGGCCCATCCAGGGGGATGCACCAGGATGACGCGATCAAGACCTCAACTCAATCCTTGCAAGCGCTCCTGCGCCGAAGTCGCCGGCCCGTCACGCGGAGGGCACATCCTGTGACGCCTTCGTTCAGGCCTGCCCCGCTCTTCTGAGTCCAAAAAGAAAGGGCGGCGCGGACGCCGCCCTTTCTTGCTATTCAGGCCCGGTCAGAAGGAGAGGCGGGCGCCCCACTGAACCTGACGGGGATTGTAGATCCAGCTGTAGGCCTGGTTGAGCAGGGGATTGGCGTCCGTGCTCGAACTCGCCACCTGCTGCGAGAGGTAGGTGTCCTGGCGGTTCAGGAGGTTGAACACATCCACCGACAGGGTGAGCTTGGCCTTCCGCATAAGGTGGATGTCCCGCCGCAGGCCCAGGTCCAGGGAGGTGAGAGAGCCCGTCCGCTGCGTGTTGCGGCCGGTGTCCTGGCCGTTGATGAAGAAGCGGTCGTTGCTGTTGTTCCCTGCTCCGTGCATGTCCTTGTAGCTGTAGGCCAAGGTGTAGGGGGTGCCGGACTGGTAGCGCAGGGAGAGGGAGGCCAGGATCCCGGTGAAGCGCTTGTCGAGGTAGCTCACGTAGCCGGTGATCACGTTCCGGCGGTCCGTGTCGGCATAGCCCCACTGGGCGCCGAGGTTGTTCGGATCCTGGATGGAAATGCCCGAATAATTGCGCTCGTTGGAGTCGCTGTCCTTGTTGATGGCGTAGGTGTAGTAGAGCTGGGCGTCCAGGTTGCTGCCGTCCTTGTGGTACTTCATGCTGAAGGTGTAGGCGTGGTAGAGGCTGGTGGCGTCCGAGAAATACATGCCCTCGGTGTAGTCGGCG
>JAKAMQ010000124.1 GCA_021812805.1 Acidobacteriota bacterium
CATCTCGATGTCGGCCTGCTGGGTGCGGGTGGGCAGGCCCGTGCTGGGCCCCGTCCGCTGGACGTTGAAGAACACGCCCGGGCATTCCGTGTAGTAGCCCAGGCCGATGAACTCGCTCATGAGCGAGATGCCGGGGCCTGCGGTGGAGGTCATGGACCGGGCGCCGGCCCAGCCCGCGGCAAGCACCACCCCGGCGGAGGCCAGCTCATCCTCCATCTGCACGATGGCGACATTCGACTTCCCGGTCTTGGGATCCTTGCGGTACTCCTCGGCGTATTCAATGAAGGTTTCGACGAGGCTGGACGCGGGCGTGATGGGGTACCAGCCCACGACGGTCACGCCGGCGAACAGGGCACCGAGGGCGCAGGCCTCGTTGCCGTCCACGATGATGAGGCCCTGGGTCTTGCTATCCCGTACGACCAGGATCCGATCCTGGTCTGGCAGGTTCTCCATCGCCCAGTCGTAGCCCGCGACGGCCGCGTTCTGGTTGAGTTCGACGGCCTTGGCCTTGCCCTTCAGCTGCTTGGCGATGGCCTTCTTGACCTCCGCCATGTCCATACCTAGGATCCGCGCGGCCACGCCGACGTAGATCATGTTCTTCACGAGCTTGTGCAGCTTGGGCTCGGGGCAGGAGGCCGTCACGAGCTTCTGGAAGGGCACCGGGAAGTAGGCGAGGTCGGCCCGGAGCTTGTCGAGCTGCAGGGGCTCGTCGTAGATCACCAGGGCGCCGGCATCGGCCTTCGCGATGTCATCCTTCGCGGTCTCGGGGTTCATGAGGATCAGCATCTCGTTCGCAGCTTTGCGGGCCACGTAGCCCTGGGCGCTGGCCCGGATGGTGAACCAGGTGGGCAGGCCCGCGATGTTCGAGGGGAAGAGGTTCTTGCCGCTCACGAACACGCCCATCTGGAAGATGGCGCGCAGGAGGACCGTGTTCGCCGTCTGGGAGCCGGATCCATTGACCGTGGCCACCTGGATGGAAAAATCATTGATCCGGGTTTTCGCCCCTCCAGACACGGCGGGGGAGGCAAGGCTGGCAGTCATAGGGGACTCCTTTCTCATCAGGACGCGCGCGTCGAAGAGCGCAGAAAAACGATGCGGAGGGTGTAAATACTTGACCCTCAAGGGCGTCTGTCAGTATGGCAGACGCTGCTTGCGGGTTCTATCCAAGGGTTTTGACGGAATGCACCGGGGTCTGAAATAAAGCGAAAAAAAAGGGATTGACCCCTTGCGACGCAGGGCCTACCTTGAAAGCCATGAAAGCCAGTGATCTCACCCGTCGCCAGCAGGCCGTGCTGACCTTCGTTCGCACCTTCCTCCAGGAGGAGGGGCGGAGCCCGACCCTGTCCGAGATTGCCAAGGGCGTGGGTTCCAGCGCGGTCTCCACCATCCACAAGCATGTCCAGCATCTGGTGGACAAAGGTTTCCTTTCCCGCAGCCATGGACGCGGGAACAACATCGTGGTGGCCATGCCCGACGCGGAGATGGAGACTTCACCGGGCCAGATGGGGGCGAGCGCCCTTCACCCAGGCCCCCGTCTCTATCCCTTCTGTGGCGATGTGGCCGCCGGCGCACCCATCCTGCCTGAGAGCCGGGCCTTGCCCATCGAAGTGCCGAACAGCATCCATCGCCAGCGGGACGAGGTGTTCGTCCTGCGGGTGCGCGGCGATTCCATGGTGGAGGATGCCATTCTGGATGGCGATCTGGTCGTGCTCCAGCGGAAGGCGGAGTACCGCAACGGGGACCGGGTGGTGGCCCTGCTGGATGGCGAGGAGGTCACCTTGAAGGAGTTCCGGCGCGATGCCAAGGGCGTCTGGCTGGTGCCCCACAACCCCGCCCTGAAACCGCGGCTCTATCCCCTCGATCGCATCGAGATCCAGGGCCTGCTCATCGGCGTCATGCGGAGCTGCTGAGGACGAACCTTGCCCTGCGCCGCAGGAGCGGTTCTGCCAGACGTGGTGCCCCGGCATGGCCGGGACACCACGTGGGGGTGCACGAGGGGGGACATCGCGAGCCGAAGGCGAGCAGGCGGTCCCCCTTCGTTGATGCCAGATGTGGTGCCCCGGCACGGCCGGGACACCACATGGGGGTGCACGAGGGGGGACATCGCGAGCCGAAGGCGAGCAGGCGGTCCCCCTTCGTTGATATCAATCCGGCAGCTGCGCCCGGATGGCCGCACCCATATCGCGGGTGCCGAGGCCGCCCCCCAGATCCGCCGTCGCGGCGCCCTGCTGGAGAGCCTTGGCGACCGCGGACACCACACCATCGGCTTCCGCGGTCCACCCCAGGTGCCGGAACAGCAGCGCCGTACTGAGGCACATGCCGGTGGGATTCGCGAGACCGTTTCCCGCAAGGTCTGGCGCGGAGCCGTGAACCGGCTCCGCCAAGGCCGCGCAGCGAAAGGGATGATGCGGAGCCCAGCTCAGGGAGGGGGCCACGCCCATGCCGCCCTGGAAAGCGGCCAGCAGATCGCTGATGAGGTCGCCCAGGTAGTTGTCGGCGGCGATCACGCCGAAGGGGCGTGGATCCTGCACCAGGGCACAGAGCAGTGCGTCCGCATGGAGGCCGCGGGCGGGCACTCCGGGGAAGGCGGCCTTGAGTTCCTGGAATATCCGCATCCACAGCCCGTGGCCATGCTTCAGCACGTTCGCCTTGTGGGCCAGGGTGAGGGGGCAGCCGCGGTCGGCCGCCCGCGCGAAGGCCGCCTCCAGCAGACGGCGCACGGCCGCCTCCGTGTGCTCAGCCAGGTCCGTGGCGCGATCGGGTTCTGTGGTCCCCTTCAGGCAATAGGGGCCTTCCGTGTTCTCCCGGAAAACATCAATTTCGAGGTCGGCCGCCCCCACGCCTTTCAGGGGCAGGTGGGCATCCAGGATCGGCCGGCAAGGCCGTTCATTGACGATCAGCTCCAGATCCCGGCGCAGGCGCAGCAGCAGGCCTTCGGCGTGACGGCCATCTGGCACCCGCGGATCTCCGATGGCGCCGAAAAGGATGCCATCGGTATGATCCCGGAGCTCGATGAACGCATCCTCGGGCAGGATCTCCCCCGTGGCCAGGAAATGCGTTGCGCTCCAGGGGTAAATGTCCCAGGTCAGATCCCTGCCTCGGCCCCGCGCCCACTCCAGCAAGGGCAGGGCTTCCCGGACCACCTCAGGCCCAATGCCATCGCCTGGGATCACCGCCAGCCGGGTCGTCACGTCCCTCCCCCTCTCTCCGCGAACCGATCGGGTCGTTCGCGGCATCCAAGCGAGTATGGCGAATCACCGCCTCCGTGCGAAAGGCAGCCCATGCGAGTCCTTCTTCGAGGAGCCTTTGTGTCCATCCTTGCCCTGCTGAGTGGTGCTGCCCGCGCCGCGATGCCTGCTGTCGGCCAGCCCGCGCCGGCTTTCCAATCCGTGGATCAGGATGGACGCCCCATCGCCCTTGCGGACTTCAAGGGGCATCCGGTGGTGCTGTACTTCTATCCCAAGGACGAGACCCCAGGCTGCACGACGGAAGCCTGCAGTTTCCGGGATGGGTACACGGCCATCCAGGCCACGGGTGCCGTGATCCTCGGCGTGAGCGCTGATACCGCTGCCAGCCACAAGACCTTCGCCGCCAAGTTCCACCTGCCGTTCCGGCTGGTGGCGGATCCCGACCGCCGGATCATTGATGCCTACGGCGTCCGGATGCCCATTCTGGGCTGGGCCAAACGCACGACATTCCTGATTGATGCCTCCGGAGTGATCCGGAAGGTGTTCGTGGGTGTGAATCCCGCGGGGCATGCCCAGGAGGTGCTCACGGCGCTGAAGGGACTTTCTTCATAACTCTTAACACCCATGTCTGCGGTTGAGCCCGGCCCTCAGATGGGGCTATTCTGAGTCCCTCCCTGTCCGAGGACACTCCAGGATGGTTTTCTTCAATCACGCCACACGGCAGATGACGGCAAAGATCGTCTATTACGGGCCGGGTCTGTGCGGGAAGACCACCAATCTCAATACCATCTACGGTAGAACCAGCCAGAAGGCCCGCGGCGAGATGGTCAGTCTCAACACCGAGACGGACCGCACCCTGTTTTTCGACCTGCTGCCCATGGATGTGGGCATGGTGGGCGGGTTCAAGACCAAACTTCAGCTCTACACCGTGCCCGGCCAGGTGTTCTACAACAGCACCCGGAAGCTTGTGCTCAAGGGGGTGGACGGCATTGTTTTCGTGGTGGACAGCCAGACAGCCATGCTGGACGCCTGCCGCGAGAGCTACCAGAACCTCATGGAAAACCTCAAGGAACTGGGCCTCGTCCTCGATGAGATCCCCCTCGTCTTCCAGTGGAACAAGCGGGATCTCAAGAACGTCATCTCTGTGGAGGAATTGGAAGCCGCCTTCAATCCCCGCGGCCTGCCCAGCTTCCAGTCCGTAGCCTCCGACGGGACCGGCGTGTTCGAAACCCTCCGGGGCATCACGCGCCTGGCCCTCATGCACATCAAGAACCATGTGATGGGTGAAGGCCAGGCTCCAGCGCCGCTCCCCCCGCCACCGGCCGCCAGACCGCTTCCGGCCGCGCCCCAGGCCCTCACGCTCTCAGACCTGCCCTCCGTGACGGACCTGCTGGACATGGGAACATCCCGGCCTCCCGTGCCGGCACCCGCCACCCCCAACCCGTTGGCGGATACGGACGACGATGACAGCCTCATCATCGAGCCGCCGATGCTGCCGGAACCGCCGGCGACGGTGACGACGCCCGAGCCAGCACCGGAACCGGTCAAGCCCGTCCCGGTGCTGGCTCCCGTGGCGCCTTTGCCGGCCGCCCCCGCGGCTCCGCCGCCTCCGACCGTTGCCCTCCCCAAACCGCCCCGACCGGCCGCGCCCTCTCCAGCCAAACCCAAGGCGGATCCCCTGGCTGCTCTGGCGGCCCTGAAGGCGGATGTCCAGAGGCCCGCCGCGCCCAAGGCCAAGCCGCTGGATCACAAGGATGCGATCAACTCGCTGCTGGGTGAATTGACCATGGTGGGCCGGGTGGGTGCCCCTTCGGTGCTCCGGCTCGACCTGCCTGCCGAACTCGAGGCTCAGGATATTGAAGTGCTGGTGCAGCTCAGGTCCGGAGGCCACGTGGTCGGCGAAGGCCAGCTCCATCGGCCAGCCCCCTCCAAGGGGGCCACAGCCAAACTCTCCCTTGAGATCAAGCGGGGTTGAGGTGCGGCGCTTCCTGATGCTGGCGGTGGCGCTTCCGGCCGTGGCGGCGCTCCCGGGCTGGTGGCGGGCCCTCCCGTCGCAGCCGGCGCTCGCGGCCCGGTTCACCCAGACCAGCGACAGTGCGGTGTTTGGCTCGCTCCAGGAGAAGGGGACCCTTCTGCTCGAGAGAGGGGGCAGGCTGCGCGTGGCCTATGATTCGGGGCTCCTGGTCGTGGCGGATGGCCGTCAGCTCGTGCAGTACGACCCGGATACCCGTACCGCCCAGAGCGTCACCCTCCAGGACGCCCTGAAGGAGTACCCCCTGCTGGGGCTCCTGCTGGAGCCCCGCCGTCTGGATCTGCTCTACCGGGCCGAGGCCCTGCCGGGTGAGACGGTGCTCCTGCATCCGCGCGTACCGGGGTTGCCCGAGGTGAAGGCTGCGGGGCGCCATGGCCTGCTCGCCTCCGTGGCCTGGACCGACGGCACGGGCGCCCGGCAGCGGCTGGTGCTGGAGCAGGCTCATGTACCGCCGCCGCCCCGCCCCGGAACCTTTCATTTCAATCCCCCGCCCGGAACCCGCTGGGCCACGCCGCCCCAGTAGCACTCATTCCGAGCGCGTGAAGGCGTCGTGGATCTCCGCCTGGGGGAAGCGCACCTGGAGCCAGTCATCGAGGTCGGGCACGGTGTCGAAGAGGTGCTCCGCGCCCGCTCGCAGCAGTTCCTCGCGGGTGCCGTAGCCCCAGGTGACGCCGATGGCTTCCAGCCCGTGGGCCCGGGCGCCTTCCATGTCCACGCCACGATCGCCGATGAGGACTCCCCCAGGCCAGATGGTGCCCTGTCGGACAAGGCCCGCCAGCACCTCGGTCTTGGGCTGCCAGCGGCCCTTCAGGGTGCTGCCGAAGATATCGTCGAAGATCAGGTTCAGGTCGAATTGGTACGAGATCCGCCGGGCGAAGAGAGCCGGCTTGGCGGACACGATGTAAATGCGGTGGCCCTGCCGCTTCAGCCGGTGGAGCAGGTGGAACACCCCGGGGTACAACTCGTGCTCGAAGACGCCATCCTCGCGGTAGCGCTCCCAGTAGAAGTCTAGGGCTGCCTCCAGGCGGGCCGGGTCCGCCAGGCCGGGAAGGGAGGCCAGGGATTCGCGCATGCCGAAGCCGATCCAGGTCCGGACGGTGGCCTCGGGCGGCATGGGCAGGCCGAAGGTCTCGCAGGTCTTGCGGAGGCAGTGGGTCACGCCCAGCAGGGGATCCACGAGGGTGCCATCCAGATCGAAGCAGACAAGGCCGGGCCGTCCGGTACTCGGGCTCATGGCATCATTCCGGCGGCGCCGCCTCCAGGCGCAGGTGCACGGTGGTGCCCCGGCCCTCCTGACTTTCCAGGTAGAGCAGGCCGCCGTGGGCCACCATGATGCGGTGGCAGACCGCCAGCCCCAGGCCCGTGCCGCCGCCGAAGGTGCTGAAGAAGGGATCGAAGACGCGGGCGAGGGCCTGGGCCGGAATGCCGCAGCCGTTGTCGGCGAGCGTCAGATGCCAGCAGGAGATTCCATCCACCACCTCCTCCGCCGCGGCCAGGAGTACACGAGGGCTCGGGTGGGCCTCCAGGGCCCGGGTGGCGTTCTGGAGGAGGTTCTGGGCCACCTGGCGCAGCAGATCGGGATCACCGTTCCAGGTGGCGGTTTCGGGGATCCGATTGTCCCAGGGCACCCGCTCGGCCAGGGTGGCAGCGCGCAGGACTTCGTCCCAGAAGGCCCGCAGGAGCAGGGCCTGCCGGCGCGGTTGCAGGTCGCGGCTGAAGGCGAGGGTGTTCCCCACCAGGCGGTTCAGGCGCCCCACGGATTCCTGCATCTTGCGGGCGAGATCCTGGGGGCCCTCCTGGCCTTCCAGATCCTCCACGAGCATGCCGGCGAACAGGGCCAGGCTCCCGAGGGGATTCCGGATCTCGTGGGCCAGTTCCGCGGCCATGCGGCCCATGGCCGCCAGGCGATCCTCCCGGGATTCCTGCTGGGCGCGGAACACGGCCTCGGTGACATCGCGCAGCGTGACGAGGGTGCCGCCCCGAGGTACGGGCCGCCGCTCCTCCTCGAAGATCTGTTCCCGGCCACGGGCGGATTGGAACCGCCGCAACCCCGCCGGGCTGCCCGGCTCCCAGGGGGCGGGGCCATCCAGGAAGGCACCCTCCATGTGGGCGGGACGGTTGGTGAAGCGCAGGGCGCCATCCTCCGCCAGCACCCACACCGCGAAGGGAACCGCCTCGATCACGGTCTGCAGTTCGCCCTGAAGCTGTCCGAGTTGCCCCTGGAGTGCCTCGTAGCGGACCTGGAGCTGCTGCGAAGCCGCCGTGAACGCTTCGAAGGCCTCCAGCAATTCCCGGGGATCAGGGTGGGCGGCGAGCGTCATGACGGCATCGCCTGTACGGGATCTGAGCCCTCACGGCGGAGCTGCGCGTAGTGGGCTTCGAGGAAGGCCAGGCGGCGGCGGCCTTCCTCGCGGGCCAGTTCCGTGTTGAACGAATCCACAATCCCGCGGGCCAGGGGCAGCCAGGCCTCGCCGCGTCCCAGGATCTCGGCGGTGGTGACGGGCTGGAAGGCGCCGCTGATGCAGGCGAAGTGGACCAGGCTCGCCGCGCCGATCTTGCTCAGCTTGTCGCAGTCCCAAAGGCAGGCCGTCTCCAGGGGCTCCAGGCGCTTCGCGAGGCGAAGCCCCACGTGATGCTCGATGGCGTGGCGCACGGCAGGGATCTTGGCTGGCGGGAAGTCGGTGCCCGCGAGGAGGCCTTCCACCTGGGCCGAGGCATCCTGGGCGTGGGTGTCCTTGGTGCCATGGGCGTTCAGGCGCTTGGCCACGTCGTGCAGCCAGGCCGCGCACTCCACGATCTCCAGATCCGCCCCGGTGGCGGGGGCCAGCCATCGCGCCAGGCGTACCACGGAGAGGGTGTGCTCGAACCGGTAATTGAAGATGGGCCGGGTCGCGCCGTCCAGCTCGTGTCCCACGCGCCAGAAGCGCAGGGCATCGGCTTCCGAGAAGGCCCGCAGGGCCTCCTCGCAGGCGGTGCGCCAGGGACGGCTGGTCACGGGAGCGCTTCCGCGCGGGCCTGGAGGGCGGCGGAGGCGGCCCGGATCTCCTCGAACATGGCCCGGTCGGACCAGGGTGGGCAGACCGCCGCCAGTCCATCCCGCAAAGGCTCCAGGCCCTTCGCGGGTGCCAACCCCACCAGCCGCACACCCTCCAGGGCCATGCGGGCTTCGATGGCCAGCACCTGTTCCAGGCCATCCACGGCGCGAAGCAGTTTCCGCGCGGCGATGGGGCCCATGCTCACGTGGTCCTCCTTGCCGGCGCTGGTGGGGATGGTATCCACGCAGGCGGGCTGGGCCAGGCCCTTCAGCTCAGAGACGAGGGCCGCGCTGGTGACGTGGGCCATCATGAAGCCTGATTCCAGGCCGCCGTTGGAGGTGAGGAAGGCGGGCAGGTCGCTGTAGGCGGGATTCACCATGCGTTCCTGGCGCCGCTCGGAGATGCTCGCCAGATCGGCCACGGCGATGGCCAGCACGTCGCAGGCGAAGGCTGGGTACTGGCCGTGGAAGTTCCCCCCGGAACGGGATTCCTGGGTATCCGTGAAGATCATCGGATTGTCCGTGGCGGCGTTCAGCTCGCGCTCCAGGATGGCGCCCGCGAAGGCCAGGGCGTCGCGGGTGACGCCATGCACCTGGGGGATGCAGCGCAGGCTGTAGGCGTCCTGCACGCGATGGCAGTCCTGGTGGCTCGCGGCGATCTCACTCGTCTC
>JAKAMQ010000125.1 GCA_021812805.1 Acidobacteriota bacterium
CACGACGGCGCTCTTCCCGCCCCGCTTGCCCGCCATGAGGATTTCCGTGGTGGCCGTGGCTTCGGGGAAGGGCAGCTTGCCGTGGAGGTCGCGCACGAAGTAGCGGCGGAAGGGGGCCAGGAAGAACACGCCGAGGATGGCGCCCAGCAGGGGCACGAGGAAGATCTGCCAGAAGCTGGTCTTCAGGTGGAGGATGTGCACCGCGGGCATCACGAACACGCTGCCGCCGGCCACGATGCCGCTGGTGGCGCCGATGGCGAGGATGTTCACGTTCTCCAGGAGGGTGGACGGCCGCGATTTGAGGAACTTCACGAGGGCCACGGAGGAGCCCACGGCCAGGATGGAGATGGGGATGGCGCTTTCGATGCCCTGGCCGAGCTTGAGGGCGATGTAGGTGGCCGCGGCCGAGAAGATCAGGGCCCACAGGAAACCGGATACCACGCTGCGGACCGTGACTTCCGGCGGGGCCTGGGACGCGGGAACCACGGGCTGGTAGGTTTCACCCTCCCGCAGTTCGCGGAAGGCGTTCTCGGGCAGGTGGAGATCGTCCTGGTCGGGCGCGAGGCTCATGGGATCACCGGGAAGGAGAGGGCAGGAACGGGGCACGCCCAGGCCGGGGCCGAGGGCGGAGGGAATCGGGCGGGGTCAGGCTGGGTACTTGTCCAGCACGCTCTGGACGACGCGGCGGGAGAGGCCGTGGTAGCCGGGGCTGGCGGCGGCGAAGATCTCCCGGGCCAGGGCGCGGGTGCGCGGGTGGTCGCCCAGGGCGCCATAGAGCGGCCGGAGGTATTTCATCCGGCCCACCTTCATCAGTACCTCGCGAATGCGCGCGAAGGCCGGCTCGTACTCGGCGGCGGCGGCCAGGGTGAGCCACTCGACGAGGATCTCGTAGTTGGTGCGGGCGGTGAGTTCCAGATGCCCGTCCAGCCAGGCGCAGTCCTCCTGGGTGAGCTTCCGGGGGAGCTGCTGGAGGTAGACCGTCAATTCAGCGGGACTCCAGCGGGCCATCGCATCCACCTCGGGGCGCGCGCCCTCGGTCCAGCGGGTGGCCAGCTCGGAGAGGCGTTCGAGCGGGGCGCTGCGGAAGACGGGCGCGCTGGCGGGCAGGCCGGGGCGGTCCAGGTAGGCCGCTGCGTCCACGGCGGCGAGGGCGCCGGGGAGCTTGGCGTCCACGAAGGCGCACCACTGCTCCGTGGTGATGGAGGTGAAGCGGAAGGTGTCCATGTAGTCGCGGAGGAAACGGTGGAAGCGATCCTCGCCCACCTCGCGCTCCAGCGCGGCGACCAGGCGGGCGCCCTTCTCGTAGGGGATGCTTGAGAAGGCATCATCCGGATCAATGCCCTGGAGGTGGAGGCGGAGCCGGGTGAGGTGGGGCTCGTCCTTGAAGCGGTCCAGGCTCTCTTCCAGCGCGTTCTGGCCCATGGCCCAGCCCAGGGCCTCGGCATCCTCGCCGTGGAGGATGCGCAGGATGCGGCGCTCCGCCCAGACCGTGAAGCCCTCGTTCAGCCAGAAGTGCTCCATGCTGGCGTTGGTGACCAGGTTTCCGGTCCAGCTGTGGGCCAGCTCGTGGGCCACCACATCCACCAGGCTGCGGTCGCCGGCCAGCAGGGTGGGCGTGAGGAAGGTCATGCGGGGGTTCTCCATCCCGCCGTAGGGGAAGGAGGGCGGCAGCACCAGCATGTCGTAGCGGTCCCAGGGATAGGCGCCGAAAAGCGCCTCGGCCTTGAGGATCATGTCCTCCACGCCCGCGAACTCCCACGCGGCGGCTTCCACGGTTTCCGGTTCGGCCCACACGCGGCTGCGGGGGCTCAGATCCCGCGATTCCAGCCGCCCCACGGCCAGGGCCAGCAGGTAGCTGGGGATGGGCTGTGGCATGGTGAAGCGGAAGCAGTGGCGTCCCGGGCCGGCCGGGGCATCGCCCGCAGGGCCCGCGGACATGACGGCGGTCAGGCCCGCGGGGATGGTGACCTCCGCCTGGTAGGCGATCCGGACCATCGGCGTGTCCTGGCAGGGCACCATGGTCCGGGCGTGGATCTGCTGGCACTGGCTGAAGAGGAAAGGGGCCTGTTTCCCTTCGGTCTGCTCGGGGGCCAGCCACTGGAGGGCCATCGCCTCCGGTGATGTGCGGTAGCTCACCGTGACATCCCGCGTGCCGGCAGGCAGCTCCAGGCGCAGGCAGCGGCCGAGGATCGGATCCTCCTCGCCCAGCGACCAGGGGATGGGGCCCGCGCCCGCCACCTGCACCGAGAGGATGTCCAGACCCTTGGTGTCCAGGTCGAGGGGGCCCTGGGCCGTTTCGCCGAATTCGAGGGTGGCCTCGCCCTCGATCTGCTTCCGTTCGAAATCCACGCCCAGGCTCAGCCGGAGGCGGCGCGTTCTCGGCTGAGAGGAATCGTAGTAGGAATGGGGATCCGGGTGGAGCATGGGGACCTCGGCAGAATGCCCCCAGGATAGCCGTTCACCTGCACAAAAGGCCCCGGGCGGGGCCTTTTGTGATCTCGAGTCGCGCTGCCTACCAGATGGCGTTGGCGGCGGGTGCCGGTTTGCACCCAAAGGCCTGTCCGAATTCAGGGAGATCTTCCACGGGGCCGATCACGCGCCAGCGCACGGGCGAGTGGACATCGGTTTGCACCTGCAGCTTCATGGCTTCGGGGCGCTGGTTGGTGCGCCACCCCTGGGCAAACGCGATGAAGAACCGCTGGTCCGGCGTGAAGCCTCCGATGGATGGCAGGTGTTTCCCCTTGGTGGCCAGCTTGAAGGCTTCATAGGAAACCCTCAGCCCGCCGATGTCGGCGATGTTCTCGCCCAGGGTCTGCTTGCCATTGATATGCAGGCCCGGCAGCACCTCGAAGGCATCGTACTGCTGGACGATGTGGTTGGCCCGGGCTTCGAACCGCTTGGCGTCCCCGGGCGTCCACCAGTTCTTCAGGTTGCCCTGCCAGTCGTACTGGCGTCCCTGGTCGTCGAAGCCGTGGGTCATCTCGTGGCCGATGGTGGAGGCGAGGGCCCCGTAGTTGGCGGCGTCATCCGCCTTCACATCGAAGAAGGGCGGCTGGAGGATGCCGGCCGGAAGGACGATCTCGTTCATGCTGGGATCGTAGTAGGCGTTGTTGGTCTGGGGCGTCATGTCCCACTCGTTGCGGTCCACGGGCTTGCCGAGTTTGGCCAGCATCCGCCGGAAGGCGAAGGTGGAGGCGGCCTCCACGTTCAGGATGTAGGGCTGCCGGGAGATGACCAGGCCGCTGTAGTCCCGCCACTGGTCGGGATAGCCCACCTTGGCGCGCATGGTGTCGAGCTTCTTGAGGGCCTGCTGCTTGGTGGCGGCGTCCATCCAGTCCGCGGCCAGGATGCGGGCGCGCAGGGCTTCCTTGTGGTACTTCACCATCTCGATCACCTTGGCCTTGGCCTCGGGGCTGAAGGCCGCCTTGACGTAGAGCTGGCCAAGGTCGAAGCCCAGGGCCCAGTTCTCGGCTCCGAGCACGCGCTTCCACCGGGGGCGAAGCTCGGTGGCGCCGGAAAGGGTCTTGCCGTAGAAGGCGAAGCTCTCATGCACGAACGCAGAGCCGAGGTAGGGCGAGGCGGCATGCAGCACATGCCAGCGCAGGTAGGTGCGCCAGGTGGCCATGGGCTCGGAGGCCATCAGGGCGCCGAAGGCTTTGTAGAACGCGGGCTGGCCTACGAGCACATGGGTTTCGGAGGCGGGCAGGCCAACGGCGGTGGTGAAGGCGTTCCAGTCGAAGCCGGGCGCCAGGGCCGGCAGATCGGCGCGGGCCACCTTGTGGTAGTTGGTCTGGGGATCCCGCAGCTCCACGATGGTGCGGGACGCTTCGGCCAGTTTGGTTTCCAGGCCCATGACGGCGGCCGCCTCGGCCTGGGCCGTGGCCGGCGCATCACCCGCCAGTTCGAAGGTGCGCGCCACATGGCTCACGTAGGCCTTGCGGGTGGCCTCGGCCTCGGCGCCGGGGCGCAGGTAGTAGCCGCGTTCCGGCAGGCCCAGACCGCCCTGGTAGAAGCCGGCGATCATGGCGGAGCTGTCCTTGTCGTCCACCCGCACGCCAAACCCGAAGCCCGCGCCCAGGCCCATCTGATCGAGGCGGCCGATTTCAGCCAGGAGTTCCGAGGGCGTTTTCACCTCGCCGATGGCCTTGAAGAGGGGGGCGAGGGGCTGGAGTCCGGTCTTTTCGATGAGGGCCTTGTCCATGCCGGAGGCATAGAAATCCCCCACCCGCTGGGCGATGGTCCCCGGCGCTTCGTGCGTGGAAGAGGTCGAATCGAGGATGCGCTTGAGGATGGCCTCGTTGCGGGCATCAATCTCCTCATTGACGCCATAGGACGAGTACTCCCCCGGGATGGGCACCTTGTCGAAGGCGCCGTTGGCGTATTCGTAGAAGTCCTTGCAGGGGGAGACGGCGCGGTTCATGTAGGCCGGGTCCACGGCGGAGATGGGCTTGTCGCGAACGGGCGTCTGGGCGGCCAGGGGCAGGGCCGCCAGGGCCAGGGCCAGGAAGGTGCGATGCAGGGGCATGGGAAGTCCTGGGACAAGGCGCGAGCCCGGAAGCAGGCTGCCGGGCTCGCGGGAGTGATGGTTCGTGCCAGTCCTACCAGATGGCGGGACGTTCCGCCTTGGGGCGGCGCATGGGACAGCCGGGCTTGCAGCCCCAGGCCTGGTAGAACTCAGGCAGGTCGCTCATGGGCCCGTTGACGCGGAACTGGGCTGGGCTGTGCGGATCCACCTTGAGTCGCACGGAAGCGGCGGCATCGCGGATGAGGGTGCGCCAGATGGTGGCGGCGCCCAGGAAGAAGCGCTGCTCGGCGGTGAAGCCGTCAATCTTCGCGGGCTCCTTGCCGTTCAGGCTCTTCATGAAGGCGGCGTAGGCGATCTTCATGCCGCCGAGATCGGCGATGTTCTCGCCCAGGGTGAGCCGGCCGTTGACGTGCTGGCCCTTGAGGGGCTCGTAGGCATCGAACTGCTTCACCATGAGGTCGGTGCGCGCCTGGTAGGCCTTGATGTCGGCGGGGGTCCACCAGTTCTTGAGGTTGCCCTGGGCATCGAACTGACGGCCCTGGTCGTCGAAGCCGTGGGTCATCTCGTGGCCGATCACCCAGCCGATGGCGCCGTAGTTCACCGCATCATCCGCCTTGGGATCGAAGAAGGGCGGCTGCAGGATGCCGGCGGGGAAGACGATCTCGTTCATGCTGGGGTTGTAGTAGGCGTTCACGGTGGGCGGCGTCATGCCCCACTCGGTGCGGTCCACGGGCTTGCCCAGCTTGGCGAGGTTGTGGTGCACCTGGTAGCTGCTGGCCCGCAGGACGTTGCCGAAGTAGTCGTTCCGCTTCACATCAAAGGGGTAGGTCTTCCACTTGTCCGGGTAGCCGATCTTCACGGTGAAGGCGTCCAGCTTGTGGATGGCCTGAAGCTTGGTGGCTTCGCTCATCCAGTCCAGGGCCAGGATGCGGTCGTGCAGGGCGGAACGCAGGTTGGCGACGAGCTGGAGCATCCGCTGCTTGGATTCGGGCGGGAAGGCCACCTTCACGTAGAGCTGGCCCAGCGCCTCGCCCAGCACGCCGTCCTCCATGCCTTCCACGCGCTTCCAGCGGGTCTCCTGCTCCGGGGTGCCGCTCAACACCTTCCCGTAGAACGCGAAGTTCTCCGCTCCGAAGGCCTTGGGCAGGACGGAGGCCGCATCGTGGAGGGCGTGCCAGCGGAGGTAAGTGCGCCACTCGATGGCGGGCGTGTCGGTGGCGAGCTTGGCGAAGGCGGTGGCGTACGAAGGCTGGCCGACGTTCAGATCCCCGAGCTTGACGCCGCGGTCCTTGAAGTAGAGGGCCCAGTCGAAGCCCGGGGCTTCCTGGCCCAGCTTGGCAAGGCTCATCTTGTTGTAGGTCTTCTGGGGATCGCGGAGTTCAACGCGGCTCCAGGCGGCCTTGGCCATCTTGGTTTCCAGATCCAGCACCACCCGGGCCCGGGCCTCGGCCAGCCCGGCCGGATCGCCGGCCAGTTCGAACATCTTGGCCACATGGGCCACGTACTTGCTCCGGATGTCCTTCGTCCGGGCATCGTTGTTCAGGTAGTAGTCCCGGTCGGGCAGACCCAGACCGCCCTGGTGGAAGGCGCCGAGGTTTCGGTTGCTGTCCTTGTCATCCGGGCCCACGTAGAACCCGAAGCCGCCGGGGATGCCCTCGTTGTGGAGCTTGGCCAGCACTGCAGGCAGCTCCTTGGTGTACTTCAGCCCGTCAATGGTGGCGAAGATGGGCTTCATGGGGGCCAGGCCGCGCTTCTCGATGGCCTTCTCGTCCATGCCGCTGGCGAAGAAATCCCCCACCTTCTGCTGGACGCTGCCCTTGGGCCAGGTGCGCTTGGCGCTGGTCTCATCCAGGATCTGCTTGAGGATCTCCCGGTTCCGGTCCATGACTTCGGTGAAGGATCCGAGCATGGCCTTGTCCGCCGGCAGCGTGTGGGACTTCAGCCAGCCGCCGTTGGCGAAATGGTAGAAGTCCTGGCAGGGCTTCACCGAGGTGTCGAGGTTGGCGGGGTCAATGCCGTGGTGCGTGGGTGCCTGGGCCCCCAGGCCGATGGCCGCGAGCCCCAGCGCCAGGGGAAGGGAGAACCGGAAGGGGGATGCCATGAAGAGCCTCGTGAGATGAGGGTTAAAGCCTACCAGGAAGTGGATCCTGGGGGGAATCCGCAGCGGGTGCCCGCCGCGAGACATGGATGATCTTGTCCACGGTGGTGTGGATGGTTCCGTTACGATCCACCAGGTGGAGGGTGTAGGACCGGTCCACTTTCGGGGCCTCGGCCAGCATGAGGCGGATATCGTTCAGCTCCGCGTCCTCCAGCCGGAACACCGCCTCGAGGGGGGTTCGCCCGGGTTTCCGGAAGCGCACCGTGGCGGCTTTATCCCAGACCACGTAGTCCGGTCCCAGGTTCTTCATCAGCATGATCATGTAGAAGGGATCCACGGCGGCGTAGAGGCTGCCGCCGAAGATCGTCCCCACGTAGTTCCGGGTGCGCCAGGACAGGGGCAGGCGGATGCGGATCTCGCGCCAGTCCGAGGCGATATGGGTCACCCGCGCCCCTGTGCCGCGGTAGCAGGGCCAGAGGTTGAAGCCCCATCGAAAGAGGCGGGTCCGGAGCGATTCGGACATGGCCCTAGAAGCGGACCGTCACCTTCTCGCCTTCCTTCATGTGGACCGTATCAATGAAGTGCACCTTCCGGTCCCGGTAGGTGAGGACCAGGCTCTGGGTCCGGATGCCATGGCCGAAATGCCGCACGCCGTGCAGCAGGTTGCCGGATGTGACGCCGCAGGCGGCGAAGACGATCTGCTTGCCTGGGCAGAGGTCGTCGGTGAAGTAGGTGCGGCCGAAATCCACACCCATCTCCTCGGCCTTCTCGCGGCTGGCGGTGTTGGTGTCCACCTTGAGCCGCCCCTGGATCTCGCCGTTCAGGCATTTCAGGGCCGCCGCGGAGAGCACGCCCTCGGGCGCCCCGCCCGTGCCCATGACGGCATGAATGCCGGTGCCGCTGACGGCGGCGCTGATCGCGGCGCTGAGGTCGCCATCGCCGATGAGCTGGATGCGGGCCCCGGCCTTGCGGATGTCGGCGATGAGCTGCTCGTGGCGCGGGCGGTCCAGCACCGTGACCGTCACCTCGCTGACTTTGCGGTCCAGGGCCTGGGCGATGGCCTCCAGGTTCTCGTGGACCGGGGCGTCCAGGCTCACCTTGCCCTTGGCGGCCGGCCCCACGATGAGCTTTTCCATGTAGAGGTCCGGCGCGTGCAGCAGGCCACCCTGCTCGGTGGCGGCCAGCACGGCGATGGCATTGGCGGCACCGGTGGCGCAGAGGTTGGTGCCCTCCAGGGGGTCCACAGCGATGTCCACGGCGGGGTGGTCCCCATCGAGATCCGCACCCATGCCCACTTTCTCGCCGATGTAGAGCATGGGGGCTTCGTCGCGCTCCCCCTCGCCGATGACGATGGTGCCATCCATGCGGACGGTCTCCATGGCATGCCGCATGGCCTCCACGGCCAGCTTGTCGCTGTGCTTGCGGCGGCCGTGGCCGATGGACGAAGAGCAGGCGATGGCGGCCTGTTCGACCACCCGCAGAAACTCGAGGGACAGCATCTGTTCCATGGTGATGACTCCTGCTTGGGGCGGCCTTCAGGCCATGCGGTGGACGCTCTCGCGGATCCAGTCGAGGAAGGGCTCGGAGCCTTCGGCGACCGGGAACATCAGGATTTCCGGCACCTCGTAGGTGTGGAGGTCTGTAATGATCTCCGACACCTTGGGGAAGAGATCCTGCGTGGTCTTGATGATCAGCATAACCTCCTCATCCAGATGGGTCTCACCCTTGAAGTAGTAGTAGCTCTTGATGCTGGGCAGGATGTTCACGCAGGCCGCATAGGCCTGATCCACCAGGGCCGCGGCGATCGTCAGGGCTGTCTCCTCACTGCCGCAAGTGGTGAATACGGTACAGGCGTCGGTCATTGGAAGGGACTCCTCGCCCGTCGGGCGGAAGGACGATTGTACCCGCGAAGGCGGACGCGGTCTTCGTGGCTTCGCCGGAGAGGCCCGGGCTGGATCGCCCGCCCTCCGAAGAAACCGACTGAATCGGTCGAGATTCAGCGCGCTGCCTCCGCGATCCCACGCGGAGGTGCGCTGTCCTCCGTTTCTGGAACTGACTCACCAGGGGTGGATTCGAACGGCGCCTGGCTGGGCCAGCCGCCGGTCTCGCTCCCGGCAGCGCCCCGCGCTGCCTCCGCGATCCCACTCGGAGGTGCGCTGTCCTCCGTTTCTGGAACCGGCTCACCAGGGGTGGATTCGAACCGCGTCTGG
>JAKAMQ010000126.1 GCA_021812805.1 Acidobacteriota bacterium
GCAGTGCCTTGGCCCGCCAGGGTGGCGCCATCATTGAAGACCGCCCGGAGGGTGGTGAGGAACGGCGCCAGCGGGAGGATCCCCACCGCGTGCTGGAGCCAGTGCGGCGCCGAATCCAGGGTGAAGTAGACGCCGCTCAGGAGCATGAGCGGGAAGAAGAAGACATTGGCGATGGCGGCGTAGCTTTCCGCCGTCTCGGCGAGGCTGCTGAGGGCGAAGCCGAAGGACATGAAGCAGGCCGTGCCGAGGATCATCACCAGCGTCAGGTCGAAGTACGACCCTTCGTTGCGGATGCCGAACACGCCCCAGCCCACGGCGATGAGCACCACCGCCTGGGCCAGGGAGATGGTCACGCGCTGGAGAACCTGCCCCAGGAGAAACACCCACTTCGGCAACGGCGTCACCGCCAGGCGGCGGAACTTCCCCTTTTCGCGGTAGGAGACGTTCACCATCCCGACGCTAAAGAGACCGATGCTCAGGAGGTTCAGGCCCAGCAGTCCCGGCAGGAGGAACGCGGCGTAATTCGAGGCCTTGCGGCCGCCGGGGCTCTCCACGCTCATGGGGATGCGCTGGGGCTCGGGGCCGCCGCTCAGGCGCGCCTGGGCCAGCAGCCAGGCCTGGTTCACCAGTCCCGCCGCAGGCCCGCCCTGGGCCATGAGGTAGCTGTTCAGGCGCAGCCGGTAGCCGTCCGCGGTGGGAATCACCTCGGCCGCGGTCTCGCCCCGGGCCCAGCGGGCCTCGGCTTCGGCCGGCGGGAGGGGCATCACGTGGAGCTGGAGCTCGTCCATGGCCTTGCGCAGGGCCGCGTCCCGGGGGCCCGGGGACGCCGGCTCGACATAGACCACGCCGAGCTTCGGTCCGCCGCCGCCGCGGAAGATGAAGCCGAAGCCGAGGAGCATCACCACGGGGAAGGCGAAGGTCCAGAACATCGCCCCTTTGTCCCGCGTGTAGAGCTTCCACTCCATCACGAACTGCCGCCAGACCATCTTGACCATGAGGAGCTCCACCAAAGGGAGGACGGGGAAGGCGTGGCGTCAGTCCCGGAGGGATCGGCCGGTCTGATGCAGGAAGACATCTTCCAGGGTGGCGCGGCGGACATGGACCTGCTGGTAGGGCACCGCGGCCAGCTCCGCGGTTTCGAGGAGGCGGGGCAGCAGGGTCTTGGGATCCCCGGTGGGGATCTCCCAGAGATCCCCCCGGCGCTCCACCGGCTCGCCCAGGCGGGTCGAGAAGGCGGCTGGGTCCGGGGCGGCGCCTTCGAAGGTGAGCTCCACCACGCTGGGAATCGCCAGCTGCGCGATGAGCGAGGCCGGGGTTCCCGCAGCGATCACCTGGCCGTGATCCATGATGGCGAGCCGGTCGCAGAGGGCCTCGGCCTCGTCCATGTAGTGCGTGGTGAGGAGGATGGTCCGGCCCTCCGACTGCATGCGGCGGACGATGTCCCAGAGGCTGCGCCGGGCCTGGGGGTCGAGGCCGGTGGTGGGTTCGTCGAGGAACACCAGCTCGGGATCGTTCACCAGGGCCAGGGCCAATGCCAGTCGCTGCTGCTGGCCGCCGCTCAGGGTGATGTGATAGGCGTCCGCCTTGTCCTGGAGCTGGACCAGGTCGAGCAGCTCCTCGACGGGACGGGCCTTGGGGTAGTAGCTGCCATAGAGATCCAGGGCCTCCCGCACCTTGATCTTGTTGAAGAGGCTGGTGCTCTGGAGCTGCACGCCGATGCGGGAGCGGATGGCCCGCCCGTCCCGGGCCCAGGTATGGCCCAGGATTTCGATCTCGCCAGCATCGGGCTCCGTCAGGCCCTCGATCATCTCGAGCGTCGTGGTCTTCCCCGCGCCGTTGGGACCGAGCAGCCCGAACACCTCGCCGCGGGCCACCTCCAGATCCACCCCGGCCACGGCCACCACCTTGGGGAAGGCCTTGCGGAGGCCACGGATGCGAAGGGCGGGACCGGACATGGGCACCTCGGACGTTCCAGAAATAGCACGGCCCGGGGGCGGATCCGTGAAGGAGAGCAGGGGTTGATTGTGATCTCTCGACATCGCGGATGATCTTGCCAGGGTCAAGCTTGACCCTGGCAAAGCCATGTCACATCCTGGCTGGGAACTTCTTTGAAAATATGGATCAAGGCCATGAATGGCCTTTGGGATCCTATGACAAACCCGTCCAGCCCTGCTCGATTTCCCGGGAGCCACGATGCTTCGTCCCCTTGCTTCAATGCTGATCGCCGTGCCGCTGCTGGCCCAGGCGCCGGCGCCCGCGCCCGCGTCCGATGCTTTCGCGCCGCTTCGCTTCCTTCTGGGGACCTGGGTTGGAGAGGGCGGTGGCCGGCCGGGCCAGGTCTCAGGTGAGGCGACCTTCAGCCTGGAACTGGGCGGCCATGCGTTGATCCGGCGGAGCTGGGCAGAGACGCCCGCGGCCCCCGGACGCTCCCCCTCCCGGCACGAGGACCGGATGGCCATCTATCCAGAGGGCGGCCAGTTGAGGGCCCTCTACCTGGATAACGAGGCTCACGTCATCCATTACGCAGTGACGGCCTCGCCGGATGGCGTGGTGTTCCTGAGCGCTCCCGGCCCGGGCCCCCGGTTCCGCCTGGTCTATCGCCGGACCGGTGCGGAGACCGTGTCCCTCTCCTTCGACATCGCCCCGCCGGGAAAGCCGGACGCGTTCACGACCTATCTCCAGGCCACCACCCGGCGGAAACCCTGATCACAAGGGGCCCCGGAAAGCCCCAAGGCGGCCTGCCGGGGCTTCAGGCCTGGTTGGTACGGAACCCCGTGAGGGACGGCATGAGGCGGAGCCCCCTGACTGCGGGCTGGGGGGCAAGGTTCCAATCGGGCGTTCAGAGTTCCCAAATCTTCCAATCCGGGTGGTCGGCCCGAAGGGCCGTGGCGGCCGTCTGACGGTCAGGCACGGATCGGTACCGGGCGGCCCAGCAGCTGCCGGAGCCGCAGAGCAGGGGCTCGCCCCCGCTGTCGCGCAGGGCCTCGCGCACCTCCGCGAGGGGCGGGCAGACCCAGAGCGCCGCGCCGGTGAGGTCATTGCGCCAGGGAGGCGCGGCGCCGCCGGGTTGAGAGGCCAGGGCCTCGGGAAAGGGGTAGCCGACATCCTGGAGTGCGCGATAGACACTGGGTGTCGAAACGTGCAGGCCGGGATGCACGAGCAGGAGCGGTTCCAGGGGGACGGGCCGCAGGGGGAACACCCGCTCACCGCGCCCGAGGCCGAGCACGGTGCCGCCCAGGAGGAAGAGGGGGACGTCGCTGCCCAGGCGCGCGGCCAGGGGCAGGAGGCTGGCCTCATCCAGGCCCAGCCCGAAGAGCCGGTTGCCCAGGCGCAGGGCCGCCGCAGCGTCGCTGCTGCCGCCGCCGAGGCCGGCACCATGGGGGATGCGCTTCTCCAGGTGCAGCCTCGCCGGCAGGGCCCGGCGTGCCGCATCCTCCAGCAGGCGCCAGGCGCGGATCACCAGGTTGGCTTCATCGGCCGTCAGACCCTCTCCCGTGGGACCGGAAATCTCCAGGGTGAGGGCCTCCGCGGGTTCCGCCGTGAGGGTGTCGGTGAGATCCGGCACGCCCTCCAGCACCGTCGTCACCAGCTCCAGCTCATGGAAGCCATCCGCCCGCCGGCCCAGCACAGCGAGGAAGCGGTTCAGCTTGGCAGGGGCCTGGATCGTGAGAGCCATGGCTCTACGGTAGCCTGGGAGGCATGACGCTGCTCGGCCGCATGTTCTGGAAAGGGATCACCCTCAAGGCCCGCCCGCCCCTGGCGCCGCTGGAGGCCTCGCGCCTGTGCTTCCGCGTGTGGCCCACGGACCTCGACATCAACCTGCACATGAACAACGGGCGCTACCTGGGCGTGATGGACCTGGGCCGTCTGGATCTCGCGTTCCGCACCGGCCTGGGCCGCGCCCTGACGCGGCACCGCTGGAAGCCCCTGGTGGGTGGCCTGACCATGCGCTACCGGCGAAGCCTGGAACTCTTCGCGCGCTACGAGCTCCACACCCGCATGCTCGGCTGGGACGCCAAGTGGTGCTACCTGGAGCAGCGGTTTCTCAAGGATGGCGAGCTGATCGCGGAAGGGGTGGTGCGCCTCCTCTTCCGGGGCCAGGAGGGGAACATCCCCACAACGAACCTCCTGCGCGAGATCGGGTACGAAGGCCCCGCGCCGGATCTGCCAAAGTCGGTCCGCCATTGGGCCGAAGGGTGCGGAGGCAATGGGCGCTGAGGCCTGGGTGGGAAATGGGGTGACGGGGGCTTGCCTTGAATTTTATTCCGTATATATTCGCTATATACAGTAGACCCGAAGGGCCCCCGTGAAGATCCTCCTGTCCAATGCCTCGCCGCACCCGATCTACGAGCAGATCGTCAGCCAGGTGCGTTCCCAGATCCTGAGCGGCGCCCTGAAGGAGGGCGAGGCGCTCCCCTCCATCCGCAAACTGGCCCAGATTCTCCAGATCAGCGTCATCACCACCAAGCGCGCCTACGACGAGCTGGAGCGCGAGGGGCTTATTGACACGGTGGGCGGGAAGGGCACCTTCGTGGCCTCGCCGAACATGGAGTTCCTCCGCGAGAAACGCGTCGCCCTGGTGGAGGCCAAGCTCCGCGAAGCTGTGGCCGAAGCGGAGATGGCAGGCCTCGCCCCCGAGGATCTCCACCAGATGCTCACCCTCCTCCTGGAGCTGGAACATGCCTGAAACCCTGCTGGCCTTTCGCGGTGTGACCAAGCGCTGGCCTGCCTTCCAGCTGGAGGCGACCGACCTCGACCTGCCCGGAGGCCTGATCCTCGGCCTCATGGGCGCCAACGGCGCCGGGAAAACGACGCTCCTCAAGCTCCTCATGGGCCTGGTCCAGCCCGACGGCGGCGTGATCCAGTTCAAGGGCATGGATCTCCGCGAAGGGGGAGCCGAGCTCAGGCGACGCATCGCCTATGTCCCGGACGAGCCCCGCTTCGTGCCGGAACTTCGCCTGCGGGCCCTCAAGGAGGCCCAGGCGCGGTTCTATCCGGACTGGGACGAGGCCCGCTGGAAGGGGCTCATGGCCGATTTCGGCCTGGATCCCGCCCAGAAGGCGGGGCAGCTCTCCCTGGGCATGCGGACGAAGTTCGCGCTCAGCCTCGCCTTGGCGCGGTCCGCGGAGCTGCTGGTGCTGGACGAACCCACCACGGGGCTGGATCCGGTGTTCCGCCGGGAACTGCTCCAGCGACTCTCGGCGGAGATCCAGGACGAGCGCCGCGCGATCCTCTTCTCCACCCATATCACTTCGGACCTCGAGCAGCGGGTGGATCGGGTGGCTTTCCTGCGGGACGGTCGGCTGGCCTTCTGCCAGGACCAGGATGCCCTCCGCGACACCTGGGTGCTGGTGAAGGGCGGGCTCGACCTGCTGGAGCCCGGCATCGCCGGCACCTTCAGGGGCCTCCGCACCACGCCCTTTGGCTTCGAGGCCCTGGCGGAGGATGGCGAAGGGCTGCGCCGGCGCTTCGAGGGGCGGGCCCTGCTGGAGCGGGCGAGCCTGGAGGACATCGTCGTGCTGATGGGAAAGGGGACCGCCCATGCTGCGTAGCCTGCTGCTCCGCGACCTCGCGCTGCATCGCCGCGTGCTGATCACGGCGGCCATCCTGCCCTTCCTGCTCCTGATCCTCGTGGTCACGGTCCAGGGACAGGAGGCGAAGGACATGGCCACTGCGCTGTGGATCCTCGGCCTTCTCGTGCTGGCGGTGCTGCCCCACTCCCTCCACCTCCGGGAAGACCGGCTGGGCACCCTGATAGGCCTGCTCACGCTCCCGGTGGCCCGCCGGGAGGTGGTGCGGCTCCGGTTCCTCGAAGGCTTCCTCGCGTCCCTGGCCTTCACCACCGTCTATCTGACCGCCTGGATCGTTCTGCGCCACCCGCCGAGGCAGGAAGTCCTGGAGCTCGTCAGCACCTCGGCGCCCCTGTGGCTGCTGCTGGTCTTCATGGCCTATCCCATGCCCTTCGTCCTGCGTTGGGGCGGGAAGGGCCTGCTGGGGGCTCTGGGGCTGCTGATGGCGGGGTTCTTCCTGTATGTGTTCCTGGTCATGTTCGGACCACGGGTGCTGCATGTGACCTGGGTGGCCGCCTTCGACGGGTGGTTGAGGCACGCGGCGTTTCCGACATACCTCAGCCTCGGGTTCACCTGGGGGCTCCCGCTCCTGTTGGGATTGACTTTCTACGGCGTGTCCTGCTGGACGCTGGAACGGGTGGACGCATGAGCCCCGCGCTGGAACTCCAGGGACTTTCGAAGCGTCTGGGCGCCTTCGCCCTGCATAGGTTGGACCTGGCGGTGCCGCAGGGTGGCATCACTGGACTGGTGGGCGCCAATGGGGCCGGGAAATCCACCCTGTTCAAGCTGATCCTGGGCCTCCTCGAACCGGATGAGGGCATCCTCCGCCTCTCCGGCGAGGATCTCCGCGCCCACGGGCCCCGCCTGCGCGCCCGCATCGGCTTCGTGCAGGAGTCTCCCACGCTGCCGGGCCAGCTCCGCGTGCCGGAACTGGGGCGCTTCGTGGCGCCGTTCTATCCCACCTGGGACGACGCCGAGTTCCGCCGCCTGATCGAGGGATTCAGCCTTCCGCTGAAGACGTCCTTCGCGAAGCTCAGCCAGGGCAACCGCATGAAGGCCGCCCTGAGCCTCGCCCTGGCGCACCGTCCCGACCTGCTCCTGCTCGACGAGCCCACCAGCGGTCTGGACCCCCTCGCCCGGCGCGAGTTCCTCGACCTGCTGCTGGAGGTGGTGCAGGAGGAGCATCGCGCGGTACTCTTCTCGACCCACATCACTTCGGACCTGGACCGCATCGCCGACCATGTGGCCTTCCTCAAGGCGGGCCGTCTGGTCCTGTCGGGCGCCAAGGACGATCTGATCGAAGGATGGCAGGTCGTGAAGGGAGGCGAGGAGCTGCTGGATACGCCCCTGGGCCGGGCCGCCCGGGGTGGCCAGCGCACGGATCTGGGGCTGGAACTGCTCTGCCCCGCGGGAACATCTGCGCCCCCCGAGGGCACCCTCGTGGCGCGGCCCCGGCTGGAGGACCTGGTGTACCTCCTCGACCGTCCGCTGGAGGAGGCTGTCGCATGCTCGCGCTGATCCGCATGGACTGGACCCTGAACCGACGGATCCTGCTCCAGCTGACCCCCCTCTTTATGCTCCAGGGAGCCCTGGCCTTCGCCCACGGGCTCCAGGGGTTGCTGGCGGCGGCCTTCCTGCTGGCCGCCCTCCTCATGCTCATTCCCGTATTCCAGAACCTCAACGATTCGGTGGAGCCCTTCCTCCTCGCCCTACCGGTCTCTCGCACCCGGATCGTCGTCGCCCGGTACCTGACGGCCACCGCCGCGCTGACGTTCACCCTCGCGGCCTTCCTGGTCCTGGGCGGGCTGGGTCACCGGCTGGGCTTCCTCTGGGCCCAGGACATGCGGCTGCCGGATCTGGTCACGGGGCTCGGCCTCCAGGGGCTCCTCCTGGCCACGGTGCTCTTCCTCTACCTGCCTTTCCATTTCCGCTTCGAGGGCGACCTGGCCGTGAGTCTCTTCGCCGCGTCCCTGGGGGCCGGCCTGGGTCTGATCGGCCTGCTGGCCGGCTGGCATGGGTTCCAGGAGGGGGGCTTGGCCCTGCTGAACCGCCTCCTGGATGACCCCACCGCCCTAGCCGGGGCCCTGACCCTGCTGCCCGCGCTGGGGGCCGTCTCCCTCGGCCTTTCGATCCACGGCTACCGCAGACGGATCCGGCGCACCGGTGCTCCGGCGGTCCTGCCGGCGTTGTGGCTTGGGCTGGTGCTGGCGCTTCTTGCGGAAGCGGGTCGCGTGGCTTCGCGGTAGCCCGCTACAGCCCATCCTCCAGCTCGAACTCCTTGTCCGGAAGGCTCAGGATCTCGGGGGCGTCCCGGGTGATGGCGATGTCGTGCTCGAACTGGGCGGAGAGGCCGCCGTCTTTGGTCCGCACGGTCCAGCCGTCGGCTTCCACCAGGCACTTGTGGCTGCCGGTGTTGAGAATGGGCTCGATGGTGATGGTCATGCCGGGCTCCATGCGGAAGCCGGTGCCGGGGCGCTGGTCGGCGTAGACCACCTGGGGATCCTCGTGCAGGTCGCGGCCGAGGCCGTGGCCGATGTACTCGCGCACGATGGAATAGCCGCGCTCCTCGGCGAAGCGCTGCACGGCCGTGGCCATGTCCCCCAGGCGCTGGCCGGGACGGCAGTGCTCGATGCCGACGAACATGGCCAGCTGGGCGGTCTGGATGAGGGTCCGGGCCTCCTCGCTGATCGTCCCGACGCCCACGGTGAGGCAGGTGTCGCCGTGGTAGCCATCCAGCTTCGCACCGCAGTCAATGGCGATGATGTCGCCCTCCTGGAGGACGTACTTGGTGGGGATGCCATGCACCACCTTGTCGTTCACCGAGGTGCAGAGGGTGCCCGGAAAGCCGTGGTAGCCCTTGAAGCTGGGCGTGGCGCCCTGCTGGCGGATGTAGGCCTCGGCGATGCGGTCGAGGTCCAGCAGGCTCACGCCGGGCTTCGCCGCACGGGCGGCCAGGCGCAGGGCGTTGGCGGCCACCCGGCCCGCCTCGCGGAGCTTGTCAATTTCTTTGCGGCTCTTGTAGCGGATCTGTTCCCGGATCAGGACCATGTTGCCCTCGTCTTCCAGTCTAGCGGCTTGGACTAAGATGAGATTCAGGAGCGGCGACATGGGACAGGCTCGGATGGCGATGGGGCTGGTGGGGGTGCTCGTATTGGCAGCCTGTTCGCGGATTCCCGCGAAACCAGGCTCTCTGCCGCCCGGGGCGCAGTGGGCCGG